>JAIFNI010000320.1 GCA_020047785.1 Clostridia bacterium
TCGACCCGGTACGTTTCCGCTCCGTTCCGGAGCAGGAGTTCGCCGGCACGAACCGCTATCAGCAGCACTTCCTCACGGTTTGCCAGCAAATCGGCCTCATGGGTTTGGGTGCTGGTTTCCATGGCTCCTCCCGCCGGGATCCTTTTTCGGCGTGAACATGCCGCAATCCTCCCCGGAAGAGGCGCGAACCGTGTCGCTGGGGAACCCGGGTCCTTTGAAGCCGAAAAAACGACAGCCTTTCGGACGCGCAGGATCCCAGGTGACAAAGTAATATTTGCATTTCAGGCAATCAATTCGCTCAAGCATGCCTCATTATATCATCAAGAGCCGCATCCGTGCCAGATCAGCCGCTCTTGTACGGACATCCTTCCGCATGTATAATGAAAAGGCTGGCGGTGTATCGCTGATACGGCCGTGCGCACAGTAACCCGTGAAAGGACTGATGAAACGTGAGTCTGGTTTTACTCGAACAAGCCCGTCTTGATTTGAAAGAGCTGGAAAAAAGCATCCGGGAATTGGGGGATTCACTTTAACCTCCCTGGTTTGGAGCTTGAACTCGAAGAGTTGGAAGCGAAATCCAGTGAACCGGAATTCTGGAACGACATGGAAAAGTCACAGCAGGTGCTGCAAAGGACGAAATCCCTGCGCGGCCGCCTGGAGACCTACCACAAACTGAGACAATCCTGTGAGGATGTACTCACGCTGGCGGAACTCGGCATGGAAGAACAGGACGAATCGGTGTTTGCAGAGGTCGCCTCCCAGATGGAAGCGGACAAGCAGCAATATGAGCGGATGTTTCTTTCCACCCTGCTCACCGGGGAGTATGATCGCAACAATGCCATTCTCACGCTTCACGCAGGCGCGGGCGGCACAGAGGCCATGGACTGGGTTCAGATGCTGTATCGCATGTATGTGCGATGGGCGGAATCCAACGGATTTGAAACGCGTGAGCTGGACATGCTCGATGGCGAAGAAGCCGGCATCAAAAGTGTCACCTTCGAAGTGGTCGGGGAGAACGCCTACGGGTTCCTGCGCTCTGAAAAAGGGGTGCACAGATTGGTGCGCATCTCTCCGTTCGACTCCTCGGGACGCCGCCACACCTCCTTCGCTTCGATGGATGTCATGCCGGAACTGGACGATTCGGTCAAGGTGGAAATCAATCCGGACGATCTGAAAATGGATGTATTCCGATCCAGCGGCGCAGGCGGCCAGCATGTCAACAAGACCTCATCGGCCGTGCGTCTCACACACATTCCCACGGGCATCATCGTGGCCTGTCAGAACGAACGTTCCCAGGTGCAGAACCGTGAAATGGCCATGAAGATGCTGAAGGCAAAACTGCTGGAGCTGGGGGAACGGGAGAAGCAGGAGAAAATGAACCAGATTCAGGGTGAACAAATGGATATCGCATGGGGCAGCCAAATCCGTTCCTATGTGTTCTGTCCGTATACCCTGGTGAAGGATCACCGGTCGAACCACGAAAACGGCAATGTGATGGCAGTCATGGATGGCGCGCTGGATGATTTCATCCTTGCCTTCCTGTCTCTCCAGAACAAGGGCAGATCCTGAAAACAGAAAACCTGCCATTGAAAACGCCGAGGTGATGTCATGTTCCATGACGAGCTGGGCCGTGAACGGGAAGTACGAATGATCTGCTCCCGAATGAACCAATTTCCCGTTTTGCGGGAGGCTGTTCGCTTTTGCCTGGATCAATTGCACCGGATTGCGGGTTGCAGCGCCATCGCCATCCGTCTGGAGGATGACGGCGATTTCCCCTATTACCATCAGGAGGGGCTCTCCGACAGCTTTCTGCTGCGCGAGGGACCCCTTTGTGCGTTGACTTCGCAAGGAGAGCGCATTCCGGACCCGGGTCGGGAAGGGGCGCCGCTTCTCGAATGTCTATGCGGCAGCATTCTGAGCGGTCGGACCGATATGCTGCTGCCCTGGTGCAGCAAGTACGGCAGTTTTTTCATCAATGATTCCATGGGTCTTGTCGAAGAAACCGATCTGAACTTGCTTGCGTCATCCCTGAGATTTTCCTGCGTTCGCAGCGGGTATGCCTCCATCGGCCTGATTCCGGTCAAGGCCGGTGGTTCCGTCATCGGACTGCTTCAGGTCAATGAGAGACAGAGCGGGTTTTTCAGCAAAGATCTCCGCAATTTTCTGGAAA
This sequence comes from Clostridia bacterium, assembly GCA_020047785.1. Taxonomy (GTDB): domain Bacteria; phylum Bacillota; class Clostridia; order DSM-8532; family DSM-8532; genus JAEWSN01. The sequence goes on from JAIFNI010000320.1 coordinate 2,171, forward strand.
TGGCCGCAGAAGGGATTGGTCCGATTATTCAGGCGGGCAGACAGCGGGAGGCTTATGAATCGTTGAGGGCGGAGTATCAGGCCGTCCGGGAAGAAAGTGATCTGAAGACGCTTTTTCTTGCCAGTGCCGGCCAGCAGTTTCACACACCATTGAACAGTCTTCGCGGCATGATGGATTTGCTCTCCCTTTCGCCGCTTGGCGAGGAACAGGCCAGATTGGTGGAGCTTATGCGGAAATCTGCAGGCAGTCTTTTGAATATCCTGGAGAATGTCATGGATTCCGCACGGATCGGATCAGGCCATCTGGAACCCTTGAAAATTCCATTCAATGTGAATGCATTCCTGAATGGTCTCGATACGACCTTTGGCCATATGGCTGCGCGCAAGGGTCTCCTCTTCAGTCTGCAGCGGGTCGGGCACCTTCCGGATACGCTTGTGGGGGATGAGGCGCGTCTTGCGCAAATGCTGACCCAGGTGATAGACAACGCGGTGAAGTTTACGGAACATGGCTTTGTCAACGTTCAGGTCTCCTCCTCGCAAACGAACGGGAACCAGGTGAAGCTTCGTATTGTCGTAAGCGATTCAGGTCCCGGCATTCCGGCAGACAAGACGGAACATTTGTTCATTCCGTTCGGGAATCAGGCCCGTGCCGAAGAAAAGGCGGCTGCAAAGCGCATGGCCGTCCGGTATGATGCAGGATCGTCTGCGGCCATGTTTCAGGGCCGACGAGGATCTGGTGGCGGGGACGGGCTTGGAGGCGGGGAAGGGCTTGGACTCGGGTTGCCGATTGCCCGTGGTCTTGCAAAACTGATGAAGGGAAGTCTCCATTTCGAATCCGGGACAGATGAGGGGACCGTTTTTGTCGCGGAGGTTCTTCTTGAGTCAGCCGGAACCGAAGGCTGGTTTGAAATGGCCGGTCGGGAGGAAATGCTGGCCGCCCTGCGGACCCTGTCACATCATAGCGTCCTGCTGGTTGAAGATGACGGTATCAATGCGGGGGTCCTGACCGGTTATCTGGCCCAGGGCGGCATGAAGATTCACCGCGCGGTCGATGCCCGCGAATGCATGGATTTGCTTTCCCGATACCAGGTTTCCGCCATTCTGATGGATATCCGTCTCCCCGGGATGGATGGTTGTGAATTGGCCCGGATGATTCGCCGTTCCGAAACGGCAGGGGAACATGTTCCGATTCTGGCCATGACGGCACAGGCAGGAGATTCGGATCGGGAGCGATGTCTGAAGGCAGGCATGGATGGCTATCTCCCGAAACCGGTTCATCTTGGCTATCTGGTCGATCGGCTGCAGGCAGCGCTGAAAGCAGCGCCATCGTAACAGAGAGAGATCAATGAAGGCCATCCCTGCGATGACGGGGAAGGTGGCGCACAATCAACGCAAAGAGCCGGCTGAGCATCCAGACCACTTCCACCAGGGCAAGAAACAGAACCAGCAGGAGAATCTCCCGATTCTCCTGCAGTCGCTTCACCAGAGCCTGCCAGCGTGTTTGCTTCGGGAGAATGTCCACTTCCGGAACCAGGTCGACCTCGACCATCGTTTTGTCCGCCAGTGTGAATACTGCCTTGCCGACCGGTATGTTTTTCAGAACCGGCGGCTTCAGCATCATGTCATCCACCGTGATGGTGAGGTCCTTCACGAAATTCTGCCCGATGGGATACACATAGAATTCATTGGTCCGTGCCAGCAGGTTCAGCGGCTGGTCCTCCACGGTGACACCCTTGAGCGTCTGCCCGGCAGATACCAGTGTGCCATATCGATAATTGGAAAAACCATATGTGAGCAGGTTAGAACAATCCGTGCTGTTTTTGCCGGAGGGCACATCAAGCACAATGCAGATCAGCCTCATGCTGTTTCGGGTGGCAGTGGTGATGATGCTTTCGAGTTTTGGGTCGTTGCTCCCGGAAACGCCGCCGTCCGTACCGTCGTAACTCCAGAACATCGCATTGCGATTGGTCAGAAGCGTCGTTTTTCTGTCATCGTACCAGGGCTTTGCCTGCGTGCCGAAAATATTCGAAAACCCGGGGTTTTCCAGTGCCTGCCGCATGAACAGGGAAAGATCCGCGGCAGTCGTATACTGATTGTCATCATTCATGCCCGTCGGATTTTCGAAATGCGTGTTGTGCATGCCGAGGCTGGCAGCCTTGGCATTCATCAGGACGACGAAGTCCGCCATGGTCCCACCTGCATATTCGGCCAGCGCGACGCATGCGTCGTTTGCTCCGGAGAGCATGGCCGCGAAGGCCAGATTTTCGAGGGCGTACTTTTCACCGACACGCAGATTGAGCAGCGCCCCTTCCATGTCGGCCGCCTCGCTGCTCGCTGTGATGAGAGCGCCTGATTTCGTATTTTCCATGGCGAGCAGGACGGTCATGAGTTTGGCCGCTATGCCGATATGAAGGCGTTCCGTCTCCTGCTTCGCGTAAATGATCTGGCCGCGGTCCGCGTCGACCAGCATGGCTGCAACGCCTTCCATGACAAGCGGTGCAGGTTCTTCGGCATAAGCCGGGGCAATTGCCGGAAGACAGGAAATCAGGAACAGTGCAAGCAACAAAACAGACAGCACGGGACGTGCTGTCTGAATATACCGGGAACAACGGGGAAAACGGATGCTGCGCTTCATATTGCTGTACTCGTCTCCGTTCCTGAATGGGCAATCGCCTGATGCTTAGACATGAATCACCACAAGGTCCTGTCAGCATGCCCTGGCTTGCCGGGGGGTGGAATGCATGGACCGTGCCTGCGGGACAGGTTCCCTCAACATTGTATCATGATGCGATTCCCTGTCAACGACCACACGTGACAAATAAAGGGAATCGTTCTGACCGGAAATGGAACGAAGAAGAACGACGGAAGGAAGAAAATGGAACGGGGTATCCCGGGAGGGAAACCCCGTTCCATTTGGGTAAAAATCCATCAGACTGTGGTCCAGCGGATCAACGGGAGGTCCGTCGGATTGAACAGGCCCGGATGGCTGGGCACGACACGGAACGAGTAGGCATACTCACCCCCGTCGTCAATGTTGATCTGGCCATGATATTCAAAGGTGGTCGCATCCACCTGACGGACCATTTTCATCGGAGCGCCATGCCCGGACGAAATGCCATCCGCCGTGGACAAGCCATAGAAGATTTCGACCTTCACATCGTCCGGGGTGAGGGAGCCAAGCTGCACGGTCACGCCGAGGCTGATTTCCTCGCCGGAACGGGAACTGTATTCCGCCAATCCGTGGATGTCCCTGTCCGCGATGATGCGGACCTGCGGCCACAAGCGGAAGATGTTCTGCTTCCAGGCGGCAAAATGCCTCACAAAAGCATAGTTGCCTGCAACGATGCCGCGGATGCGGTTGATGCAGGGTGCGTACATCTTATCCACATAATCCTGCACCATGCGGTGCGTGCCGTATACCGGCGTCAGGGAACGGATGGATTCCTTCATCATGCGGACCCAGCCGGTCGGTACTCCCTGGGCGTTTCGTGCATAATAGAGCGGGATGATCTCCTTTTCGAGGGTTTCATAGATGGATTTGCTGTCCGCATCGTCCTGCTGCTGTTCATTGTCATACTGCGTATCGTCGCCGATGACCCAGCCGTTCTGACCATTGTAGCCTTCGCACCACCAGCCGTCCAGGATGCTGAAATTGAGGATGCCGTTGATGCACACCTTCTGGCCGCTGGTCCCGCTGGCTTCGAGGGGACGCCGGGGATTGTTCATCCAGACATCGACTCCCTGCACAAGGTTGCGCGCAAGTGTCATGTTGTAGTTCTCGACCAGAAAGACCTTGCCTTTGAAGCCTTCCCGGTGTGCCATGTCGTTGATGTTCTTGATGACTTCGTGCGCAGGACGATCGGCGGGGTGCGCCTTGCCGGCAAAGACGATCTGCAGCGGCGTGCCGGTATTGTTGAGAATGCGTTCGATACGCGCGAGGTCACGGAAAATGAGGTTGGCGCGCTTGTAAGTGGCGAACCGCCTGGCGAAGCCGATGGTCAGCGCATTCGTGTCCATCATGTCATCGAGCGCGTTCACTTCGTGCAGAGGAATGCCGTTCTGCAGGTATTGCCGTTTCAGCCTGTCCCGCACAAACTTGATCGTCTTTGTCTTGAGCACGTTGTGGGTTTTCCAGATTTCCTCATCGGGAATTGCGTCGATGGATTTCCAGACTTCCGGGTCGTATGGACGCTCCTTCCAATCCGAAGGCAGGTATTTGTCGTACAGGTACTTGAAACTGGGGGAGAGCCAGGTCAATGTATGGATGCCGTTCGTGATGTGGGTGATCGGCACTTCGTCCTCGGGCAGTTCGCCCCAGATGTCGTTGTAGATGTTGCGGGACACGGCTCCGTGCAGTTCGCTGACGCCGTTCCTCCGGCCCGACATGCCGAGGGCCAGTACCGTCATGTTGAAATTGTGCGCGTCGTTCGGCTTCAGGCCGAGGTTGATGAACTCGTGCCGCTGCAGGCCGAGCTGCCCCCAGTAATTTGAGAAATAACGGTCCATCATGTCGATGGGGAACACGTCATTGCCTGCGGGAACCGGTGTGTGCGTGGTGAACACGGAGGAGGAGATGACCATTTCACGGGCTTCCGCAAAAGGCATGTTCTTCTCCATGATGAGCTTGCGTGCGACTTCCAGACCCAGAAAAGCCGAGTGACCCTCGTTCATGTGGTAGACGGTGCCCTTGATGCCAAGCGCATCCAGGGTGCGGATGCCGCCGATGCCGAGCAGGATTTCCTGCTGGATGCGGGTTTCGCGGTCGCCGCCGTACAATCTTTCCGTGAGTGCGCGATCGAACTGGTTGTTCTCCGGCACATCCGTGTCCATCAGATAAAGGCTGATCCGTCCGATGGCGATGCGCCAGACCCGCGCATATACGACACGTCCCGGCAGTTCGACATAAACGGTGAGCGGTTTTCCGGTCGCATCCTCGACGGAGTGGACGGGAAGCTGGGAATAATTCAAGTTGTGGAAGTTTGTCTGCTGCCAGCCTTCCTGGTTGATTCTCTGTTCGAAATAACCCTGCTTGTAGAACAGACCGATGGCTGTGAACGGAAGACCCAGATCACTGGCCGATTTGCAGTGATCCCCCGACAGGACGCCGAGACCGCCGGAATAGACCGGGAGGACCTCGTGAAGTCCGTATTCGGCGGAGAAGTAGATGATTTTCTCGTTCTGCATGTCGGGATATGTCCGCGGGAACCAGGTGTTCCGGTCCGCCATATAGTGATCGAAATTCTCGACCACATGGTCGTATTCCTTCAGGAACTCTGCATCCTTCAACTTGTCTTCGATCTTCCGGAGGCTGACTTCCTGAAGAAAACGGACGGGATTCTTGTTCAGGTTCTCCCATAGGGCCAGATCAATCTGCCGGTAAAGATCGATGGCCTCATTGTTCCAGGACCACCAGAGGTTGTACGCGACATCATGAAGTCTGGCGAGGCGTTCCGGAATGGCGGTTGTGACTTTGATTTTGCCCAATGCGTACATGGATGATCCCTCCATTGCTGCCGTCTGCGCTCCCACACCCGTTCATGAGGAACAGGCGAGCAAGAACGGCGTCAGACAGGCGTTTTCGTGCATTGCCTGTTCCTGCGTCTTATTCTATCCCATCGGATGCATATTTCAAACCATTTCAGTGTGAAAACATGTTCTTCACCAGCCCCAAAACCGCGATTCACGGAAAAAAACGGATATTTCCGGTTGCAAATTGGTTTTCAGCAACAATGGCGTTGTTTTTTTCGGACGGATGCGATAAGATGATGAAAATCAGGCAGATCAAACCATGCTTTTTCCGATGCAGCCTGCTGATGCATCATCTTGAATTGTCAGGCTAGACACTCATGCTTCGCCTCGAATCACCAGGAAAGTCCTCCAGTTGCTTCGCAAATGGAGGATAGAGGAGGGAATACCGTGTCCGGAGAAAAAAAGTTCAGAACCGGCATGTCCGGCTACAACAAGGAAGATGTGAACGAGTACATCGAACGGATCCTCAGCGAGTTTGACAGCCGGCTGAAGGAAAAGGACGATGAGATTGCCAATCTCAAGCTTCAGCTGCGCGATGTGCGTGGCAAGCTGGATCAGGCAGGAACGGATGTTACTGCCGCCGCGAAGGATCGCGAAAAGATTTCCATGGTTCTCATCCAGGCCCAGCAAAAGGCGGACAGCATGCTTGACGCGGCCCGTACGGAAGCCGAGGCTGAAAAACTGCGCCTTGAAAAACTTCTGGAAGCGCACCGTGAAAGCCTCATCGACATCAAGCGGGATATCCGGGACATGAAAGCCCATGTCACCGACATGCTTGCAAAATACGCGACCAACCTCGACGAGGCGGAAGGCTTTGTCGAGGCGCGTGAGCAATCGAATAACGGCACGGGTGAAGGCGACCGCTACATGCTTGCCTGATACCCGCGATGGCGGGACATATCGCGTGCACACGAAAAACCCTGCCGTCGGCAGGGTTTTTTCTTCAGGAATCCCATTCACATCGCGGCGAAGCCTCGAAGTATCCCTTTCAGGGACGAGGAAGGAAGGAAAGTCACATGAAGCTTGAGATTCTGAGTCTTCTCGAAAAAAACTCCCGCATGACGGATGCGGAAATGGCAACCATTCTGGCCGCTGATGCGGGTGCGGTGGCATCTGCAGTCCATGAGCTCGAAGCAGATGGCGTCATCCGCGGATACAATGCCCTCATCGATTGGGAGAAATTCGGGCAGGAGATGGTCACCGCATACATCGAGGTCCGTGTGACCCCGCAGCGCGGACAGGGTTTCGACAAAGTGGCCGAACGCATTTACCAGTTCCCGCAGGTTCAGGCCTGCAACCTCATGTCGGGTGGCTTTGATCTGTTTGTGGTCGTCGAAGGCCGCACCATGAAGGAAGTCGCGCTTTTCGTTGCTGAAAAGCTTGCGCCGATCGATTCCGTCCTCAGCACGGCAACCCATTTCGTGCTGCGAAAGTACAAGGACCGCGGCGTGCTGTTCGGCCAGCAGCACAAGGATGAACGGGAGGCTGTGGTGCTATGAATCTGAAGGACATGCTGCGCCGGAATGTCGTGGATACTCCCCCTTCCGGTATCCGGAAATATTTCGATCTCATCAACGAGATGAAGGACGCCATATCGCTCGGGATCGGCGAACCGGATTTTGAAACCCCCTGGAGTGTGCGGGAGGAAGGAATCTGGTCTCTCGAGAAAGGGAAGACGCATTATTCTTCCAATGCCGGTTCCGTGGAACTGCGCCAGGAGATCTGCCGATACCTCAAAAGCCGGTTTTCCCTGCAGTACGACCCGGTGCATGAAGTTCTCGTGACGGTGGGCGGCAGTGAGGCCATCGATCTGGCGCTGCGCGTCCTGGTCGGACCAGGCGATGAAGTCCTGATCCCGGAGCCTTGTTATGTGGCCTACAAGGGATGCACGCTGTTCACCGGCGCGACGCCCGTCCCGATTCCCCTGAAGGCGGAGAACCGGTTCAGGCTTCAACCCGAAGAACTGCTTGCGGCCATCACGCCAAGGACGAAAGTGCTGCTGCTGGGATATCCGAACAATCCGACCGGCGCCACGATGGATCGGGAAGATTACGTGCGCCTTGTCGATGTGCTGAAGGACAGGGACATCATCGTCATCTCGGATGAGATTTACGCGGAACTCCTGTATCAGGGCAAGCACGCCTCCCTCGCGGAGTTTCCGGAAATGCGGGACAGGACCGTTCTGGTGAGCGGGTTCTCAAAAACATTCGCCATGACCGGCTGGCGGATCGGCTATGTATGCTGTCATCCGGACCTGATGGAGCAGATGAAGAAAATCCACCAGTTCGCCATCATGTGCAGCCCCACCACTGCACAATACGCGGCCGTGGAAGCGCTGAAAAACGGACGTCCCGATGTGGAGCGCATGGTGGCGGAATACAACCGGCGCAGGAGACTGATGGTGGACGGCTTCCGCAAGGTCGGACTGGATTGCTTCGAACCTTACGGCGCCTTCTATGTCTTCCCGGACGTGCGGAAATCCGGTTTGAATTCGGACCAGTTCTGTGAACGTCTTCTGCTGGAGGAAAAAGTGCTGATGGTGCCGGGAACCGCCTTTGGGGACTGCGGAGAGGGGTTTGCGCGCGCAACCTATGCCACCTCCCTGGAAAACATCCGGGAAGCGCTCTTCCGCATTGGACGATTCATGGAAAAAATGCTTGGCTGAGCGGCACGAGATTTCCTGTCCGGAGGTTGTCCGCTGCAGCAGGAGAGAATCGGGGTCCGAACGGAACAGGGAAAGGGAACGACCGGAAGCCTGCGAGCCTTCAGTCATTCCCTTTCCCTGGTTTCATCCTGATTCTTTTGCCCGACTGTTTTCCGATTCGAAACCCGACTGCCGATACTGCGAAATCCGAGCATTTGTCCTGCCATACCGATTTCCATCAGAGCGCGGGGCCTTGCATCATTTGTTTCCTGCGATCCCGTTCCGCTGTCATGCTGGTCAGTATGAGACGATCCAAATGCTGGCTGACCTTGAGGATTTCTTCCCTGGGCAGCCCGACGGACATGGCATAGTGCAGACGATCCCGAATCCGCTCCAATTCACTCACAACAATCCCCCCCGAGATTTGCTGATGTCCCTGGCTGGAACCGGATTTCGGTGCCGGACCGGGAACCATCCTCCGTCATGATGCAGATTCGATGAAATTGTACGTCGCCATATGTAGAATGTCAACAGGAAAACCAACTATATCCTTTGCCGCCGTCCGCCGTCTTGAAACACATGGTCGGATCGTGTATATTGGAATCAACGCATATCGTCAGATCCTAATACAAGATGGTTAAATTAAACCCGACCAATGGGAGGCATTATGAACAGTCTGCTGAAAGAACGCACGGTTCTCGTCATGGGTGTCAGGAACAAGTGGAGCATTGCATGGGGAATTGCCGAACAGGCACGGGAATCCGGCGCGCGCCTGATCCTCACCTATCAGGGAGACCGGGAACGGGAAGCGCTGGAAAAACTGGTGGCCGGCATGGAAGACATCCGTCTTCTTCCGTGTGATGTGACTTCGGACGAGGCCATCACCGGACTGTTCGCGACGATCGGGCGGGAGTTCGGTGTCCTGAACGGTCTGGTCCATGCAATCGCCTATGCGAAAAGCGAAGATCTGTCCGCGCCGTTCGTGGAAACATCCCGGGATGGATTCCTGCTTGCCATGAACATCTCCGCCTATTCGTACGTGGCGGTCGCGCGCGCGGCCGCGCCGCTCATGACGAAAGGCGGTTCGATGCTGACCCTGACGTACCTGGGCTCGGAACGCGTGCTGCCCGGCTATAATGTCATGGGTGTCGCGAAGGCGGCCCTGGAGGCATCCACCCGTTATCTGGCGCATGACCTCGGCGAGCGGGGCATCCGGGTGAATGCCATCTCCGCGGGTCCCGTGAAGACCATGTCCGCCAAAGGTGTGAAGAGCTTCAGCGATATCCTCGGGATTGTCCCTGAAAAGGCGCCGCTTCGCAGAAATGTCACGCTTGAGGACCTGGGAAGGAGCGCCGTATATCTGCTCAGTGACCTGTCTTCCGGAACAAGCGGGGAAATCCACTATGTCGACGGCGGCTTCAACGTCATGGGCATCTGAAGCCGAACAGAAACCGGAAACGGGAGACTTCCCCCTTCCTGTGCGGCGCTGCCGGCGGAAGGGGGGGGTCTCCCGTTCATTTGTTACAAATTGTTCACACTTTCTTCAAATTCTTCCCCCATAATGTAAAAGAGCATGGAAAGGCAGGACGGACCCGCTTTTCATGACCTGTCGAAAGAGCAGGGCATGGGCGGATCCGCGTTGTCCATGAAAGCACGATTGCCGACCTGTCAATCGTAGGAGGAAGAACATGATAGAGATCAGCAACCTGACAAAATCGTACGGGAAAAACAAGGCGGTCGACGATGTCAGCTTCACGGTCCAAAAAGGGGAGATCCTCGGATTCCTCGGGCCGAACGGCGCAGGCAAGTCCACCACCATGAACATCCTGACGGGCTTCATCTCCTCCACATCCGGCACCGTGAAGGTGGACGGATTCGATGTACTCGAGCATCCGGGGGAAGTCAAGAAGCGTATCGGCTACCTGCCCGAGCAACCCCCGCTCTACATGGACATGACCGTGAACGAGTACCTCAATTTCTGCGCCGACCTGAAATCCGTTCCGAAAAAGGACTGGAAAAATCAGAAGGTCGACATCATGGAACTCGTGAAAATCACCCATGTCAGCCACCGTCTCGTGAAGAATCTCTCAAAGGGGTACAAGCAGCGCGTCGGACTGGCGCAGGCACTTGTCGGAACCCCCGATGTGCTCGTTCTCGACGAGCCCACCGTCGGTCTGGATCCGAAGCAGATCATTGAGATCCGCAAGCTCATCAAGGCTCTCGGCAAGGATCACACCATCATTCTCAGCTCCCACATCCTTCCTGAAGTCAGCGCGGTCTGCGACCGTGTCGTCATCATCAACAAAGGCAAAATCGCCGCCATCGACACCCCGGAGAATCTTTCGAAGAAGCTTTCGGACTTTTCCCGCTTCACCATCACCATCGCCGGCCCCGAAGGCCGCGTGCGGGATGCCATGCAGGAAGTCTACGGCATCAAGTATCTGGAAACCCAGGGCACTTCCCACAAGGATGAGTTCAGCTATATCGTGGAAGCGGACAAGGAAGTCGATGTACGCAAACCCTTGTTCAACAAGCTGGCCGAGCACGGATTCCCGATTCTCGAGCTGAAAAGCCTGAGCCTCTCGCTCGAAGACATCTTCCTGCAGCTGACGACCACGGAAACGAAGGAGGACTGAGCATGTTTGCCATCATGAAGCGCGATTTCCGCTCGTATTTCAACTCACCCATCGCCTATGTGCTGATTGGACTGTTTGTATTCATCATGTCGTTCATTTTCGTCATCGGGACGGTACAGAGCGGACAAGCCGACTTCAGCAACGGGTTTTCCTTCATCAACACCCTGCTGATGTTCATCATCCCAATCCTCAGCATGCGCGCCTTCACCGAGGACAAGAAGCAGGGCACGGAAGTGCTGCTCCTGACCTCCCCGAACAGCCTGGCCTCCATCGTCATCGGGAAATTCCTTGCCGTGTACAGCGTTTTCCTGGTCATGGTCGCCTTTACCCTTATGTATCCGCTCGTTCTGTTCATCTTCGGAAAGCCGGAAGGGCTGACCATTCTCAGCTCTTATGTCGGTCTTCTGTTCTACGGAGCGGTCACGGTTTCCCTCTGCGTCTTTGCATCCTCCGTGACGGAAAATCAGATTGTTGCCGCGGTCATCAGCTTCATCCTGCTTCTGGTGATGATGCTCATCGACGCATTGGCCAATTTCGTCGGCACTCTCGGCAGCATCGGCTCCTTCCTCGGAAAGATCCTGACCTGGCTGTCGCTCAATGAGCGCTATCAGGAGTTCAGCAGCGGCATTTTCGACTTCACGTCCATCATCTTCATGCTGAGCTTCGTAGCCGCTTTCGTTTATTTCACAATACGCGTTCTTGAACGCAAGCGTTGGAGTCAGGGGTGAAATCATGAAGAAAAGCAACAAAAGCAGCAAGTATTTCAACGCGCGGACCATGCGGTTCGGCTCCTATGCGTTGGTCCTTTCCGTCATCGCCATCGCCCTGCTGGTTGGCCTGAATATCCTGCTTGGGCTGAAACAGGTCCGTCCCGCCCTTCGTCTCGACATCACGCAGAACAAGCTGTTCTCCATCAGCGAGCAGACGACGACCGTTCTGAAGGATATGACGAAGGATGTCGAGTTCATCGTCCTGACGCAGGAAAAGAACTTCACCAGCATCATGCTCAAGGAAATCTTCAAGCAGTACGAACTCAAAAGCGGCGGCAAGATCAAACTCCGCTTCGTCGATCTCGACAAGGACCCGCAGTTCATCAAGCGCGAGCTTGATCCGGACAGCATCACGGGCATCACGCAGGGTGACATGATCGTGAAGAGCGGAAAAAAGGTCAGACTCATCAACCAGAGCGATCTGCAGGAGACCCAGTACGACCAGCAGACCGGTCAGACCTACAGCGCGGGTCTGCTCATCGAGCAGACATTCACCGGTGCCGTGCAGAGCGTGACCTCGGAGGTCACGCCCATCGTCTACTTCCTCACCGGCCATGGCGAAATGTCACCGGATGCCGACCTGAGCACCTTGAAGGGTACGCTGGACATCAACAATTACGAAGTGAAGACCCTGAAATTGACCGAGACCGTTCCGGATGACGCTTCCGCCATCGTTGTCTCCAATCCGACCACCGACCTGCTCGGGGAAGAAACGGCCATACTGGCCGATTGGCTCAAGACGATGGGCGGAGACATGATCATCCTTGCCAGCACCAACCCGGAAGCGGCTGAAATGCCGAACCTGCTGAGCCTGATGGAACCCTACAACCTCAAGCTCAACAACGACATCGTCATCGAAGGCAGCCAGCAGAACTACCTCGAAAAACAGAATTACGTCATTCCCCAGGTGGCAGCCAATGAAATCACCACCCAGCTGGATTCCGATTCCGTCATGCTGCTTCTTCCAAACAGCCGCACGGTTGAAATCCTGAACAACAGCAAGGAATGGCTGAACTCATTCCCGATTTTCCAGACCTCCGATGAGGCCGCCAGAATGGATGCAGCCTCCGGTTATCAGGAAGCAATTCCGGGACAGTATCTCATGGGAGCCGCCACCATCAGCAAGGGCGGCGCACGCGAATCGAAAATGGTTGTCCTCGGCAATGCCGGTTTCATTTCGAATGAAGGCATGGCACAGACGACCGACAACGGCAAGCGATACATCCTCACCATGATCAACTGGATGCAGGACAAAACCGACGAGATCATCATTCCCGCGAAGGACAACTCCGTCCCGCTGCTCACCATGACCGCACAGAGCACATTCCTCGTGTTTCTGGTCCTTGTGATCATCCTGCCGCTGGCCATCATCGGAACCGGCGTATTCGTCTGGATGAGGAGGAGGCACCTATGAGAAACAAGGGACGGATCATCGCGCTTGTTGCGGTGGTTGCAGTACTCTTTGCAACCTGGTTCTTCGTGAGCCGGCTGCCCGATCCCGCCGATTCCGAGGCCTCATCCACACCTTCCCCGGAAGATGCGCTCAATGAAGTGGAACTCGTGCCGTTCGGACAGAACGACATCGTGAAGATTGTCATGGAAACGCCGGAAGGCAAGTTGTCCATGGACAAGCGTGAAGCCATCGTGGAACAGCGTACCCAGGCGGAAGACGGGACCGTCACCGCCACAAGTGCCGCCATCACGCTCTGGGAGAGCAAGGATCTCGATGTCGACACTGAAAACGTGTCCGCAATCGCTTATTCCGGCGGAAATCTCAGCACCAACCGGCTTGTGGTTGAGAATGCCACCGCGGAGGATTTGAAGAATTTCGGATTTGAACCGGAATGGAAGGTCACATTCTCCACGGCGGACAATCAATCTTCCACGGTTGTCATCGGCTCCGTCACCCAGGATGGAGAAGGATTCTATGTCATGACACCCGGAAACCCGGCCATCTACAAAGCGGGAGGCTATACGGTCGAGCCACTGAAGAGCGACAGACTGCGCCTGCGCAACCGCAATGTCTATCATCGCACGGACACGCTGCCCGCGGACATCACGACCGTGAAAATCGAACGGGACGGCGCGCTGCTCCTGAATGCCGCACTGGGTTCCGACACATACTGGCACATCACGGAACCGGTTGTCATCCAGGGAGACATCGGTGCGTTCTCATCCATACAGGGCGCACTCGCGGCAGTCACCGCGACGGAACACATGGATGCGGCTTCGGCCGATCTGGCAAAGTATGGATTGGACAAGCCCAAGTATATTTTCACTTACCTGGTGGCAGGAACGGAACATGTTTTGGAGATTGGCGGCAAGGATCCCGATCAGGGCTACCTGTACTGCCGCATCGACGGCGGGGAGACGGTTTTCACGCAGGATCCAGCCGCGTTCACCTTTCTGGACAAACCTTTTGTGGAACTCATCGAAAAATTCCTTTACCTGCCCACCATCTATGACACCACGCATCTGACCGTGACCGTGGACGGCCGTACGGATGTCATGGACTTCGATGTGCTTTCCCCGAAGGACAATCCCGATACCAAAATTCCCGAAGTATATGTGCTGAATGGCGAAAAACTGGAAGGCAAGGACAGCATCTCCGGCATCAAACGGTATTTCCAGGGTGCAATCGGCGTGCGTGCGGACCGCGTGGACTTTACGGCGAAACCTGTCTATGAGCCGGCGAAATCCGTCATGACCCTTGTTTATACCCTGCGGAACCGTGAAGAGAAGACCATGAAGGTTGAACTCATCCCGACACCCGACGGCTACGGTTACTATGGCTACAGAAACGGGGTCTACTCCGGTCTGATCATTTCCCGCACCCAGATGGACGAGGACAGCATGGGCATACGGGCCGGCTATGCCGAAATGAACGAGAAGATTGCGAAGGACAAGGAAAAGGCGGCAGCGGCTACCCCGACACCTTCACCGACTCCGGAAGCATCCAAGTGACCGGACCGCAGTGATTCGTCCCCTGACATGGGACCGAAGGCAAGGAAGAGCGATTTTTCAGATCGCTCTTCCTTTTCGCGTTCTCTTCATTATGACCTGTGTCTTTCCGACTTGTGTCTCTCCGACTTGTGTTCGTCAGGCCTGTGTCCTTCCGACCTGTGTTCATCAGATCTGTGTCCTTCCGGCCAGCGCCTTCCGCATGACATGTTGAAAGGATTTTGTATACATTATTTTGCATTATTCCCTGTTACAGCTTGTTGAGGCTTGTCTTTTCATATTTTTTCAGATCTTTGATGAAAATTTATCAGGAAATGATTGAAGTTCTGATGGGCTGTTGGTATAATATTCACAATGCTCTTGACAATTCTTTCACAAGTATGCCGGGCTGAATTCACATCAAATCCATGTACGGATACGGACATGCACACACGAACAGGAAAGGCGGCATGCCGCCTCTCCCGCGCCAACCACGGAGGAAGAGCCACATGGGTTGCAGTTGCTGCGGTACCGACAAAATGGCACAGGAACTCGACAGAATCATCGCAAAACACAAGGACACCCGAGGCGGCCTGATCCCTGTTCTGCATGAGGCACAGGAGCTGTACGGCTACCTGCCGATGAGCGTGCAGAAACAGGTTGCGGAAGGTCTGGGCGTCGCACTGGCCGATGTCTACGGTGTCGTCACGTTCTACACCCAGTTTTCCCTCAATCCGAAGGGCAAGTACAAAGTCAGCGTCTGCCTTGGAACTGCCTGCTACGTCAAGGGGTCAGGCCCCATTTTCGACAAGATTTCCTCCATCCTCAAAATCAAGAACGGGGAATGCACCCCGGACATGACCTTCTCCCTGGATGCCTGCCGCTGCATCGGCGCCTGTGGTCTTGCCCCGGTCATCATGGTCAACGAAGACGTCTACGGCCGCCTCACGGTGGACGAAATACCGGCCATCCTCGACAAATACAGGAAGATGGAAGCGGGCATCGCGTGAAGGACCTTTCCCTGCATCTGATGGACATCGCCCAGAATTCGACCCATGCCGGCGCACATCGCGTGGACATTGTCCTTGCAGCCGAGTCGGAAACCCGCATGCTTGTCCTGACAGTGAAGGATGACGGCAAGGGGATGGATGCGGAATTTCTTGCGCGCGTGACCGATCCGTTCACGACAACCCGCACCACACGCAAGGTGGGACTCGGCATCCCCCTGCTGAAACTGGCGGCGGAACTGTCGGGCGGGTCGCTGGAAATCGATTCTGAGCCGGGAAAAGGAACCTTTCTCCGCACCGGGTTCCGTTTGGACAGCATCGACCGCATCCCGGTGGGGGATATCCCCGGAACGATTGCAGCCCTCATGACGGCCTGGACGGACATCGAATGGACCCTGTGTCTGCAGAGCGCAAAGGATCGGTACGAAATCACCACGGCAGAGATCAAGGAAGTCCTGGACGGCGTTTCCATCGGAAACCCGGCCATCGCCGGCTGGCTGGCGGAATCCATCGAAGAAGCAATGACAAATGTGTTTGGAGGTATTTTGGATGAAATCGCTGAAGGATCTTGAAGCTATCCGGGAAAAGGCAAAACTGGAACTGAGCCTGCGCGAGACCACCGGCAAGACCCGAGTCATCGTCGGCATGGCCACCTGCGGCATCGCAGCCGGCGCGCGTCCCGTCATGGCGGCATTCAACCAGGAACTGCAGCTGCGCGGCATCCAGACGGCATCGGTCTCCATGACCGGCTGCGTCGGGGTCTGCCGGTATGAGCCCATGTGCGACGTCATCGACCCGAACGGGGAAAAGACCACCTATGTCAAGCTGGATGCGGAAATGGCAAAGCGCATTGTGGCGGAACATATCGTCAACGGCCATGTCGTGTACGAATACACCATCGGCGCCGCAGAAAAGCAATAGAGATATCAACGGGAGGAACAGGTTATGATCATCAGAGCCCATATCCTCGTATGCGGCGGGACCGGATGCGTGGCATCGAAATCCAATGAAATCATGGCGCAGTTCGAAAAGCATGCGCTGGCCAACGGTATCGAAAAAGAAATCAAGGTCGTGAAAACCGGCTGTTTCGGCTTGTGTGAAAAGGGACCCATTGTGGTCATCTATCCGGAAGGCGCCACGTATTCAAAAGTCTCACCGGACGATGTGAAGGAAATCGTCGAGGAACATCTCCTGAAAGGACGCATCGTCAAGCGTCTTCTGCTTGGGGATGCCGAAGCGCAGGATGTCGCGCGGTCTCTCGACAACGTGGGATTCTTCAGCCGCCAGCTCCGCATCGCCCTTCGCAACTGCGGCGTCATCAATCCGGAAGTCATCGACGAGTACATTGCCCGTGACGGCTATGCCGCTCTGGCCAAGGTGCTTACGAAGATGACCCCTCAGGAAGTCATCGCGGAAATGAAGAAATCCGGTCTGCGCGGCCGTGGCGGCGCAGGTTTCCCGACCGGCATGAAATGGGAGTTTGCAGCGGTTCAGAAGGCGGACCAGAAATATGTCTGCTGCAATGCCGACGAAGGCGATCCGGGCGCGTTCATGGATCGTTCCGTGCTGGAAGGCGATCCGCATTCCGTCATCGAAGCCATGGCCATTGCCGGCTATGCCATCGGTTCCAACCAAGGGTATGTATATGTCCGTGCCGAATATCCCATCGCTGTGCAGCGCCTGCGTCTGGCGATGGATCAGGCCCGTGAGTACGGCCTGCTGGGCAGGAACATTCTGGAAACCGGCTTCGATTTCGACCTGGAAATCCGTCTCGGCGCCGGCGCATTCGTCTGCGGCGAGGAAACCGCCCTCATGACCTCCATCGAAGGCAAGCGCGGCGAACCCCGTCCGAGGCCGCCGTTCCCGGCAGTCAAGGGCCTGTGGGACAAGCCGACCATCCTCAACAACGTCGAGACCTATGCGAATGTCCCTGTCATCTTCAACAAGGGCGCGGAATGGTTCGCCTCCATCGGCACGGAAAAATCAAAGGGCACGAAAGTTTTTGCGGTCGGCGGCAAAATCAACAACACCGGTCTGGTGGAAATCCCGATGGGGACACCGCTCCGCGAGGTCATCTACGACATCGGCGGCGGCATACCGAATGGCAAGAAGTTCAAGGCCGTGCAGACCGGCGGTCCCTCTGGCGGATGCATCCCCATGGAGCACATCGACATTCCGATTGAGTACGAATCCCTTGTGGCCATCGGGTCGATGATGGGTTCCGGCGGCATGATCGTCATGGACGAGGACAACTGCATGGTCGACATCGCGAAATTCTTCCTGGAGTTCACGGTGGACGAATCGTGCGGAAAATGCCCGCCCTGCCGCATCGGCACCAAACGCATGCATGAGATTCTGGAACGCATCACCCAGGGCAAGGGCGAACTTGCCGACCTGGAGAAGTTGGAGACACTCGCCAACAGCATCAAGCAATCCGCGCTCTGCGGTCTTGGTCAGACGGCACCGAACCCGGTTCTTTCCACCCTCCGCTACTTCCGTGAGGAATACCTGGCCCACGTGGTGGACAAGAAATGCCCCGCCGGCGTCTGCAAATCGATGATGACCTACACCATCATCGCGGACAAATGCAAGGGCTGCAGCCTGTGCGCCAAGAAATGCCCGACCAGCGCCATCAGCGGTGAAATCAAGAAACCGTATCTGATCGACCAGTCCAAGTGCATCAAGTGTGGCGTCTGCATGGATTCGTGCAAATTCGCGGCCATTACAAACCGGTGATTTTTCCGCACCTAAGAGAGAGGAGCAAACTGAGATGACGGATTTCGTGAACCTGACCATAGACGGAAAACCGGTTTCCGCGGCGAAGGGCACCACTGTGCTGGAAGCCGCGCGCCAGGCCGGTGTGAACATCCCGACCCTTTGCTATCTGAAGGGCATCAATGAGATCGGCGCCTGCCGCATGTGCGTCGTCGATGTCGGTGCCCGCAGTCTTCAGGCCGCCTGTGTCTACCCCGTGGCGGAAGGCCTGAAGGTCGTCACGAACAGCGCCAAAGTGCGCGACAGCCGACGCACCACGCTGGAGCTCATTCTGTCGAACCATGAAAACAAATGCTTCACCTGTTCGCGCAGCGACAACTGCGAGCTGCAGAAGCTTGCGAACGACCACAACATCAAGGAAATCCGCTATGCCGGCGAAATGCTGGAGTTCCCCATAGACCGCTCCTCCCTTTCCGTTGTGCGGGACCCGAGGAAGTGTGTGCTCTGCCGTCGCTGCGTCAGCGTCTGCAAGAACATCCAGACCGTTTCCGCCATCGAGACCAATGAACGCGGGTTCAAGACCATCGTCACATCCCCGTTCAACATGCCGTTGAACGAGACTCCCTGCGTCAACTGCGGCCAGTGCATCAACGTATGTCCGGTCGGTGCCCTGCGCGAGCGGGACGATACGGATGATGTATGGGATGCGCTCAACAGGCCGGACCTGCATGTGGTCGTCCAGACTGCGCCGGCTGTCCGTGTGGCCATCGGCGAGGAGTTCGGTCTGCCCATCGGAAGCCGTGTCACCGGGAAAATGGTTGCGGCCCTGAAGGCACTCGGATTTGCCAAAGTCTTCGATACCGACACCACCGCCGACCTGACCATCATGGAAGAGGGAACGGAGCTGGTCGACCGCATCAAGAATGGCGGCAAACTGCCGTTAATCACTTCCTGCAGCCCGGGCTGGGTCAAGTTCTGCGAGCACAATTATCCGGAATTCCTCGAGAATCTTTCCACCTGCAAATCACCGCAGAATATGTTCGGTGCCGTCCTCAAGAGCTATTACGCCAAAAAGCACGGCATTGATCCCACCAAGGTGTTTGTCGTTTCCGTCATGCCCTGCACGGCCAAAAAATTTGAAGCGAAACGTCCCGAACTTTCCGTGGACGGCCTGCCTGATATCGATGTGGTCATCACGACCCGTGAATTGGCGGACATGATTCGGGAAGCGGGTCTGGATTTCAAAAACCTGGAAGATGCGCAGTATGACAATCCGCTGGGTCAGGGAACCGGCGCCGGTGTTATTTTCGGCGCGACCGGCGGTGTCCTGGAGGCCGTTCTGCGTTCCGCATCCTATCTGATTACCGGGAAGGACGATGAAACGACGGATGTCAGCATCGTCCGCGGCGTGGATGAAATCAAGGAGGCGGAGGTCACTGTGGCCGGCGTCACCCTGAGGGCGGCCATCGCACATGGTCTCGGGAATGCCCGCATTCTGCTGGATCGCATCAAGGCGGGCGAAGCCAGCTATGATGTCATTGAAATCATGGCGTGCCCCGGCGGTTGTGTGAACGGCGGCGGTCAGCCCATCGTCTCCGCATCCGTCCGCAACCACATCGACATCCGGGTGGAGCGCGCAAAAGCCTTGTATGAAGAAGACACGGAACTGCACATCCGAAAATCCCACAAGAATCCCATCATCAAAATGATGTATGATGAATTCTTCGATGTGCCGGGCAGCCATCACAGCCACAAATACCTGCATACGCATTACCAGCCCCGGGACAATTATCCCGAGAATGTCTGACCAAGCCCAAATTGAAATAAAAGGGGGATGACCGGCAGGGACGGTCATCCCCCTTTTTCGTCAGGCACCGGAAGAAAATCACCTGTTCCTTTCCCGGAAAGAATGGCAGGTTCGGCCGGTGCTTTCGGGAATACATCGGGCAAGCTGTTCTCTTCCATACCCCATGGATCTCCGGCAGCTGCAGGTTTTGACGCGATACGCCGCATCATGCTATGATGGGTTCGCCGGATTTCGGTATGGCATGCCGCTGATGGTGTCATCGGATTTCCGTATGGCATGCCGCTGACCGGTTCGCCGCTCATGCAGCGCACCGGCGTCCGACCGGTGGAATCCGGACTGCCAGGCAACCGGGGAAGGACAAAGTCAATGCGTTTTGAAATTGTGATGAACCAGGTTCTCGTCTTGTTTCTCATTCTGATGATTGGGTACGTGGCCGCCCGTGCCGGAATCCTGGACGGACCCGCCATCAGGGTCCTTTCGTCCGTCCTGCTGTATGTAGCTTCTCCCATGCTGGTTTTCAAGTCCTTCATCTTCCAGTTTTCCGCGGAGCGGCTCGCCAACGCGGGCTGGGTGGTGATAGCCGCCCTGCTGTTCTTTCTCGTCAGCATCCTGCTGTCCAAACTCATCTACAGTCCGTTTTCGGACAAGGTCAATCCCGTGATGCGATTCACCGCCATCTTCTCAAACTGCGGATACATGGGCCTTCCGATGTTGAAGGCTCTGTACGGGGATGACGGCGTTTTCTACGGGTCCTTCTACATCGTGGTATTCCACTTTATTCTCTGGACATTCGGCATCCGGATTTTCAGCGGAAACGGCGGAGGATGGAAGAAAATCCTG
>JAIFNI010000328.1 GCA_020047785.1 Clostridia bacterium
CAGGTAATTTCTTTCCGGCGACTTAGGACTTGGATGGAAGGAGTTGCAGATGCTCAAGCACATCGTCATGTGGAAATTTCTAGAGACTGCAGAAGAGAAGAGCCGGCAGGAGAACATGGATCTGGTCCGTGACCGTCTTCTCGCATTGAAAACGGAAATTCCCGAACTCCTTTCGATGGAGATCGGCCAGGATATCGGAGCCGGTCGGGACACCTATGACATGATCCTGATGACCAGCTTCCTGGATGCGGATGCCCTGGAGCGCTATCAGCAGCATCCGGCGCACAAGGCCATCTCCCAGTATGTGGCGAAAGTCCGGTCATCACGGGCTTGCGTTGATTTTCTCACCGAGTGCTGAACGAATCGCTTTCATGTTCGCTTGTCGAAACAATGAATAGGTGCAGTTTACCGAAAAACTGAATAGGTGCAGTTTGTCGAAACACTGAATATGTGCAGTTTGTCGCAACGCCGAAAAGGAGAATCGCCATGCCTTATTACGATCTGACCTGTGCAGCCTGCGGACATGATTTCAACAAAAAGGCTTCCATCGCGGAAAAGGAAAACGGCAGCATCCTCTGTCCGGATTGCGGAGCAGACAAGCCCGCAACCCGGTACGGAAAGCGAAACAGCCTGACCGCTTCTTCCCGAGAGGCCGGTTCTTCCCGAGAGGCCGGTTCTTCCTGTCCGAACGCACATGTATGTGGTGGATGCTGCCAGCACTGACAATGTCCATGAGTCTCTTCCGCCTCTGTCGATCCGTGGAAGAATAAGGGTGATCTCAGACCCGCCCCTGCGGGGGCTCCAGCACCTTCATGTGTGTGCAGAAACCCAGACTGCCTCCTCCCGGTACCCCGAAGAGAAGGCAGTTTCCCTGATCCAGCAGAATGGGAAATCCCAGCCAATCCCCATAGAAGCGTTTTGTGGCCGCGAGGTTTTCCGTGCCGTATCAAGGTGATTCGGAGTGCGGTGTCATTCGCAAAAAATCTGCCGGCCGCCCTCAACCGCCGATTTATATAGGGCATCCATGATTTTCATGAGTACGATGCCGCGTGAGCCAGGACTTGAAGTGGACGGCCTCCCGTTTTGGATGCAATCAAACAAGTGTCGATAGGCGGAGACATGGGAACCGTCCGTACTTTGAGGAAGAATCGGATTTGTTTCGAGGATCTGGCCGTTCACAGTCTGCCCAAACAGGGTGATCCCCTCTTTTTCCTTTCCCAATCTCGCATGGTCCAGAATCACGCCGCCTTTTGTTCCGTAGAGCTTCACCAGCGCTTCATCCTTCATGTTTGCACCGGCAAAATCCCGCACCAGCAAGGTACAGCCGTTGTCAAACCGAATCATGGCAACCAGGGAATCTTCCACATCGGCGGGTTCATCTCCCTGGGAGATCCCTTCCGCAACATCCATCAGCTGATATCCGGCATGGGTTCTGTCAGGCGCAGGCTTGTGGACGAAATGGTCATAGATCGTGGCCGTGACGGAGACGACCCGGGGCGTATCGAGCAGAAAAAGAATCCAGTCCAGACGATGGGGAACGGAATTCATGCCTACCCCCCCGCCGGCGACCGCCTTTCTTGCATGCCAGCCTTCTGCATGGGAGATGGAGATGATCTTCTGGCATTCCGCATGGTAGATGGTCCCGAAGCGACCGGAGCCGATGAGGGATTTCAGGAACTGAATCTCCTGGGAATAAATGCTGTTCGAGCCGCTCAACAGCAGCTTGCCGGATGCATAGGAGGCTTCTGTGATTCTTTTCATTTCCAGTTCATTCATCGCAGGCGGTTTTTCGAGATACACATGCCGGCCCGCCCTGAAGGCGGAAACGGCGATTTCCTCATGGGAAGCGGGCGGCGTGCAGATGGCAACCACATCCACGTCCGTCTGTCTGAGCAGCTCCCGATAGTCCTCATAGGCATGGGGTACTTGCAGTTGCTGTGCAAATCTCGCTGCGCGTCCCGGTACGGTGTCCGCCAGAGCCACAACTTCGCCACCCGCCGTGCGGATGTCCGGCAGATGCCGGTCCACCGCCACTCTTCCTGTTCCGACAATGCCAACGCGTATCATTTCGAGGCCTCCTTCTTCAGGATTTCTTCCATCCGGGTGGCAAGCAGCAGGCTTTGGGAAGCAGGGTGCTCCGTCAAGGTTGCCGCATCGACGGGATACATGCATTCCATGGCGATCACTCCCTCCCAGCTTCTCTTTGTCAGGTCATGGATGATGGTGTTGAAATCGATTTTTCCCTCATGGAACAGGCACTTGAAGGAGCCGGGTCTTGCGGGCTTGGCATGAATGTGAACGGCATATTCGTGCAGGGGAAGCACCTGCTCCATGGGGATCCCCTGACCTTCAAAATGGGCGTAGTCCAGGGAATACGCAAGGCCTGGGACACTTTCCGCCAGTTTCATGGCAGCATTGGGCTGGTCGATGATGGAGCCCGCATGGGGTTCCACACTGAATCCAACCCCATTGTCCGCGGCGATCCGGACCATCCGGGCAAGAGTTTCGACAGACAACTCCCAATCGGAGGATGGGTCCGTGTTCTCCTGTGGTTGACCCGGAACCCCCATGATGTGATGAAGGCCCGCGATGGCAGCGCAATGACACGTCTTTTTGAACTGCTCCAACATTCTTTCCCGCAGTTCCTTCTTCGGATGATTGGGGTCAATCCGGGTTTTCCGGTCGATATGAACGGAACAAAGAAACAGCTCGATCAGGGACACCTCATGCCGCTGTGCGATGGCAGCAATCATTCGGCCTGTTTTTTCAGGTGACTCTGCCATATCCAACGGGTTGATGGGAAAGGATGGATTGAACGCACCCAGATTGACATGCGTGAAGCCAAGCTGCCGGGTGAACCGGACAGAGGTCTCCAAATCCCATCCTCTGAAATTGTAGGCGCAGCACCCCAAACGAATCATGACCCAATCTCCCCGCCAAGGCTTCGCACCGCCCTGCCAACAGCCTTCAGGCTTTCCAGCCGCATCTCTCCATATTCTCTGGAGAGGACGATTCCCTGTGCTCCGGCTCTGAAAGACTGCACAATCGCTTCCTGGATCGTGGCCGGATTGCTCGGAAAATGCCGGTTGTTCCAAGGGATGTCGAAGCCTATTCCGGGATATACAAGGGCTTTGCCATCCACCCCTTCCACCAGACGCCTGGTCATGCGATATACATAATCGGGAGAAAACCCTGTTGTATCCAAACTGTCCAAGCCCGGCTCCCTTTTCTTGTCAAGCCCCATGAAATCGTAGAACAGGTCCAAGGATTGTTCCAGCGTCACTTCGCGGAAAACTGTGTCTTTCACCTTGTCAAGGTGCCATCTTCGGATTCGGGGGCCTGCAATGTCATGATACAGGATGGGCTTGACAAAGTCACAGTACCCGGCGACCTCCGCGTACTCGATTTCCGCACGCTGAAAGATGTCCCAGGTGCTTTGCTGATGGTCGATGTGAACCCCGAACAGTGCGTCGGGCCGCAGTGCTTTGACAGCCCCATACAGCAGTTTTGTCATGTCCTCCCTGGCTTGATGGAATTCGTACTCCCATGAAAGGATTTCCGGGTATTTGAACAGCGTTCGCAGAATCTCCGTCATGTTCCCGTCCGTGGGGCTTTGCTGGCCGTCTTCTTGTCCCTTGATGAATTCATACAGCTTTCTGTAGCCTGTGCGTGCTCTTTCCGAATTGATTCCTTTGCGTCCTGCCCGATCGCAGCAATGCTGGCAAAAACAGGCAGGCACCTGGCCCTTCAGCAGGACATTGGACAAAGGACCCACCCGTTCGGCACCGTATTGCATGCCATCGAGGGGATAGGAACGGAAGAGATCCTCCGTGGTGGAGAGCCAGAAATTCCTGTAATCCGGATGATTCCAGCAAGGTGTCGGGTACAGGCGGCCATAGACGTCCGTGGACAGGATTTTGACCCAGTTGGGAATATCGAGAACCGTTCCCTGCTGGCAGGGTTCCAAGAAACGGGTCAGGACCTTCATTCCTCTTTTTCGAGCAGGCGCCAGCAGCTCCTCCACAATATCGCGGTCTCCGTATTCCTGATGACTGCTGCGGGGGTGGCGCAGAAAAGTACCTTTGAAAGCGGATTCGTGATGGTTGACCCAGACCTTGGTCAGATTCCTGTTTCGTTCATCGAGGACCGGAACACCATGGTCTGGAGCAAGCACCTCCGGCGGCCGGCCCTGTGCGCCGTAATAGGAATGGCTGTATACCAGCAGGGCATTCACACCGGCAGTCTCCTGCAAAAGGTCCAGACAATGGTCCACGCCTTCGTCCAACAGACTTTGCGGTCCTATCTGCACGCCAATGAACCTGTTACCCATGGAATCTCCTTCTATCGTTGCTGCCTGCATGAGGCTGCCGTGCGTGCAGGGTCAGTCAAGGGGCGATGCGCATGGTTTTTCCCCTTGCTTTTTCCATGTGAATGTCATACAGTCGTATGGTCTTTATACCATGACCATTCTGCACAATTTTTGTCTGAATGTCTGTCCGGATTTTTAGCGGTATCATGCTTTTTCGTCATATCTTTACCTTATCGTGTTTTCATGAATGATTTTTTCACTCGGGTTCTGATAAGGATGGCTGAGGACTTGTGTGAATCAGCGCTGCCGGAGAGACTCGTGAAAACCAATGTACGATCATGGATACGGAGCTGAAGCAGGAAATATGGGAGAGCATGAACAGAACGAGATTGCATATCATGTGAGAAAAGGCTGTTTTTTTGATTTTTCCTATACAAAGCGAATCAGTCCTTTGAACATGGGACACCGGCATTTTCATGACGGGTATGAACTCTTCTATATGGTTTCGGGAGAGCGGCTTTACGATATCAAGGACAAAACCTATCACATCAGAAGCGGCGATCTTGTCCTCGTCAATGCCCATGATCTGCATCGGACGACAGATGCGGGAAGCAAGCCCTACGAGAGATTCCTGATGTACCTGAAACGGGAAATGCTCGATTTTTTCGTACCCGGCATGGAGACGACGGATATTCTTTCCGCATTTCATCAAGGTTCCCGCGTACTTCGGCTTGGAGAGAAGGAACGGGAAACCATGGACAGCCTTATGTTCAGAATCATGGAGGAAGACAAGGGGCATGCCGACGGTTCGGAAATCTGCGTCCACGCCCTGTTCGCATGCCTGCTGGTCCAACTGCAAAGATTTGCAGGTCAGGAGCATCTTCTCTTGAGAGAATCGCCCAGTCGGGTACACGAAAAAATGTCACGGATTGCATTGTTCATCAACGAAAACCACTGTCAGCCATTAAGTCTCGAAACGCTTTCCAGATATTTCTTCCTGAATGCCTCCTACCTGAGCCGGGTATTCAAAAAGACAATGGGGCTAAGCTTCATCGATTACTTGAATCATGTCCGTATCCTGGAGGCGCAAAAGCTTCTGAATGAAACCGGGATGAATATCACCATGGTCTCTGAAAAGGTCGGATTTGAGAGTTCATCTCATTTTGGAAGAGTGTTCAAGGCGATTTCCGGTATTTCCCCAACCCAATACAGAAAGCTCAGAGTGACTGGCTAGACCTGGATTTATTACGCTCCCTTCATGAACTTTCGTTTTCTTCGATCTCCTCTGTTTTTTGCAGTATTTCATAATCTCCTCGAAGGATTTCTGAACGCTAAGACCAAGCCTGCCATACTTCTCTGAAAATCGGCTGGTAGGAAACTGCGGGTCTCACGCGATGGATCCGCTGCGGCAGTGTGCCGAGTTGGGGTTTTTCATTGGCGACGCGGAGAACCTTGGCCTGGGGTATGGCGAAGCGGAAACTGGATGCCGATGGCGCTGCAACAAAGGACAGTCGTACGTCCGGAAGACGGCGTGGCACAGCATCTGACGGGCGGTAACGCAGGAATCACCTACGGGGGACACGGTCTCCGATCCCGGCACCGGGAGGGGTGGGCGTTTGCGCCTGCTCCTTTCAGGCACATGCCGGGGTCCGGAATGAATGGTACAATCCCACCGCCGGGAGCCGGATTGAGTGTCGATGATGCATGTGAGCGGCTGTTGACAGGCATCATTTGGCGATCCATACTTATATGAGCGCACTCATATAATACAACAAGGAGTCAATATGCCACGTATCAGCCCTCAAAAAAAAGAAGAAACCAAAAGAAAAATCCTGATGATCTCCAAAAAACGATTTACGGAAAATGGCTACAACCAGACGAGTATCAAGCAGATCGCAGCGGATGCCTGTATTGCCGAGGGGACCTTGTTCAACTACTTCCCGACAAAGGCCGATCTCTTTTTTCAAGCCATCGACAAGGATGATTTCAGAACATCGGATATCGAGTTTCGGCAATATGATTCGACCTTGGACGTGACGGACATCCTCATGCAATATATCCATCACAAGACAGTCAAAATCCTGTCCATGCCCAAGAAGGTTCTGATCGAACTGGGTACGGCCTTGCTTGGCGATGCCATATTGAAGGCGGACATTGTCGATAGTCTTGTCCAGATTGACAGGGATCATATTGAGCATCTGGTGGAGTTCATCCTGTATCTGCAATCCCGGGGGATGATACGGAGCTGTGACGCCAAAGTTTTTGGAGAATGCATTTTCGATATTGTCTTCATGGAATTCTTCATCTATCTGAATATGCAGGAACGGACACTGGACGAGGTGTACGCGAAAATCCGTGAGAAGCTTGCGGCTGTTCTGACAGGGTTCAGACCTGTTCAGCAGGTGAATCCAAGCATATGATGGAAACCGGAAAAGAGGGATATCGATGAACATCCTGCAGGTCGGCATTGCTGCATTTCTAGTCATTGAGACATTGAATGTGCTCATGCTCTATTTTGCACCGGGAATGAAGAAGGGGAATGCGCTGGGTGTCTTCAAGGCCTGGAACAGGGCACTGCTTGACGATTCGATGAAGCAATTTGCTCTTTATATGGCCTCCTGGGTTGCCGGAGCGAAAATCATCTTCATACTGGTCGGATTGGTCGTCATCATATGGGGCAATATGGAAACTCAGTTGGCGACTGCCGCGGCAATGGCCATATCCATTTCTACTTTTTTCTGGCGTTTATACCCGGCTACAAAGATGATGGACCAGCAGGGAGAACTGGAACCGAAAGGTTACTCCAAAACACTGGCGCTCATGATCGCTGCGTTCATCATCGGGTTTTTCATCATCTTTGTGATCGGGCTAGTCCAGTATCTTGGTCGTTCATGATGACTTTCGGGCATTCGTCCAAAAGCACAGCAAGATAATGATTCGAACAAATTTTGTATACGCGCAAGGTATGATTGAATCTGACGGGGGTATATAATCTCTTGTCCAACTTGATTCTTCCTGAAAATCCGAGTATCGAACGAAATCAGTTGGATGCATCATTCAGGTCA
>JAIFNI010000237.1 GCA_020047785.1 Clostridia bacterium
GGAGGAAACCTGCAACGGCTGTGGAAAATGCGTGACGGTCTGTCCGGTGGAGGCGCTGGGTCTGGTCTCGTCCAATGAACCGGCCAAACCATACCGGAAAAAGGCGCGTCTGGATGAGCGGGTTTGTTTGGGATGTGCGGTATGTGTCCGTGTTTGTCCGGCGGGTGCCTTGAAACTGAAAGCACGTGAACAACGGGTGATCACACCGGTGAATTCCGCTCATCGGGCGGTCCTGATGGCCATTGAAAAGGGAACGCTGCAGCACCTCGTGTTTGACAACCAGGCGCATCTGAGCCATCGGGCGATGGCAACCGTACTGGGCGTCATTCTCCGGCTGCCTCCGATCAAGCAGGTGATGGCGAGCAGGCAGATGAAATCAAAGTATCTGGATCGGTTGATGGCAGGGAAGTGATTTCCCTGCATATGCAAGCAAGGACCGATCCGGCAGACGGGACAATCCTTGAGAAGCATACCGAATCGGTCTTGTGAATCGTCTTGACAAATGAAGCGGTACGCGGTAGAATTCCTGAAAACCATACAGGAAAAGGCCATGATGGGGAATAGTAATCAAACGCACCCTCCAGAGAAAGATGCCCAGGCTGAAAGCATCCCGGGTCCGCGAACAATGAATGACACCCCGGAGCCTGCCCTCGAAAAGGAAGCAGTGCCCATTCAACCAGGAAAATGCTTCCCGAGTAGATTGGCGCGATTCATGCCCGTTACCGCATGAGCCTGTCGGATTTCCACAGGCGAAGAGAGGCACGACGACCCGTCGTGCAATTTGGGTGGCACCGCGAATGGCCCCTCGTCCCAATCAGGAGGAGGGGTTTGTCTTTTTCATCGGCTTCCGATGAAGAAAGGAGTTCGCATGTCACAGTTCCCGATCATTTCACCGGCAGCCGCATACCAGGCTGTCACGCTCGCTTCCCTCGGTTCTCATGTGCAAAACTCGCCTGAGGTACCGGTCTCGGTACAGGGGGCAGTCCACCGAATCCGCCCGATGAGCGGGTTTTCCTTCGTGATCCTCCGAACGGCAAGAGAGCTTGTTCAGTGTGTGGCCGAACCGGAGCATGTTTCACTCGAAGGAGTACGGGAAGGCTGCACCGTGGAGGTTTCCGGGTTGGTCCATCTGGACCCGAACAGCCGGAGCGGGCCTGAAATCCAGCTGCGGGGCATCCGGATCCTTTCTGTGCCTGCCGCAGAGATGCCATTCGTCCTGAGCAAGAAAATTCTCGACATCGCCCAGGACACAAACCTGGACCATCGCTCCATCGCGCTTCGCCATCCGGCGGAACGGGCGCGGTTCCGCATCCAGGAAGGCATCGGACGCAGTTTTCGCGATTATTTCTCCGGACAGGGATTCACGGAGATCCATACGCCCAAAATCGTGTTTGCCGGCGCGGAAGGCGGCGCGAACATTTTCCGTCTGGACTATTTCGGACGCGAGGTGTATCTCGCGCAGAGTCCGCAGTTCTACAAGCAGGCGATGGTCGGCGTTTTCGACCGTGTCTTTGAAATCGGATCCGTCTACCGGGCTGAGAAACACAGCACTTCGCGCCATCTGAACGAGTATATCGGATTGGACATCGAGATGGGCTTCATCGACTCCTTCGAGGACATGATGAAGGCGGAAACGGGCTGGATGCAAGCCATGACCGACCTCCTGGCAAAGGAGTACGTGCCGGAACTGGAGCTGCTGCGCGCGAAGCTTCCTGATGTGTCGAATGGGATTCCATCCCTGAGATTCCATGACGCGAAGGCTTTGGCTGCGAAATTCGTGAAAGGGGAGGGACTGGAAGACCGGGACGATCTTTCGCCGGATGAGGAACAAGCCATCTGCAAGTCAGTCCTGAAGCAGACCGGCAGCGAATTCGTCTTCATCACGCATTATCCGACGGCGAAGCGCCCGTTCTATGCGATGGAGGATCCGGAAAATCCTGAAGTCACACTCAGTTTTGACCTGTTGTTCCGGGGATTGGAAGTGACAACCGGTGGGCAGCGCATCCATGACTATCAGGAACAGGTGGCGAAGATGGAACGTCGCGGCATGAATCCGGATCTTTTCGAGTCCTATCTGCAGATTCACAAATACGGCATGCCGCCGCACGGCGGGTTCGGGGCCGGGCTGGAACGCCTGGCCATGAAGCTGCTGGATCTGCCGAATGTCCGAATGACATCCCTGTATCCCCGGGACATGACACGGGTGACCCCTTGAGATATTCTCCGGCCGGGAATGTACGTCAGTGGGAATTCCCGCCTGTGCAGGATTTCTTGAACGACAGGAATGAATGACAGTCTGTGACCGGTATTTTTACGCGTCAGGCCGTCGTCATTTCCTCCAGCGACTTGAACTGCACTTCGCACAGCTGACGATACAATCCGTCCCGTGCCAGCAGTGCGTCGTGTGTGCCGGATTCTGAAATCAATCCGTCTTCAATGACGAGAATGCGGTCCGCACGTTTCACCGTCGACAGACGATGCGCGATGACCAGAATGGTGCGGCTGCCGGCCAGTTCCTGAATGGCCTGCTGGATCTTCGCTTCCGTTTCCACGTCCACGGAGGCAGTCGCTTCATCGAGAATGAGGATGGGCGTATCCCTCAGAACGGCACGGGCGATGGAAAGGCGCTGTTTTTGGCCGCCGGAGAGTTTCACGCCGCGTTCGCCGATGTGCGTGTCGTATCCTTCCGGCAGCGCGGCGATGAAATCATCCGCCCGGGCGATGCGGGCCGCGCGCTCGATGTCCGCCCGGGTGGCGGATTTGCTGCCATATGCGATATTCTCGGCCACAGAGCCGTTGAACAGGAATATATCCTGCAGGACGATGCTGATTTGGTTGCGCAAAGTGGCCAGTGTCAGGTTGCGGATGTCATTGCCGTCGAGACGGATACTGCCGCCGTTGACATCATAGAATCGGGCCAGCAGGCTGATGATGGTCGTTTTTCCCACACCTGTGGGTCCGACAAGGGCAATCATTTCACCGGGTGCGGCTGTGAAGCTGATGTCCTTCAGGACCGGTGCGCTGGGGATGTAGTGAAATGCCACATGGTCGAACGTAATCTCTCCGCTGGTGCGTCTGACTTCCACCGCATCCGCCTTGTCCAGAATATCCGGTTCCGTGTCGAGAACCTCGAAGACCCGTTCAGCACCTGCCATGGACATCTGCAGATCCTCCGTGACCCGGGCCAGGGAAGAGATGGGCTGGTAAAACTGGCCCAGGAAGAGCAGAAATCCGACAATGTCCGCCACGTTGATTTTTTCCTGCAGCGCGAGCCAACCGCCGAAGCCGACCACGATGACCGTACCCATCGAGGAGATCGCTTCCACACTCGGGTGAAAGATCGCACTTAACTTCAACGCATGCAGGATGGCGGTCGCATAGGACGCGGCGCTTTTTGCCACCCGCTTCTTCTCGCTCGGCTGCTGGTTGAAGACCTGGATCTCCTTCATGCCGGAGAGATTGTCCTGAAGCGTGGAGTTCAGATCGGCGAGTGTCTTCTGCGCTTCGCTGAAATTGGGACGGATCCGTTTGGAGAAAACCCATCCGCCGACGAGCAGGAATGGAACGGGAATGAAGGTAAGGGCGGCAAGTGTCGCGTTCATCATGAACATCATGACCGTGACACCAACGAGAATGAGCACGTTTGTGATCATGTCCGGCACGGAATGCGCGATGAGCGCCTCGAAGGTGGCCGTGTCGTTCGTGGTGCGCGACATGAGCTGACCGGTCTGCTTGTCGTGGTAATATCGCAGCGACAGCTTCTGCAGATGGTCATAGACCGTGACGCGCATGTCCGCGACCAGGTTCCAGGCAGCCTTGTGGCTGAGATAGTTTCGCATGAACGAAAAGACGATCTTCACGAGATAGCTGATGAACAGAACCCCGGAAATGACGACGATGTGCCGCATCGCGCCGCTGTCCAGGGTATTCGTCAGCAGGGAAACAAGGTCCCGGACCATCCACGGGACCAGCAGGTTCAGCGCCGTGATGGCAAACGTGCTGACAACGGTCAGGATCAGCAGACTCCAGTAGGGGCGCGCGTATCTGATGAGCCGGATCAGGTTTTTCATGATTCTGTCTCCCTTGGTTTGGGTGCTTCGGACCTATCTGCCCTGTACGGGCTTCAGATATGCATTATAACAACGTGTTCAAGAAGGGACAATCGACGATTCGGCCCCCTTTTCGAAGTATCTTGTCCAAGTTGCCTCTGTGGTTGCAGGATGCAGCACATGGCCGGAGCCACTCGCATCAAACCGGGAAATCGATTACAATGGGAGGACTGTCGGCGCTTCACGGCATATCATCGGGAAGACCGGTCCATGCATCGGGGTTCATGGGTTCATGAAATGTTGGCAACGCTTCGACCGGAACGGCCGGAGGATGGAAAAACCCGTCGTGCCGGCCGGCAGAAAGAACGGCAGGCGGAAAGGACGGCATCATGCATTACATCTGGCTTATCGCGGCACCGCTCATGTGGAGTTTTGTCGGAGTCCTGGTCAAGACGGCCGCAACGATGGCTTCCAGCAGCATCATCACCCTCAGCCGCTTTCTGTTCGGTGCTTTGTTTCTCGGAGCCATTCTCCTGATTCGGGACAGAAAACTGAAGGTCACCTGGCGGAACAGCTGGATTTGGGTAGGTGTCGCCGGGAAAAGTCTCAACTATCTGGCGGAAAATATCGCAATCCGCATGGGTGCGGCTTCCGGAAACATGATCGTCATGCCCTTGCAAGCCGTGTTCATGGCAGCTGTTGCAGTACTTTTCTTCAAGGAAAAAATGACATCGACCAAGATGACGGCTGTGCTGATGTGCATGGCCGGTTCCGTTCTCATCAGCCTGAAAGGCCAGCCGCTTTCCATTTTTCTTGATACAGGAC
Organism: Clostridia bacterium; assembly: GCA_020047785.1. Taxonomy (GTDB): domain Bacteria; phylum Bacillota; class Clostridia; order DSM-8532; family DSM-8532; genus JAEWSN01. The sequence continues at coordinate 4,875 of JAIFNI010000237.1, forward strand.
TGTTCCCGCTGCTCTTGTTCATGCTGGCAGCCGTCGGTGCCGGCACGCATGTCATCAGTCAGAAAAAACTTATCGCATGCATGGATTCGGCGGACATGAATTTTTCCGTCTTTCTCCTCAGTACCGTTGTCACAGCGGTTCCGGTTCCATTCGACAGGCAGATTACCCTGCCGGTGACGGGCAAGGCGGTTTTTGCCCTGGTAGCCCTCGGTTTCATTACCGGAATCAGCTTTCTGCTGTATGCAAAGGCGTTGAAAAAAGTGACCCTGTTGGCGGCAACACTTCTCGGGAATTCCTCGACTCTCTTCATTCTCCTTTGGGCCTGGCTGTTCTATGGGGAGCAGGTGAACGCCTCCATGGTACTCGGCGCAATCATCATGGCCTGTGGACTTGTTCTGATCAACCTGCCCCTGCCGAGTGGAACCCTGGTGAGGGAGAAGGCGTGAAAAAGTCCATGGCCATGATGATTGCGCCGTACAGCGGGACGCTGTCAGAAAGTCACCAGTGTCTTGACAGGAATGCCTCCGAGTTTGGAACGACCGTTCAGGAACGACAACTCGATGAAGTAAAGAATGCCGACCACCACGCCTCCCAGCTCCTGGACCAGACGGATGTTGGCTTCGGTGGTACCGCCGGTGGCGAGCAAATCATCCACAATCAGGACGCGCTGGCCGGGCAGAATGGCATCCGCGTGCATTTCCAGCACATCGGTTCCATATTCGAGGCCATATTCGACCTTGATGGTTCGGGCGGGAAGCTTGCCTTTTTTTCGGATTGGAATGAAGCCTTTCCCGTGTGCGTAGGCCAAGGGCATACCGAAGATGAAACCCCGGGACTCCGGTCCGATGATCAGATCGAAATCATCGAAGCGCATCATCAGTTTCCCCATTTCATCGAGTGAGTACTTGAGCGCGACCGGGTCCTGCAGAACCGTTGTGATGTCGATGAAATCGATGCCGGGTTTCGGGAAGTCCGGCACATGCCGGAGCACTTGCTTCAGATCCATGGTAGGTCCTCTTCCTGTATGGATTTCCAGTCGTCAGACCGGAAATCGGCCGCGATGATGCACGTCGATGTCAGGCTAGTTCCAGGGCAATCCCCATCATTTCGGTGAATGTCTTCTGACGATCCTCTGCCGAAGTGGCCTCGTGCGTGACAAGCGAGTCGGAGATGGTCAGGATGCAGAGTGCGTTTGCACCGGCGCGGGCTGCATTCAGATAAAGGGCGGCTGCTTCCATTTCAACAGCCAGAACCCCCATTTTTGCCCATTTTTTCCAGGTGTCCGGATCGTCGTCATAAAACACATCGGAAGACAGAATGTTGCCGACACGGACAGGAATGCCCTTGCGGTCCGCCACAGACACGGCTTTTTGAAGAAGAGTCCAGGAGGCGGTTGGTGCGAAAGTTCCGGGTAAGCCGTACTGGTCGGCATAACTCGAATTGGTGGAAGCCCCCAGACCGATGACAATATCCCGGACATGCAGATCGGGCTGCAGCGCACCGGCCGAACCGATGCGGATCAGGTTCTTCACACCATATTCGTGGATGAGTTCGAAGGAATACAGGCCGATGGACGGCATGCCCATGCCGGTGCCCATGACGGAGATGCGGCGTCCTTCAAATTCCCCGGTATAACCGAACATGCTGCGGGTTTCGTTGAAGCAGACCGCATGCTTCAAATACGTCTCCGCGATGAATTTCGCCCGGAGCGGATCCCCCGGCAGCAGAATTGTTTCGGCGATTTCGCCCTTTGATTTTGCCTGAATGTGCGGAGTTGGCATCATGGCGTATTTTCCTTTCAGCTGCAGGGCAACGGAACACGTGATTCACACAGTCTGGAACAATTCGATGGATTCTCCATCCGGACCTGAAAAAAAGGCAATACGGGCGGCAAGCGGCGGATTGCTGGGGATGACGATATCCTTGGCGTCCATGGTGACCGTGAGACCGGCTGCACGCACCCCGGCGAGGACATCATCCAGACGGGTGGTTCTGAGCGCCAGATGGTAGAAACCATTCGCGGGTTGTTCCCCGGAACCGCCAGCGAAAATTTCGAAGCAGGCGCCATCTCCCGTATCGAGCATGATGCCCCTTCCGGCACCCTCACCCCAGGCGGCAGCTTCCGCACAGCCCAGCACATTCTTGTACATGGCCACGGATGCATCGAAATTTTTCACTTTGAGGGCCACATGATGGAAGCCTCCGCCTCCGAGCATCTTGTTTGTTCCCATTTTCTTTCCTCCATCATTTTTTCACTTGAATTCCATCAGTTTGTCTGTGCGGCTGTGCCGCGGGAAGCAACCTCTTTCAACACCGCCAGGGCAAGAGGCGCCTCCAGGGCCAGATCCTTCGATGCGGCTTCAAGGCTGACCCGTTCATCGTAACCGATGAGATGAAGCATGCTGAAAAATTCCTCATACAGGTCTTCCCCTGCATCTGCAGGAAAAATCCTTCCATGGGCATTTGCAATGTGCAC
>JAIFNI010000273.1 GCA_020047785.1 Clostridia bacterium
TGCGGCTTGCCGCACAAGGCCGAAACAACAAGGAAATCGGAGAAACGCTCTACCTCGGCGTTTCCACCGTCAAATGGCACATCAACCGGATCTTCGCGAAACTTGACGTGGAGAACCGTGTCCAGGCCATTCGCAAGGCACAGCTTCGCGGTGAGATTCCGTCGGATTGAATCGACATGCGGTTGTCCGCTTATTTACACACGATGCTTCAAGTTGACGGATCCAAAGATGCGAGATGAATCTCTGGAATGTCGAATCGAAAAACCCACCCGAAAGCCCACCCGAAACCCCACCCCCGGGTGGGCGACGCCATGCCTGCCTCCCATGTAGACTGTGGTTGTTCCAAAACACAGCAAACAGGAGGAAACACCATGGAAACAACCTGGAGCCATTACGGACAATGGGGAGCCGCAGCCTTCTTTATGATTGTCTACGGTATCGCCATCTTATTCTCACCCTTTTACCGAAAGGCAGATCGAAAGCCGACGACCGCCTACCTGGCTTTTGTCGTGGCCTTTGCCGTGGAAATGCACGGCATCCCGATGAGCATGTACCTGGTCTCATGGCTGTTCGGCAAATCCTTGCCGGAAGGGGTTCTGTGGGGACACACGCTGGTTTCGCAGGTCGGACATCTCGGCATGTGGCTGAACGTCGGCTGTGCGCTTCTTGCTCTTGCCCTGATCATTCCGGGCTGGCGCAGCATCCACAAGCGGTACTGGTCGAAGGAATCCGGGCAGGGAGTCCTTGTCCGAACCGGCGTCTATCGGTACATCCGGCATCCCCAGTACTCCGGATTCCTATTGCTCACCTTCGGCATGCTCATCGAATGGGCGACCCTGCCGCTCCTTTTCATGTGGCCTTTCCTCATCTGGATGTATGTCGGGTTGGCCAAAAGGGAGGAACGGGATCTGCTGGCGGAGTTCGGAGAAGAGTATGCGCAGTACATGGATCGAACCACCCGCTTCATTCCCTTTGTCGTATAGGAGGAGACAATCGATGAACCATCAAGAAATGAATATGCCTACAATAAAACCTGCATCAGGGAAAAAGGGCCGTAAGAGAGGCAAGCGAATCATGACCGTCATTCTGGTGATTTTGAGTCTGCTCATTCTGCAGACACTTCCCCGATTCTTCCCGAAACCGCTTTTCGCAAAAACGCTGACCACCGGGGATATCCGCGTAAATTATGTCAAGGGAGACGAGAAAGGGGCGGAAGAGGTGCTGAACCTCCTGACCGAGCGTGGAGACGAGATCCGCAGGCAATTGAACGCCCCCGGGCAGACCCGTGTGGAGGTTCATCTCTACCCGACCCAGTGGCAGCTTGCCATCCGGGAGGCAGGTTTCGCGACACTCCTTGTCGCACCCGAATGGCACATCGGGGACAGCCATGGAGGAAACATCATGATGGTATCTCCCTATACCCCGGTCCGCGTCCACACACATGACAGCATATTAGCGGCCACGCTGCACGAATGGGTCCATGCGGTGAACCATGAAATGAATCCGGATCTCAACTATTTCTGGGACAACGGGCTGGCAACCTATCTGGCAGGTCAGGTGCCGGATGAAGCTGCCCTCCGGAGCATGCAGATTCCCTCGATAGCCGACATGCACACCGAGAACGGGATCAAGTTTGGAGAAATGGGCGGGTACGCCTTCTCGTACGACTATATCCGGTTTCTGGAGAAGAAATGGGGATGGGAGGCTATTTCCAAGTACGCAAAAGGTGACAGCGATTATGCCAGTGCATTCGGCATGAATGAGGAAGAACTGTATGACTTGTGGAAAGCCTCATTGACGAACTGAATGGACGTTGATGGCGATACATTTCCCAAGTGAGAGCCCTAGGAGTCACATTCCCCGAACCGGCGGATTCCCCGCAGGCAGACGGACTGTGAAAGTTGTTCCGATATCGGGCTGGCTGACCACCTGGACCGTTCCGCCGTGCGCCTCCGCAATTTCCTTTGCAATGGCAAGGCCCAGGCCGTGACCACCCGTCTGTTGACTCCGCGAAAGGTCGGACCGGTAAAACCGTTGGAAGATGCGCTCCTGCTCCGATTCCGGTATCCCTATTCCTGTATCCGCAACACGTATTTCCACCCACATGCTCCTTTTCACCCGGATTTCCGTTCCTTCCACGATGACCCGGCCACCTTCACGGTTGTACTTGATTGCATTTTCTGTCAGAACGGTGAACAGGGTGGAAAGCATCTTTCCATCCCCGAGGCAGACAAGATGCGCAGGGTTCCTGACTTCCAGCGCAATGTTCCGATCCTTGGCGAGAATGCCCAGCGAACCTGCGACCTCATTGAGAAGGGGAACGAGATCCACTTGTCCTTTTCCGGACATATTTCTGATATTGTCCGAACGAGCAAGGAAGAGGAGTCGCTCCACCAGATCCCGCATCCTGAAGGCTTCTTCGCGGATGTCGGTCAAGTCGGCCCGCGCCTCTTCCGAGTCTTCGGGAAGGGCCCTGTCCAGGGATTCGGTTGACAGCAGAACCACGCTGATGGGGGTGCGGAGTTCATGAGAGGCGTCTGCCAGAAAACGCTGTTTTGCCTCATAGGCCTCCCGGATCGGACGAATGGCCCGTCCGGCCAGCAGATATCCGATCAGGATACTGGCCAGTACTCCGGCGATGAAACTGATGATAAGGATAAGGAGCAGGTTTGACATGGTTTCGGTCACCAGGCTGAGGTCGCGGCCGACCAGATAGGAGCCATATCGAACCCCTTCGATTTCAATGGACCGCCGCAGAAGGAGCGCCCGTGAAAGCGGCCCTGATGATAGTTCCCTCACCTCCGGCCTCGAACCGGCGGAAATATCCGGAGCCAGGTCCATCAGGCTGTCGAGTGTTTGACGATTGCCGAGATTGTGTGAGGTCAGGTTCCCATCGAGGTCAAACACAAGATAAAAGGAAAATTGCTTCAGTACCGAAGGAACATGAAGGGTTCGGACATCTCCTGCTTTGATGGCTGCTGCGGTTGACGCGTCATTTGGATTTTCAGAAGGCGCAGCATCAGTTTCGTTTGCCGCTTTGGAAGGGTTGACCGACACGGTCCGCATGGCCGATGAACCAGGGGTGATCAGCATGGTATGGCCAGCAAAGGCTGACACCATACCCAACACATTCCGCATTGGCGGGAAACTCGGTCCGTTCTGGATGAAGGTCTGCACGGCGAAGGGATACAGGAGGGCATCCTCCTCCATCTTCATCTCAACAGAGTTCTCATCAGGGGTTTCGTCAGGAACATCCTCCGAGTCGTCATCAGAGGTTTCGTCAGGACCGTCCTCTGAGTCTTCATCAGGATTATCGATCGGATTGTCTTCTCCATCGTCGTCTGGTTGAGCCGGTTCTCGCGTCGAGTCCGGGATTTCCGAAGCATCAGGTTCCTCGGGAGAATTGGATGAATCCGTCGATTCCGGCGAGTCCGCCTCATCCTTGTCCGGCAGAGGGGAAGGGGACTCATCGTCCGGGTCGTCGACGTCGATGCTCTGGGGAATCACTTCCGCCTCGTACTCATCGGTCCAGGCGGATTCCTGCAGGCTGTTCAGCATGTCATCCGCCTCTCTGGCCATTTGCGAAACATTGTAGGATTGCAGCAGGAAATAGACCGACAGGTTCGTGACAGCCAGTATGGAAACAAGAATCAGGGTGTGGAGGATGGTCATCTGCCGCTGGAGTTTTCCGAACATGTCACACCTCCAGTCTGTAGCCGAGACCTCGGACATTGATGATGCACTTCGGTGTTGCGGGCGACTCCAGCTTTTTGCGGAGCAGGCGGAGATGCGCGTCCAGGTTGTTGGTCGTGACCTCCCCATCAAGTCCCCAGACGCGGTCCAGCAGGGTCTCGCGCGGTACAATCCGCCCATGGTTCTCCAGCAGGAGGAGGAAAATCTGGAATTCGCGTCTGGAAAGACCCAGAACCTCGCCATTTCTCGTCACGGTATGCGTGTTCCGGTCGGCCAGAAAAGGTCCGACCCGAAGCGCATCTTCCGCGAGCGTCTTCCGGCTTCGCCGGGAAAGCGCCTTGATGCGTGCCAGAAGTTCCCTGTATTCGAAGGGCTTGATGAGATAGTCGTCGGCGCCTGCCTCAAGTCCGTCGATTTTGTTGTCGAGTGTATCCTTTGCTGTAAGCATCAGGATGCCGCCATCGTACCGCCTGTTCCGGAGTTCCCGGCACACGGAAAGCCCATCGCGTCCCGGCATCATCCAGTCGAGAATGATCAGATCGTAACTGTTTGCTTCGGCATAGGCAAGGGCATCGAGTCCATCGAGGACATGATCGACTCCGAAGCCGTCCTGTTTGAGCAGCTTCACCAGGTGTCTGGCGATACGGGCGTCATCTTCTGCAAGCAGCAGCATGGGGTCCTCCTGGGTGTATCGGGTTTACATGAAAAAGTCGAAATTCGACTTTTTGTACTAGAATCATGCTTCAGGGTCTATCGGTTATCTGCCACCCGCCGGGACCATGGAAACAGGGGAGCCTGCGAAGGGCTCCCCTGATGCAGAATTTGACGGTTTGACACGGTTTTTTCAATCTTCATGCCTTTCAGTGGCGTGCCGAGACGAAAGTCTGTCACAGGCAGCGCCGGCGGACATCAATCAGTCTCTGTCGTCGTCGTGGTCATCGTCACGCTCATTCCGACGGTCGTCATCGTCGTCGTCATCGTCGTCATCATCATCATCGTCCTGGTCATCCTCGTCATCATCCTGGTCCCTGTTTCGATTCTCGTTGATGCCGTCGTGGTCATCGTCGTCATCGTCATTCCTGTCATGCAGAGAGGAACCAGTCGCTGGCACGGAAGGGGACGGCGGAGAGGATGCGCCGGGTGACGGCAGCGGGGCTGTGCCTGCTGAGGTTCCGGCCATCACGCCGACCAGTTTTCCTTTTTCAAGGATGGAGGCGGCATGCGGGGATGCGGTAAGCGCAAGCGTGATGTCGGTACCGGCTGAGATTCCTTTGTGTTTGCCGCCGCGCCAGGCACTGATGGCGGAGAGGTCATACACCTTGCCTTTGTAGGCCACATAAGAAGGCTTTCCGTTTAGCCCGTTGAAACCTGCAAGCTGTGCGGTTGTAAATGTTTTGGCCTGTGCTGCGGGAATCGGTGAAGAAGCGGGCTTCGTGGAAGGGGAAGGTTTTACCGAGGGAGAAGGCTTCGTCGAGGGAGAAGGCTTCACGGAAGGAGAAGGCTTCAAGGAAGGAGATGCTGACGCGGGGGAAGAGGACGTCGCGGCAGAAGATGCCGAAGCGGACGGAGAAACCGATGCTGCGGGCTTTTTTGCTGTTCCGGTGGCCGGGGTGGCCCCGGAAGTGACGTCTGCCTTTGATGAGGAAGCTGTGGGTGTGACGCCGGCGGCATTGACAACGATGCCTGTGGCCAGAAGGGCGGCTGCGCCCGTGAGTATGGCTGCTCTGATGATATTTTTCCTGTTCATGTTTGCCTCCTTCATATGGTTCATGCCGGATGGCATGATGCTGGCTCACTGCCTGACGGCAAGATGCCTGTCCTGGCTGATTGTTCGTTTTTTCTGTCCCTGCCGGTTGTGCAGTGCGGGGTTGCCTGTTGTTTGTTTCATGTCCTTATCCTTATCATACAGGCGCAAAATGAAAGCAAAATGAAAACGCAAATAACTTGATGGAATTTGCTTTTCCGGCTTATGTCACATCATGGATCTCCCTGATATGTGTCAACTGTTGTTCGTAACGTATTATCGATAATTGGGCAATCCCATCTTTATAAAACCCCAAAGATGATACCAATGCATGCTTCACAATGTATAGCACCAATAAATACATGCCTGAAAAAGACAAAGTATAACGCAAGAAGGGGCTCAAGTCTCACTCCGTCGTGTCCACAGTATGATTCATGATGACTGGACCAGCGGTAAACTGATATTGATGGAGTAGTCAAGATGGTTGCATTCAGATGGGGGTAGTCCCGAAACTGGCTGCTGACTGCGTGTCCGCAAAGAGAATCCGGCAATCCTGAGGCCTCGCGCCTCAAGGAAAGAAGGTTATGATGATGAAGACAGAAAAAATGAACTGTCATGAAGCTCCGTTCATCAGATTTTTCAAGGGGGTCCGGGGCACTTCAATGATATTCTTTGCGATATCCATGATGGTTATCGCGGCCAGTGCGGCTCTCGTCATCGACATAGGCATGGTGGTCATCGAAAAGACTAACATGGCCAATGCAGTCGATGCCTGCACACTGGCGGCAGCGAAAGATTTGCCCAACACATCAACCGCCATTGCAACGGCAAACCTCTATATCCGGGCAAACGGCTACAACCCTTCAGACATCGCCATTGCCTTTTCGGAATCAAACAATGTAATCAACATTACCGGAACGAAACAAGTGAATCATACTTTTGCAAGAGTGCTTGGCTATGACAGCACGACCATACACCCGGCAGCTTCGGCAAGAAAATCCGGCAGCTTCGGCCCGGCATTTGATTACGCCATTTATTCCGGGAATACTTACCCGGGCGGTTTTTCCGTTAGGCTTCAAAATGTCCTGACAATCTCAGGTTCGAACAATAGAGTCAATGGAAGTGTTCACGCCAATTACCGGATCGATGTTTCGGCTTCCTCCACAACCATCACCGGCACATGCGAGGCAATGGATACTGTGAATATCGGAAGCAATCCCGGTATCACAAATCCGCGGCCTAATTCACCCTTTGTCCCGATGCCGGACTTCTCGGCAACAAAACCAATCATCAAAGCCGCGGCCATTGCGGCTGGCCGGTACTATTCGGGCAATTTCTCAAAAACCAACTGCGGTTCGGTATTGAACCTCACGTCTCCCGTATATGTCGAGGGAAATGCTAATTTGTCAGACATCAGTTTTAGTGGATCGGGCTGCATTTACGTCAAGGGCACCATCGATATCACAGGTACCGGCACATCCTATTCTTCCGACAGCAATATCTGCATGTATTCGGATTACGTTTCGCCAAACAAAGCCAGCGAAGCCATCAACTTCGGCGGTTCAGACAAAACCTTCAAGGGTATACTCTATGCGCCCAATGGGTCCATATCCGTGACAGGTTCCAACTACGCGTTCAATGGAAGTGTAATCGGCAAAGTGGTTGATATTTCCGGCTCTGCCAAAGTGTTCACGAAGTCGGATGTTTCAGCGAGCTTTCCCTATGTGGAAGAGTCAATCAGGCTGATCCGGTAAATGAGGTTGAAATTGGCGATGTTCTCCACCAGAATATCTTGATAGGAATTTGCTTTCTGTCCTTGATTCTGGTGCAAAAAGTCGATTTTCGACTTTTTCATGCAAGTTGCAGAATGCAACTTGCATGCATACAGCGGCAAAAGCCGCTGTA
>JAIFNI010000051.1 GCA_020047785.1 Clostridia bacterium
CCATTACGGGGCGGAACTGATAGAAGTGTTGACCGGGTTCAAATTCATCGGGGAGCAAATACGCAATCTGGATGATACGGGTTTGAAAAAGTACCTTTTCGGGTACGAGGAAAGCTATGGCTATCTGGCTGGAACCCATGCCCGCGACAAGGATGCTGTTGTAGCCGCCATGCTGATTGCTGAAATGTACCTGTATTACCGGAAGCATGGGAAATCGCTTTATGATGCGCTACAGGACATATACGCCCAATACGGTTTCACCGTTGAGGACATTGATTCCTTTACCCTCAAGGGAAAGGATGGACTGGAAACCATTACGCACACCATGGAAGCCCTTCGTGACCAGGCCCCTCAGCGGTTCGGCAGTCATGAAGTCGCGGCATGCCGGGATTATCAGCGTCAGATTGTTTCGAATTATCGTTCCTGTGCGGTAAATGGCCTCGATCTGCCACCATCCAACGTGCTTTATTACGAAATGGCCAATGGAGACTGGTTCTGCATCCGCCCATCGGGAACAGAACCGAAAATCAAGATCTACTATGGTGTTTCGGCCTTGACCGCCGAGGCTGTCAAGCTTGCACTCGCCAATCTGCGGAACAGTGTTCTGTCTGTTGTGAAGCCTTTGTTGGGCATAGTCTGACAGCGGGAACGATTGTCGGGATGCTGCATTCATGGTATGATACCTGCAGATAGGCTTGGAATGCGGTCCCCAATCTATTGAATTCAGAGGAAATGCCGGTTGCCCGGGGGCGCGGGAAGCGCGGGTCACTGTGACGGCAGTCACCTGCGATGGCCTGGAACATGGTATTTTGAGCGGAGGAATCCATTGCACAGGGTCAGCCTTGACAAGGCGCTGACTGGGTCAGTCATTGCTCGGACAGTTTATTCTCACGATGGCGTTTTGCTTCTATCCGAAGGGATGAGGCTGACGGAGGAACATAAGAGAAAACTTTCACACAACGGCGTCAGCGACCTGTTCATCGAACAGCCCGAATATACGGGTCTCACAGTTTCGGATATTGTCCGACAGGAAGTCCTCACCGATGTGAAAGCACAGGTGAAGGACATCATGGCCATGCCTTCTTTGAAAGCTGGAATTGATGCGAAGCGCGTGGCGGATCTCATCGAACTGCTGTTGGATGACATCCTGACTTCCGGAGAGATTCTCAGCCATCTGAACGGACTCCGATCCATCGATGAGAATACCTATACCTTTTCCCACAGTGTCAACGTGGCGGTTTACGCAATGGTCACCGGCATCGGCATGGACATGAAACGGGAAGCGCTGAAGGAACTCGGAACCGGTGCCATCATGCACGATGTGGGCAAGATGATGGTGGACGGAAACATCCTGCAGAAACCGGGTGGCCTGACACAGTTGGAATTCGAGGAAGTGAAGAAACATACCATCTTCGGCTATGAACTCCTGCAGAAGATTGAGGGAATGGGGAATGCAGCGGCGCAAATCGCGTTGTCCCACCATGAACGCATGGATGGCAGCGGGTATCCCCGCGGGATGTCCGGCATCGAAATTCCACTTGCCTCACGCATCGTTGCAGTTGCGGACGTGTATGACGCACTTACTTCGGATCGCGTATATCGTGTGAAGGAAGATACGCACAAGGTGCTTGATTATATTGCGAATCAGGCGGGAAGCCATTTTGACCGGATGACGGCCGAAGCCTTCGTGCGCCAGATAGCCCATTATCCGGTAGGAACCGCCGTTGTGCTGCTTTCCGGGTCAAAAGGTCTTGTTTCCAGACAAAACAGAAATCTTCCGCACCGCCCGTGCGTACGTGTAGTCATCGATGCCGACGGTGTGATGCTGAAACGCCATCAGGAACTTGATCTTTCGCAGGCAGACGGAAACCGCATCGCAGCCATCTGGGACATATGAACGGCCGCTGAGGGGGTACAGGTTCCTGCGGCGCAATGACTCAGCATTCAGCCCGGCGGCTTGCCATGAATTTGTCGGATGCGTTACAATGGGGATGGATAAAAGGCGTGACATGCGGTCTTTTGCGGATTCAGGACATGAAGCCGCCGCATCACCCGGGGGGAACATGAAATTCGAAGGTGTGCCAATCGCCGAATTGAAGGTCGGAGAGACCGTCAACGGCATTTATGTGTTGAAAACGCGTGAAATGCGGACCGGTTCGAACAAGAAGCCTTTTCTGGACTTGGTGTTCATGGATGCTACCGGAGAAGTGCCCGGCAAGGACTGGAATGTGGCATCGGAATACGACCTGTCGGCTTTACCGCTGCACAAACTGTACTATGTGAATGCACGCGTGGATACCTGGAAGGATTCGCCCCAGCTCAGTGTGAATCGGATGAAAGTGGCTGAGGAGGAAGATCAGGCTGAAATTGTCACGTTCGTTCCTTCTGCGCCACTGGCCCCGGAACAAATGCTGGCGGAGGTCTACGAATATGCGGGCCGCATCCGGAACACGGAAATTCGTTCCATCGTCCTGTCCATGCTGGATGACAGGGAACAGAAACTCATGTATTATCCGGCGGCAAAGTCCCTGCACCACGCCATACGCAGTGGACTTCTCTATCATGTCGTGCGCATGCTGCGGTCGGCTGATGCCATAGCCGGCGTATATCCATCGGTGGATACGGATCTGCTTTTTGCAGGCGTGCTTCTGCATGATCTCGCAAAAATGGACGAAATGGATGCCTCCGAACTCGGCATGGCCGACTATTCGAAAGCTGGCAAGCTGCTTGGGCACATCGTCATCGGCATCACGGAGATCGACCGCGTAAGCCGTGAAATCGGCGCTTCGCCGGAAGTGGTGCTCGTTTTGAAGCATATGGTTCTCAGCCACCATGAGAAAGCCGAATACGGCAGTCCGAAACCACCCATGTTCCTCGAAGCGGAACTCCTTCACCATATCGACACCATCGATGCGCGCGTGTACGACTATGACAATGCCCTGAAGGACATAAAGCCGGGCGGGTTTTCGGAACCCGTGTGGTCGCTGGACAAGCGGAATCTCTACAGGCCGGCACTCGGAGAACCTGTCCTGTGATGCATCGCATGACCACAAGGCAGAAGAAGAAGGGCGAAAAACAGGACAGGAGCACGAAGGCATATGGTGGAAATCGTCAGGGTCGGGACACGCAGACAGCTTGGGCAGTTCATCAGATTCCCCTTCAGCCTTTACAGGGATTGCCCATACTGGGTACCCCCCCTTATATCCGATGAATGGTTCACACTGGACAGCAAGAAAAATCCTGCCTTTGCATTCAGCGAATCCGCCTATTGGCTGGCCATGCGTGAGGGAAAAGTGGTCGGGCGCATCGCCGGCATCATCAGTCATGCGTATATCGAAAAATGGGGAAACAGATATTGCCGGTTCGGATGGATTGATTTCATCGATGACCGGGAAGTGTCACGGGCACTGCTGGATACCGTCATCGGCTGGGCCAGGGAGAATGGGCTCGATGGCGCACACGGCCCGCTCGGGTTCTGCGATCTGGACAAGGAGGGCATGCTTGTTGAAGGGTTCGACCAGATGGGCACCTTCATATCCATCTACAATCATCCTTATTACCGCGAACATCTTGAAGCGCTCGGTTTCGTGAAGGATGCCGAATGGGTGGAATGGGACATCCGTCTCACGGATAAAAGTCAGGCTGATCGGATGGAAAAACTGGCCACCCGCGTGAGGGAAAAGAATGAGATGCGGATGGTCCCGCTGAAAAAGAACAAGGACGTCATTCCCTATATCGAACGGATTTTTGACTTGATGAATGTCGGATATGAAGGCCTGTATGCCACAATTCCTGTCACAAAAAAACAGGTTGCATCCTATGTCAGGCAATTTTTCGGTTTTCTCAACATCGACTATATCAGCATCATCATGGACAGGGAGGACAAAATCGCCGGCTTCGGCATCATCATGCCATCCCTGACGCGTGCCGCACAAAAGAGCAGAGGACGTCTGTTTCCCTTTGGCTTCATTCATTGGCTCCAGGCCATCCGCCGCAATGACACGCTGGACCTGTATCTGGTGGCGGTGCGCCCGGAATTGAAAATGACCGGAATTCCGTTCATCATGCTGTCGGAAATGACAAAAGCCGCGATGCGGAACGGGGTCACCCATGCCATTGCCTCACCGGAACTGGAAACGAATACAGCGGTGCACTCCATGTGGCGGAACTATGATGCGAGAATTCACCGCCGCCGCAGGGCATACCTGAAAACGTGGTGAACGAGGCGATTCAGGGCGTCTTTTATTCCCTGGTTGTTAGGAAGGATGTCATGAAATGCTGCGAAATCAGAAGATCGAATCCTTAGGAAACGGGCGACTTGTGACTGAAAAACACCACAGTAAAAAAACAGCGGAGTCCACCGCGTTCATAGTGGCCGGAATTCTTGTTCTCTGTCTTGGGCTGGCAGCCTGCGGCCGGTCTGCCACACCGGAACCGACAGTCTCCTCAGAGGCAACACAATCTGAAACAGCTGTCGATGAAACACAGACACCTTCAGTCGAACCGTCCCCTTCTGCAACCGAGTCGCCGGTTTCATCGACAGAATCCACAGAGGAAGCTGGACTGACCGATGATTTTGCAGCAGGTGATTTCAAAGTGCCGACCGGTTCGTTGATTTCTCGTGAAGCCTGGATTGCTTTTCTACGCGAGACAATGCGTGACAAGCTCTCCTGGTACAGCGGTGTAGTCGGTTTTGTGGAAGCATTCGGATTTACCGCAGAAGCAGGAGCAGGCAGCGGCGAATATCAGATATCCTGCAATGCTGGAATTTCATGGTTTTCACCAGGCAGCCAGACTGCTGATTTTGAGACTAGCCGTGATACACTCAGCCTTGTAATGGTGGTGTTGGAACAAGGGCAAAACCTAAAACTTCTAAATATGGATTCCGAGTTCAAGGATGTGGAGTTGCCATCGGATGTTGAGAAGGGGATGAAAACCGCCTATTTGGACTGGATTGCGAAATGGAATTCCATGTCAGGGGAAGAACCGGTTGCCATTCCTGCCTTACAACAACGAATTACTGCAACACCTATAGGAGAGTTGACCGGAGGTATTGAACCGTACGCTCAGGGAGAGGCAACGGCGGATCTCAATGGAGATGGCAAGAATGAAACAATCCGGGTTGTTTTTCGGGAAGATCAACCCCAGTGGGAAATCAAAGTCGGAGAAATTACCGCAACAAATGGGTACTTCTCGCCTGAAGGTGCGTATCTGGTTGATCTCGACGAAGGTGACAATCGGCTGGAACTGGCTATCACAGACTTCGGCCCGAGTGATGATGCACAGACCGAACTTTATGCCTTACAGAATGACGAATTGGTTCATATCGGCACTGTTTCAGGTATTCTTTTCGAAGCCGATGGGAAAGGTCGTGTATCCACCTACTCGCGCTCCAATTTTGGTCCGATGAGCACATGGTTTTACCAGTGTGAATACCAGTTGGATGGAGAAGGTAAGCTGGTCATGATGCCGACACGCTGGTTTGCATCCAAGCTGGAACTGACGTTGAAGCAGGATATTCCCTTATATTCAGGACCTGATGCGGATACTGCTGGAACGGTCATGAAAGCCGGAACTGCTGTTGTGATGGATGTAAGCGACATATCTGTGCGATTCCATATCGTTGCGGCAGATGGTACGGAGGGGTGGCTGAGGTTTCAGGATAAAGACAACCTGATTCTGCCTGATGGGCAAGTCGTTGGTCAGACGGATGCGCTCGATGGAATCATTTCGGCGGATTGAATCCATCCAGTATGAATGCTGCAGCACACTTGCATGGAAATGTCGAATTCTTAGCCTGAACACATAATAGGAATAGAACGCATCTTTGCAGACTGGAGCAATACGGCATGGCGGAACAGCAGGAGGGACTGCGACACAAGATGAAACGACACCAGGGCGCAATCCTGACAGGCTTTTCAGAAGGTTTTCCGATCTTTGTCGGTTACTTTCCGGTGGCAGTCGCGTTTGGCCTGTTGGCAAAATCAGTACCACTCGGATTTCTAGAGGCTGGCATGCTTTCCGCCTTTGTCTTTGCTGGCGCATCGCAATTCATTGCAGCGTCTCTGCTGGCATCCGGTGTCGGCATCGGAAGCATCATTGTCACTACCTTTCTAATAAATTCACGGCATTTGTTGCTATCCACTGCAGTCGCCGCACGGCTCACAGGGACACGACGTCTTTTCCCGCTGGCGGCATTTGGCGTGACGGATGAAACCTTCGCTATCGCTACGACACGACCTGATACGTATGGAACACCTTATCTGCTTGGCCTCAACAGCATGGCCTGGCTGGGTTGGTTGGCCGGAACCCTTACGGGCTATCTTGCCGGTGGCTTTCTTCCGGCTAATCTTCAGGCGGCGATGGGTATTCTTCTATATGTCATGTTTCTAGGCATCCTGATGCCGGAGGTACGAAAGGATATCCGTGTTCTCATCGTGGCGGGGTTGTCTGGAGCCCTTCACTGGGGCATTCGTGCAACAGGATGGTTGCCCAGTGGCTGGGCGCTTGTTGTCGCAATCCTCGTCTCCGTAGCGCTGGTGGATGGCTGGAAGGGGAAGGGTGCAAAGCATGACAGTGCGACCTGAAATCCTCCTGTTGGTTATCGGCATGGTGGTAGTGACTTATATCCCGCGTATGCTTCCCTTTGCATTTCTTCGAGCAGACAAAATTCCGGAACGCTGGCGAGGTCTGCTTGGCCATATCCCGCATGCGGCGCTGGGTGCACTTCTCGTGCCTGGGTTCCTGGATGGTGTTGCCGGCAATCCTGTGGCATCCATCGTTGGAATTCTAGCTGCAGGCATTGTCCTATGGTTCAAACCCAATATATTACTGGCCATGGTGGCTGCTGTTCTGGTAGCTTGGCCTTTTTTAGCGTTCAAGTGAGGTGGCAGCTGAAATAAGTGCCGGCGACGATGCCGGTATGGGAGGAGAACATGGACGGCAAGGCGAAAATCCTTGTGGTTGACGATGAAAAGGCAATCTGTGATGTAGTCCGCGCCTATTTGGAGCGGGAAGGCCATACTGTTTTCTGTGCTTATGATGGAGAGGCGGCGCTCGAGGCATTTCGACGAGAAAATCCTAATCTTGTCGTATTGGACCGAATGCTGCCGAAATTGAGCGGAGAAGCGGTCTGCGTGCACATCCGCGCCGAATCCGCCGTGCCTGTGCTGATGCTGACCGCCCGCGCCGGAGAGGATGACCTTGTATCAGGATTGTTTCTGGGTGCTGATGATTATGTTGAAAAGCCCTTTCGTGCCAAGGAACTGATTGCACGCATATCAGCGCTGCTCCGGAGAACCGGAGGCATCGCGACAGCGGCCGG
>JAIFNI010000135.1 GCA_020047785.1 Clostridia bacterium
TTCTCCCTGTTTGTCCTCCTTTTGACAAGTGGCTGTTCCTACGCGAACAGCTCTTTTTTTCATCCGGTCCCACCGTCCTCCGGATACTCAACGGATGGCGAGAGTCCCGATCCCCGGGAGGCCGGATTCCGTTCTCTGCGGCATGCTGGTTTCTTGCCCTTCCGCTGTTTTCCCGATATGATGAAGCAATGAGAATTCAACTTGATTCCCAAAGGGGATCAAGAAGCGATACCAGTCTGCAACAGTCTTTGTCAGGGGGATCAATCATGGAAGACCTCGTATTCATCTCCGGGCATAAAAATCCCGACACGGACTCGATCTGTGCGGCCATCGGCTATGCGCATCTGAAACGGAAACGCGGCGTGCAGGCGGTGCCGGTCAGACTCGGCGACATCAGCCTGGAAACGCGTTTCGTCCTCGACTATTTCGGGGTGCCGGAACCGATCTTTCTGGATACCGTCAAGCGACAGGTCTCGGATCTGGACATGGATGAAGTGCCAGGCATCAGTCCGCAGATCACGGTCAAGTCCGCTTGGAACATCATGCGGAAAAACAATGTGAAGGTGCTTCCGGTCGTGGATGACGCAGGCAAGCTGCTGGGCGTTGTCACCCTTTCCAACATCACACAGAAATTCATGGATGCGATGGATGACAGTACTCTGGCCGCAAGCCAGACTTCCCTGGACAATATCGCAGAAACCATCAACGGACGTGTGCTGGTCCGCACCAGGGAATTCCGCTCCACCGGCCGCATCCATGTTGCCGCATCGAACCTGGTGGATCTTCGGGCCGTGCTGGATCCCGGCGACATCCTCATCACCGGCCAGCGGCAGGATGTCCTGGAAGCCGCCATCGCCGCGCAGGCGGGGCTGATTATCCACACCTGCGCGGAGGAACCGGCCGAAGCCATCACGGAAGCCGCCCGCAATGCGGGAACAGCCATCATCGGAACCCTGTCGGACACCTATACCACAGCCCGGCTCATCAACCAGAGCACGCCCATCCGGCATGTGATGACACACGAGGATCTGGTGGTGTTTGAGGAGAACGACCTGATCGACGACATCCGGGAACGGATGCTGAAGACCCGGTACCGCAGTTATCCGGTTGTGGACACAAACCAGCATGTGAAGGGTTTCATCTCCAGGTACCACCTCATCTCCCCGCGCCAGAAGAAGGTCATTCTGGTGGACCACAACGAGCGCAGTCAGACGGTCAACGGCATCGAGCAGGCGGAAATCCTGGAGATCATCGACCACCATCGGCTCGGGGACATCACCACCGGGAATCCGATTTATTTCAAGAATGAACCGGTGGGGAGCACCTCGACCATTATCGCAATCCTCTATGAGGAAGCGGGGCTTAGACCGACGCGGGCCATCGCAGGCATTCTTTGCGCAGCCATTCTGTCAGACACGCTTCAGTTCGTATCGCCCACCTGCACGCACCGGGACCGGTTGATGGCGGAACGTCTGGCGGACAATGCCGGCATCGACATTGCGGAATTCGCCCGGGAGATGTTCAAAGCCGGTTCCACCTTGAAAGGCCGCAGACCGATTGACATTGTCCGCTCCGATTTCAAGGATTACCGTCTCGGGAAATTGCGATTCGGCATCGGACAGGTCTATACGCAGGATATGGAAACGCTGGCGGAACTTCGGACCGAAATGCTGGATCACATGGAAGACATCTGCATACGCGAAGGCTTCGACAGTGTGATGGTTCTGGTGACGGATGTGACCCGAAAGGGAAGCGAACTGATTCTGACCGGCCCTGCGTCCGAAATTGTGGCACAGGCATTCGGCAAGACCATCCGGGACAACAGCCTGTTTCTGGAGGGGGTCGTGTCGCGAAAAAAGCAGATTCTTCCGAAACTGGCCCAGGTGGTTGAGTAGCAAACCTCCGACATTCCGATAGTGCTCGCAAGGGCCGCTGCAGGCATGCAAGTTGCGAATCGCAACTTGCATGAAAAAGTCGAAAAACGACTTTTTGCACGAGAATCATTCTTTGATGATTCCCGCAAGATTGGCGTAAACCTTATCATCAAGCCGTCTGTCGCTGCTTTGCCAGCGCAATCACGCAACCGATGGCCGCCAGCGTGAAAAGCACGCCAATAAGGCCGATGCCGGCAGCATAGCTGAATGTGTCGCTGATCGCGCCGATGACAGGGGGGCCGAAAGTCTGTCCTGCATCCATCAAGGTGCTGAGGATGCCCAGCGAGGCACCCAGCTGGCCCACTCGCGCCACATCCGCTGCCAGGGCGCTCGTGCTGGCTGTGATGAGGGCGAATCCCAAACCGTAGACAAGAATGAGCGGAATGATGGCAATCGTCGATTTCAGGATGGCCAGCAGGAAGAACGAAACCGTGCAGGCTGCAAGACCGGCGATCATCATGGGCAGGCGGCCCAGTTTGTCGGAAGCCCGCCCGAACAGGGGTTTGAACAGGATGATGCCGATAAGCTGCACCCCAAGAAGGACGCCGATTTGTGTCGGACTCATGCCGCGTTCCTTCGCGTACAGCGGAAAAATCATTTCAAATGCGCCGTAGCCGAAATAGGCGACCGCATCCAGGATTCCGACAAGCAGCAAAGGGCTGTAGGTTACGAGCTTCCACAATTTGCTGAAGAAAGAGCCAGTGGAGGGCCCACCGGTTTTCGCCCTGGCGGCGGCGGCATCCTCCGCCTCGCCCGGTTTCCGGAAAAACCAGCCGGCAAAGAGAAGTGCCGCGACTCCGGCGGCGCCGGCAATCAGATAAACAGATGGTGCGCCGCCAAGTTCATATGCGCCTCCGCCGACAGTGGGAGCCAGGGCACGACCAACCATGGTCGAAGAGGAATAAAGCGACAGATTCTGACCGGTGTTCTTTCCGCTGAAGGCGGCAATGGTGGCCATGGCCACCGGGCCGAAGGCGGCGGTCGCAAATCCATGATAGAAACGGGCAGCGCCCAGTTCGAGCGGATTTGTCACAAGCAGGTAGAAGAACGGGGCACTGGCGAAAATCAGCAGGGAGCCGATGAGGATTTTCTTGTAACCGAAGCGATCGGCCAGGTCACCGGCCAGGTAGCTGACCAGAATGCCGGGAATGGTGGATGCCGAAGCAATCCAGCCGATTTGTGCGCCCGTTGCCCCGAGACTCTTGGCGAATATGGGCAGAATGGGCGATTTCGAGATGGTGGAACTGAAGATGGCCAGAGCACCGCAGAACCCCATCATGAGGATCAGGCGCATGGCAGCCGTCATTTTCTTCATGACAGACCCCTCCCGCCCAGTGTGGAAACCGGGCAACAGTGTGAGCGTACCGGATGAGCGAATGAATTGTCAACATGCCGCAGATACAAAAATGGTGCAGTTTCGACGTTGTTTTTGCCTAACCGGGGCTTGCACCGTCCAGGGAAAAGGGATACGATCATAAGCACATGTTGTGGGTAATGCTTGTGTACATCCCATATCCTGTAGATATTTGCCATTTCGACAACTTGAACTTTCACTGGATCATCATGGAGGAAACCAATCATGGCACTTTCCGAAAACGCCATCAAAGTACTGGAGAAGCGTTACCTTTCCAGGAACGCGGAGAATCAGCTGATAGAAACCCCGGAAGGCATGTTCCGGCGCGTGGCCCATGCCGTGGCCGCTGCGGATGCCGGCAAGGTTTCTCCCGCACGGCTGAAGGAGATTGAGGAAGAATTCTACAATCTGATGATGGATCTCGAATTTCTTCCGAATTCTCCCACGCTCATGAATGCCGGCCGCCCACTCGGCCAGCTGTCCGCCTGTTTTGTCCTTCCCGTCGGCGACAGCATGGAGGAAATCTTCGACAGCGTGAAGAATGCGGCCCTCATTCACAAAAGCGGTGGGGGAACCGGCTTTTCCTTTTCCCGTCTGCGCCAGAAGGGGGCAACGGTCAATTCCACCGGCGGTGTCGCATCCGGTCCGGTTTCTTTCATGAAAGTGTTCAATGCGGCCACGGAAGCCGTGAAACAGGGTGGAACCCGGCGCGGTGCCAACATGGGCATCCTGCGTGTGGATCACCCGGACATCCTGGAATTCATCGCCTGCAAGCAGGACAACGCGGACATCACGAATTTCAATATTTCCGTCGGGCTTACCGAAGCGTTCATGAACGCGGTGGAAGCAGGCGCCGACTACGATCTGATCGATCCGAAGACACAGAAAGCCGTCGGGACACTCAATGCGCACACGGTGTTCGAGTTCATGGTGAAGAGCGCCTGGCGCAACGGCGAACCGGGCATGATTTTTTTGGATCGGCTCAACCGCTCCAATGTCACCCCCGCACTGGGTGACATTGAATCCACGAATCCCTGTCTCTCCGGGGATACCTGGGTTCTGACGGATGCAGGGCCCAGACAGGTGAAAAATATCGTCGGACAGCCGGTGGAACTGGTTCTGAACGGCGGCTTCAGCAAAACGGCACCGGAAGGTTTTTTCCGGACAGGTACGAAGGATGTGCTGAAACTCGTCACCGACCGCGGGTACAGCCTGACACTGACAGAGAATCATCTCGTCCGGACCGTTTCGGACATGACGCATTTCAACCGGGAGGAAAAGTGGACGCCGGCCGGAGAGCTTCAACCGGGCGATCGGATCCTGCTCTCGAACAACCGGCAGGCGGTATGGTCCGGCAAGGGAACCGGGGAAGCCGGATTTCTGCTGGGTGCCCTGATTGGCGACGGAAGTTTCCGGATAACGGCGGGTCAGATCAACGGGTGGGGGGAAGCGGAAAGTGACGTGGCACTGATGCGTGCCAGCGGTGCGCCGGATGTCGTGATGCACCACCGGCCCAATTTCCAGGCCCGTCAGTCCGGACTCGGCGGAAGCGGGGAGTACCGTGTTGCGCAATCCGCCCTGATGGAACTGTCGGATGATTTTGGCTGTCTGCCGGTCTGCGGGACCGCCGTGGCGGAATTGGAACAAACGGGTTCGGATTTTCATGCCGGGTTTCTTCGTGGTCTTTTCGAAACCGACGGAACCATTGTCGGTTCGCTGGAACAGGGTGTTTCCGTCCGCCTCTGGCATCGGGACATGCCGCTCCTTCTTTCGGCACAGCGCATGCTGCACCGGATGGGCATCGCATCCGTCCTCTATCCGGATCGCAAGCCCGCCACCGGTGTTCTGGCACCGGAAGGGCTGCACGGCCTGTCCGACTCGGAATCCGACATCGGCCACGAACTGGCGGTATGCGGTGAAAACATGGCCGTCTTTGCGGAACGGATCGGTTTCGAAAGTGCGGGGAAACGCAAGCAGGCTGAAACAATGCTTTCGTTTTACAAACGAAGTCTGAATCGGGAACGCTACACGGCCTCCATTCTGGAAATCGTCCCGGCAGGCCGCGAGGATGTGTATGACGTGCAGGTGCCGGGGGTGAACGCATTCGATGCCAACGGCGTGGTGGTCCACAACTGCGGAGAGCAGCCGCTCCTGCCGTATGAGGCCTGCAACCTGGGTTCCATCAATCTGAGCCTGCTGGTGAAGCGCACTGCGAAAAAAACAGGAGTCGATTATCCCCGACTCACCCGCATCGTGCGAAAAGCAGTCCATTTCCTCGACAATGTCATCGACGTGAACAGATACCCCCTGCCGGACATCGACAGAATGACCCGGGGGACACGCAAGATCGGTCTTGGGGTGATGGGCTGGGCGGATATGCTGCTGCAGCTCGGCATTCCCTACGATTCCGAGGAAGCGGAGGCACTTGGCCGCAAGGTGATGTCACATATCCAGAACGAGTCCCATGCGGCCAGCATCAAACTGGCCGAGGAAAAGGGCGTCTTCCCTTACTGGGAGGACAGCATCTACAAGGAGCAGGGAATCCGTCTTCGAAATGCCACCACCACCACCATCGCGCCGACCGGTACGCTCAGCATGCTGGCCGGTGTGTCGAGTGGCGTCGAGCCGATGTTCGCCATCGCCTACATCAAGAATGTGATGGATCGCACGGAGCTTTTTGAAACGAATCCGTATTTCCGCAAGGCGGCGGAGGCCGGCGGATTCTATTCCGTGGAACTGATGAAACGTGTGGTGGAGCATGGCACTCTGCATGGCATGGATGACGTGCCGGAAGATGTCCGGCGCTTGTATGTCACTGCGCACGACATATCTCCGGAATGGCATGTGCGCATGCAGGCGGCTTTTCAGGACTACACCGACAATGCCGTCTCCAAGACGGTGAACCTTGCGAACGAGGCCACCGAGGAGGATGTCCGGGAAGTGTTTCTGCAGGCGTATCACACCGGCTGCAAAGGCGTCACGATCTATCGGGACGGGTCCCGTGGCCTGCAGGTGCTGAACATCGGCAAGGTGAAGGAAGAAAAGAAAGCGGACGCAGTGGGGACCATTCAATCCGGGAAAACATCGGAAACCGTGAATCACGTCACAACGAATCCTGCGGTTGCGTCCGTGTCCGGGCGGGCAGCATCGGCACAGGTTGAATCGACGGATGAACATGCCTCGTATCTGGATGTGCCGGATTACGGACACATTGCACCTCGTCCCCGTCCCGAAATCACCACCGGCTTCACGGAAAAAGTGAAAATCGGATGCGGCAACCTATATATCACGGTCAATTACGACGAGAACGGGATCTGTGAAGTTTTCACGAACACCGGTCGTACGGGTGGATGCCCGTCGCAGTCGGAAGCCACCAGCCGGCTCGTTTCCATCGCCCTGCGCGCAGGTATCGACGAAAAGGCCATCGTGGAGCAGCTCAAGGGGATCCGCTGTCCGTCCACCATCCGGCAGAAAGGGCTGAAGGTTCTGTCGTGTCCGGATGCCATCGGCCGGCTCATCGAGAAGGTCAGCAACCACCGAAACGGAAACGGCTCAGTTCACGTGCCGAGTGCCGAATCGGCTGCCCGGCGCATCCCGAGACCCGTCGGGAACACGGCTGCGGTTCAGAATGTCACAGCACCTGTCATCCTTCCGCAGGCCATCCCGGCTCAAATTGGTCGGCCCGCCATGACGCAGGGCGCACAGACATTGGCTCACACCGCGAAAAACATACCATCCAGAGTGATCGCGGCATCCAGGTCCATCGTCATGAACGAGGATGGCGAGTATGACTCAGGGGGTCATGACTGTCCGGAATGTGGAGAAGTGATGGAACACGAAGGCGGCTGCAAAATCTGCCGAAGCTGTGGCTACTCGAAGTGCGGATGATCAAAAGGGGGATTGCCCGAACCTGCGGACAATCCCCCTTTTCCCAATCCATTCAGAAACACGCGGGTGAACAGCCTGTCCGCGAAAAATCTATATGGCCGGTGCCATGATTTCTTCTCGAATGAACGGGACAACCTTCTCGGGA
>JAIFNI010000280.1 GCA_020047785.1 Clostridia bacterium
CGGCCTGCCTCCCGGAATGTGCGCCAGCGAACTTCAGGCTGTTTCGCAGGCGGGTTTTATGGGATAATGGTCAGGTACAGTGTCCATCCTTTCCCGCCGACAGCAGCGGGAACAAGCAGGAGGCAGCCTATGAAGCCCTTGAAGATATGGTTCGCCGCATCCGAGGTCGATCCTTTCATGAAGACCGGAGGATTGGCTGATGTAGCCGGCTCACTGCCCAGGGCCCTTGGCCATGAGGGAGCCGAAGTCCGTGTCGTCATGCCGAAATACAGCCAGATACCGGCAAGGTATGTGGAACGCATGGAATTCATCGGAAGCGTGGAGGTCGATCTGACCTGGCGCAGACAGTACTGTGGCATCTTCAGGCTGGTTGAGCACGAGGTGACCTGCTATTTTCTGGACAATGAGTATTATTTTCATCGGGACATGGTTTATGGGCAGGGGGATGACGGGGAGCGATTCGCCTTTTTCAGCCGGGCCATCCTCGAGGTGCTTCCGGTCCTCGGTTATCAGCCGGACATCATCCACCTGAACGACTGGCAGACCGGAATGACGCCTGTCATACTGGACGCCCATTACCGGCATTTCCGAAACGACGGTTTCTTCCGGAACATGCACACGGTCTATACCATCCATAACCTGCGCTACCAGGGCATTTTCCCGAGAGAAATGATGGAAACCGTGCTGGGGCTGGACTGGACCTACTTCAACACCAACGGGGTCGAGCACGACGGATGCGTCAGCTTCATGAAGGCGGCCCTGAATTTTTCCACCCGCATCACGACCGTCAGCAAGACGTATGCGGAGGAAATCCGGGGAGATTTCTTCGGGGAGCGGCTCAACGGAACCATCAACCGTCGCGCGGCGGATCTCCGTGGCATCGTCAACGGCATCGATTATGCCCACAATGACCCGGAACACGACGAAAGGCTCTATGCGGCTTTTTCAGCGGCGGATCCTTCCGGCAAGCGGATCAACAAGAAATCGCTCCAGAAACAGATGCATTTGCCCGTTCGGGAAGATGTGCCGCTGATCGGCATCATCTCCAGACTGGTGGACCAGAAGGGATTCGATCTTCTGGCTCTGATGCTGGGGGAACTGCTGACGCATGATCTGCAGCTCATCATACTCGGAACGGGAGACAAGCAGTATGAGGACATGTTCCGCTGGGCTCATCATGACTTTCCGCAGAAAGTGTCCGCCCACATCCGGTACGATGGGCTTCTTGCCCAGCGCATTTATGCCGGCAGCGATTTTTTCCTGATGCCGTCGCTGTTCGAGCCCTGCGGACTCAGCCAGCTCTTCAGCATGCGGTACGGGACCGTTCCGGTGGTGCGTGAAACAGGCGGACTGAAGGATACCGTCATTCCCTACAATCACGTCACAGGAGAGGGCACCGGTTTCAGTTTCGCGAACTACAATGCCCATGAGATGATGGACGCGCTTCTCCGCGGAATCGGGGTGTTCCATGACAAGGATGCGTGGAACAGGCTGGTCAGGACCTGCATGGAACAGGATTTCAGTTGGGAACACGCTGCCCGCGAATATCTCGCGATGTACCGGGAAATCATGGAGGCCTACAGGCCTCCTGTCGTTCCGCCGCACGCGGGAGAAACGAAAGCACCCGGTATTGTGATGAAAGCACCGGGGAGCAGGATGAAGGATATGAACCTTATGGTGAAAGTTCCGGAGAAGGACCCGGTGAAAGTTCCGGAGAAGGACCCGGTGAAAGTTCCGGAGAAAGTTCAGGACAAAGGGTCTCCGTCACTCGGAAGCAAGGAGGACTGACCATGCGCATGGATGATTGTACACCGGCATTCCGGCTATCTCCAGATTTTTCGGGTACAGTCCTGGTCCGGCAGGGTGGTGAGATCTGCTACAAGGCATCCCGCGGGTATGCCGTCAGGGGTGATTACATTCCGAATGCCTTGGATACAAGGTTTTCGCTTGCCTCCGTCAGCAAGGCGTTCACGGCTGTCGCCATCCTGCAGCTGGTGGAAGAGGGGTATGTTTCCCTTGACGATACGCTTGCCGATCTTCTGCCGAATGACATGTTTTCCGGGTTCTCCGAAGGCGTGACCATCCATCGGCTCCTGACCCACACTTCGGGCATACCGGATTACTTCGATGAATCCGTCATGACCGATTATGCGGATCTCTGGAAGGAAAAGCCATCCTGCAGGATGAGATGTCCTGCCGATTTTCTTCCGCTTTTTCAGAATCTGCCCATGCAGTTTGAACCGGGCAGCCGGTTTTCCTACAACAATGCGGGGTTTGTGGCACTCGCCCTCGTCGTGGAGGCGAAAACAGGAAAACCGTTTGCCGAAGCCATCACGGAGCGTGTCTTCGCAAAAGCGGGTATGACGGAATCCGGTTATTTTTCTCTCGATCGATTGCCATCGCGGTGCGCGTCGGGCTACCGCAAGGATGATGCGGGTTGGGTGTCCAACCTGTTTTCCATTCCTCCTGTCGGTGGCGGTGATGGGGGAGCCTGGTGCAATGCCGCGGACCTGATGCGCTTCTGGGATGCGCTTGCAGGCCATGTTCTCCTCGGACCGACCCTAAGCGCGCAAATGCTGAAGCGCCAGACCGAGACCGGCGACGGGGATGGATACGGGTACGGCATCTGGATGAAAAACATGGGAAAGCATGACGCATGGTATCTGCAGGGATGCGATCCCGGCGTAAGTGCGACAAGCCTGTTCGACCCCGTACAGGACGTCGCCTATGTGGTTTTGAGCAATACCGAGTTCGGTGTCTGGGAACCCGACGCGGAGCTGACCCGCCTTGTCCGAACGGAGGGACTATGAGCAGGCCGGCTATGGAGGATATCCATCCATCCACATATGAAAAATACGAACGGCTCATGACGCGTCTGCGGGAATCCGAACGGGTTTGCGTCGCATTTTCAGCCGGCGTCGACAGCAGTTTTCTGCTTGATGCCGCACACCGTGCGATTCCTGACGGGGTCATCGCGGTCATGGTGCTGGGTGCCATGGTCCCCTCGCGGGATGTGGAGGAAGCCCGTGATTTCTGCGAGGAGCGGGGCATCCGTCTTCTGATGCTGCAGGCGGAGGAATTTTCCGTTCCCGAGTTTGCCGGAAATGTGCCGGAACGCTGCTACCACTGCAAAAAGAATATTTTCAACCGTATTCTCCAGGCGGCTGCCGAAAATGGGATCCGCCATATCCTGGAAGGATCGAATTCGGATGACCTGGGGGACTACAGGCCAGGCATGCGCGCTCTTGCGGAACTGGGCATCGAGAGTCCAATGCTGGATTGCGGGCTGAACAAGGCGGAGATACGTGCGTTGGCCGGAATGAACCGGGTGAAGGCATGGGACAAGCCGGCAGGTGCCTGTCTGGCGACACGGGTTCCCTTTGGAATCGCCTTGACGCCGGAACTGCTGGGATTGATAGAAAAAGCCGAGTATGCATTGGCGGACCTGGGGTTCACCGGCGGACGCGTGCGCGTGCATGACAAACTCGCCAGAATCGAGCTTCCGCCAGATCAGATGAGGGAGGCACTCGCGGACCCACTGCGTTCGACCCTGACACAGCGCATGCGGGAACTTGGATTTCTGCATGTCTGTCTGGACCTTGAGGGTTATGTGAAAGGCAGCATGAACCGTGCCCTTGCAGATTGAGAGGGGGGAGCCCTCTTGCATGCTGTCCTTGCAGATCGAGAAGGGGAAACCGTTTGCATGCTGTCTTTGCGATTTCCGAAATTTACAGTATAATTTTGCCTGAACGGCGATTCACAGAAAGGAAACATCCATGGATTTGAATGAAATCCGTCAACTGCTCCAATCGGTGTCCACCGGAGCCATGACTTCGGATGACGCGTTCAGCCGCCTGCAATGGCTGGCCTCCAGCGATATCGGGTATGCGAAGATCGATTACAGGCGGGCGCTGCGCAATGGTTTTCCGGAAGTCATCTACTGTCCCGGAAAATCCGTGGAACATATACAGGGAATCATTGCGGACATGCTGGTGAAAAGCACAGGCAACATCATCGCCTCCCGCGCCGAACCGGCCGTATTCGAGGCTATCCACGCCATCACGCCGCAGGCCGTGTATCATGCGGCCGCCCGAACCGTGGTGGTGGAGCGGCAGCCCTTCGGCACGACAAAAGGACATGTCCTCGTGATGTCTGCCGGTACGGCGGATATCCCCGTTGCGGAAGAGGCAGTCATTACGGCGGAAGTTCTGGGCAACTCGGTCAGGCGCCTGTATGATGTCGGCGTTGCCGGGATTCATCGCCTGCTTGCGCAGGTGGAAACCATGCGGGAAGCATCTGTTCTGATTGTCATTGCCGGCATGGAAGGCGCATTGCCTTCCGTTGTGGGCGGACTGGTGAGCAAGCCGGTCATCGCGGTGCCGACCAGCATCGGGTACGGCGCGAGCTTCGGAGGTGTATCCGCATTGCTGGGCATGCTGAACAGCTGCGCTTCAGGCGTGGGCGTCATGAATATCGACAACGGTTTCGGGGCAGCCTGCCTGGCCAACCGAATCATGAAACTTTGCGAAGGGGAACAAGCATGAAAATCCTATATCTTGACATGCCGTCCGGCATCAGCGGGGACATGACGCTCTCCGCCTTTTTGGATGCAGGCGTACCTGAAAGCGTCCTGCGGGATGGCCTGTCCCGCTTTGGCACTTTCGGCTATGAACTTGTTGTCGAGTCAGGCCAAAAGGGCGGCATTTCCGGCACGCATGTCGAGGTGAAGCCGGATGCGGAACCGGAAGCACATGACCATCCGGAACATGGTCACGAGCACGGGCACGGAATCGGGCACGAACATGGTCATGAGCACGTGCACGAGCATGTTCACGATCGCGATGACATGCACGAACACGGTCACGAGCACGACCATGGTCACGATCACAAGCACGACCATGGTCACGATCACAAGCACGAACATGGTCACGAGCACGACCGCGAACATGGTCACGACCACGAACACGGTCACGAGCATGATCACGAGCACGACCACGTGCACGAAAATCAACAAATCCATGTTCCGCATGTTCATCGAAACTGGCGCGATATCCGGACACTCATCGAACACAGCGCTCTGCGTGAAGACGAAAAAGGCCTGGCCATCCGTATCTTCCGCCGGGTGGCGGTTGCAGAGGGAAAGGTGCATGGCAAGCCGGCCGAGGAGGTCGGCTTTCATGAAGTGGGTGCCATCGATTCCATTGTGGACATTGTAGGCGCAGCAGTCTGTTTCTGCTGGCTGAAACCGGACATCGTCGCCGCGTCCCCGGTCAACACCGGCAGCGGCTTCGTCCGGTGCCAGCACGGACTGCTTCCGGTGCCGGCACCGGCTACGGTTGCCATTCTGGCTGAAGCCGGTGTGCCTGTCTATGCAAAGGGGAGTCCGGGAGAACGGACCACACCCACCGGTGCGGCTATTGCCGCTGAAATTGTCCAATCCTACGGCATCCTGCCGAGGATGACTGTTTCTTCCATCGGATACGGGGTGGGGACGAAGGACTTTGATTCCCCGAATGTGCTGCGCATGATGGTAGGGGAAACGGCAGAGGCATCCGGGGATGCAGCAGGAGCATCGGGTCAAAGCCGGGTTATCGGACACAAATGGTCCGAAGAAGACGAAAAGACCGGTTTGACCGATGAAATCATCATTCTGGAAGCGAATCTCGATGACATGACCGGAGAAGCCGCCGGTTTTCTGATGGACAAACTCCTGGGTGCCGGTGCGCGGGATGTGTACTACACGCCTGTTTTCATGAAAAAAAACCGGCCCGGCATGCTGCTGACTGTCCTCACGGACGCCACGACGCGGGAAGAGATGGAAACTGTCATCTTCCGGGAGAGCAGCACCATCGGCCTTCGGCGGATGTCTGCAGGCAGAAGCGTCATGCGCAGGACCTTCACGGATGTGCAGGTGGCAGGCGGTTCCATTTCCATGAAAATTTGCGAGTGGCATGGCATCCGAAAGACCGCGCCGGAATATGAGCATGTCAAGGCCGTTGCAGATGCCTCGGGATTGCCGTTCAGGACGGTTTACCGGATGGCGGAAGCCGCGTATGCAGCCGCTTCCGGGGAAGATTCCTGACCAATGCCGCCACCAGCATCAAGCCGAACGCTATCGAAAAAGCCGCTGCAGCCGTTGAAAATCCGGATGCGGCGGCTTCCTTCCATTTCTCAGCCACAATGAGCTGCATGGTCTGATAGGCCGTAATTCCGGGGACCAGCGGGAAGATGGCCGGGATGCAGAAGGTGAGTGCCGGTGCCTTGAACCTGCGCGCGAAGGTTTCCGACAAGGCGCCGACCACGACCGCACCCAGAAAAACCTGCATGAAGCCCGGTATGCCGAATCCGGGCGTCACGAGCACGGCTGCGAGGTATCCGAAGCCGCCGCTCAATCCGGCCCATGGGATCAGACGCTTGTCCACATTCAGAACGATGCAGGGGACCATTGTGCCGGCAGTGGCCAGCAGAAACCATTTCAGGAGTATCAGAACCGTCATGGCCATATCCACCCCCAATAAAAGAGAATCAGTACCGTCATGACCATATCCACCCCCAATAAAAGAGAATCAGTACCGTCATGACCATTTCCGCCCCCCTGTGAGGTTGTCATGCCTTTCTCTTTCCATGAGGATGAACTTCATGCATGCCACCCAGCCAGCACAAGCCGGCCGGCCAGGCTGATGGCGGCCCCGATGCCTATCGCCGCCCCCGCCGCCATGATGGAAACCGTCAGGAGGGCTTCTCCCAGACGGGATATGCCGCTGACACTGTCCCCGTGCAGCATGTCCCTGATGCCGTTGACCAGGGCTGTTCCGGGCATCAGGTTGATGAGTGCGCCGATGATGACGATATAGGCGTTCAGTCCCGGAAACGCCAGGGATGCCAGGTATCCGGAGAAACCGGCCACCAGCCCGCCCATGAAGTATTCAAAGAACGGGAAGATGGAGCGTCGGATGAACACCAGACGGATGATGGCCAGCAGCGTGCCGATGAGCAGTGCGGCAAGCCCTTCCTGCCAGATGCCGCCGTACAGCATGGTAAAGATGGCTGCGGTTGCGGTGTACGAAAGAAAAATCAGATGCTTCGGATATATGGGTGCCATGGAGATGGCGTCCAGCCTGCGCATGGCTTCCCGACCCTCGGGCGGGGCATCTTCCACGTCACGGGCAAAGGCGTTGATCCGCGCCACCCGACCCAGGTCGATCGATCGGTTCTTGATGCGCCGTACAAGCGAAACGGGAGGGCCATCCCCGGAAATGGAAGCGAAAACGCCTGTTGGAAGGGCGAAGGGCTCGCTGTCGTATCCGTATGCGGTGCA
>JAIFNI010000274.1 GCA_020047785.1 Clostridia bacterium
CTGTAACCAGGAGTCTGTTTGACGCCTGGGAAATCGGATACAATCATTACCACAACCGGCTGGGGATCGATCTTCCCAATACGGAGAAGCTTATCCTGACCAGAGTCAGGGCCAGCGGGCAGTCGGATTGGAATATCTTTTACGAATCGCTGACGCACTGCATGAATTGAGTAGTCATATGCCGTGGCACCTTTTGAACAGAATATCCAGCTTTTTTGAAATGGAGACTTGCGTGCAAATGGACAAGGGAATCGGATATGCGGCCTGCCTGCGCGGCCTGAATGTCGGTGGCAGAAACCGGGTGGCGATGGCCGATCTGCGGGATGTATTCCTGCAGGTCGGGGCATCACAGGTCAGAACTTATATTCAAAGCGGCAATGTCATCTTCAGATCCTCTCTGGATGAAGTGGCACTGGCATCAACACTGGAAGCGGCCTTTGCGGGCCGCTTCGGCTTTGCGTCTCCAGTTCTTCTTCGGACAGGGAATCAGCTCCGTCGGATTATCGAAAACTGCCCATTCAGCGAGGCGGAACGACAGGATGCGGAGTCGGGCTCGGAGGTGGAACACCTTCATGTTGCATTGCTCGGGACAGAGCCGCTGCCGGAAGCAGCAAGCCGTCTTCAGGGATATGCGGGTCCGCTGGAAAAGCTCGTGGTGATGGGGTGTGAAGCTTATCTGCTCCTCCACCACGGGATTCATCATTCCAAGGTTGCAGCCAATCTTCATCGATTGGGCGATTCAGTCACACTCCGGAATTGGAATACGATGAAGAAATTGGCGGAAATGGTCTCTGAGATGGAAACGGATTGAGCCATCCGTACCGAGTCGTTGCCGTTGTCACGATTCGCCTGCGGGAGGCGTCACAAAGTCCACGATGTTGCCGTCCGGGTCGCGGAAATGAAAGGCGCGCGCACCCCATGGATAGGTTTTAGGCGTAGTCATGAACGCCGGCACAATGGTCTTCAGGCGCTCAAACGCCGCATCACAATCCGGAACCTGAAACATGAGCGTGGTGGAACCGGCTCCCCAGTGATCCCGGAAGTCAAACGCCATATCCCGTTCCGCCGCAACCCGGTCATAAATCGTCAGACCGCAGCCTTCTGTCTGCAGGATTACGTGGGTGTCGCTCCCTTCGGCCTCCACTTGCAGCACCTTCTGATAGAACAGAGACAATCGATTGACATCCTGGGTGATCAAACAGATGCCGAACAGATTCATGATGTCCTCCTGTTGGCGTCGATGATGCTTCATCCACGCTGCTGTCATATGTCATTCTTCACCAGGTCATATAGACGTTTGTTCTGATAAATCCGTTCTTTTCCTACCTTTTCGGACACAAGAAATCCTTCTTTCTCAAGGGTTGAGAGATAATTCGCCGCTGTCTTTCTAGTGACTGACAAACCTTTTTCAATGTATGTGATTTTGGTATAGAACTCATAAAAAAGCAAGTCGACCAATTCCATCGAATATAGTTTCGGAAGGCGTTCCCTTATCTCTTCGCGCATCCGCTCCAGTTCAGCATTTATTTTTTTTACCAGTACCAAGGACTCTTTCGCAGTTTCTTCCACCCCTGCAAGCATGTAAATAATCCAATCCTCCCATTCCTGGTGGATTCTAACACTTTGCAGGTGGCGGTAGTAGGCGGATTTGTTCCTGATGATATATCGGCTCAAATAGAGGATTGGACTGTCAAGCAATCCTTTCATCACCAGGTAGAGCACATTGATGATCCTTCCGGTCCTTCCATTGCCGTCATAGAAAGGATGTATGCTTTCGAATTGGTAGTGGATGACAGCCAGCTTGATGAGAGGATCCACCGCATCCTCCGTTTCATTCATATACTGTTCGAGATTGTGCAGGAGTGCTCTGAGTAAGGTTTCTCCTGCAGGGGGTGTATATATCGTTTCCCCTGTTGTCTCGTTTCGAAGCACTGTACCCGGCAGCTTTCGGATTCCCGCTTCGTTCTTTTCAAGGATTCCTTGCATCTCAATGACCATGTTCGTCGTCAACATGTCATGATCCTTGACCAGTTCATATCCACGCCACAATGCCGTCCGATAATTGACAACTTCCTTGGCCGCCGGACTTGCGCCACTTGCCTCACTCATTGCCTTGTACAGGTCATTATGGGTGGTGATGATGTTCTCAATGGCAGAACTGTCCTTGGCCTCATTGATCATGACTGCATTGAGCAGAATGTGTTTGTTGGGAATGGTATCCGAATAGCCTTTGAGCTCAGCCAGTGCCCGATTGGCTCTTGCCAACTGTTTGAGAACTGCAATTGATTCCAATTCAACCTGCGGCGGCAACAAAGGTAATTCATGTTCATTCATGGTGAGACCCTCCAGTACATGAGTATTTTATCTCGCATTATTACCGACGTCAATCAAACGCGGGTAATTTATGACATTAATTACCCGCGTAATTCCGATTCGAATATTGCAATGGACATGCTCATCCCCTGGTCACGGGAACGGAGGTCCTGTCCTGAATGGCGTTGATCCATCCGGTTACCGTGTTTTCATCGGGAAAAGACTTGTTCTCGATCTGGCCGGGCCTGCCGAGACGGCCGAGTTTCGATTCTCCGAGCGGATGGTAGGGCATGATGTTGACTGCCAGCACATGCTTCAATTTGGAAGCTTTATCAGCGATGGCATGAAAATGGTCAGCTCGGTCATTCATTCCGGGAATAATCGGACAGCGCAGGATCAGGGACGCACCTGCTTTATCGAGCGCCGCGAGGTTTTCAAGAATCAGCTGCAGAGGCGCACCGGTATAGCGCAGGTGCCTATCGGGATCCGACTCCTTGAAGTCATAGAGGAAAAGGTCCACATCAGGCAGGATTCTCATGAATTGACTTAATTGGGCAAATCCACAGGTTTCCAGACAGGTATGCAGGCCTTTTCCTTTGGCTTCTGCCAACAGCGCGGCCGTGAATTCCATCTGATACAAGGGTTCGCCGCCTGAAAGCGTCATTCCTCCACCCGAATTCTCATAGAACGGCAGGTCCTTGAGCACATCGGCGAGGACTTCTTCCACCATCATCTCCCGGCCAATAAGGGTATTCGCGCCGGCATAGCATTTTTCAGTGCATTTACCGCACCGGATGCATAACTCGCGATGCAGCACATGCCCGCCGTTCTCCATGACATGGCCCTTTGGCGGGCAGTTTTCAAAACACCAACCGCAACCGATGCATTTTTCAGGAATAAAGGAAATTTCCGGTTCCCTTTGCTGGGATTCAGGATTGTGACACCACAGGCATGACAAAGGGCATCCCTTGAGGAATACCGTGGTTCGGATCCCGGGACCGTCATGAATTGAAAATTTCTGAATGTCGAAAACCATTCCCTTCACAAGCGCATTCCTCTTATCATTCATTTTTCCTGAAGAAATCCTGCTTCATGGCCTTGTCCAGCATGAATCCTGCTTGATGGCCTTGTTCTGCATGAATCCTGTTTGATGGCCTTGTCCAGCATGAATCCTGCTTGATGGCATTCTTCTACACGAATCCTGCCTGATGTCCCTGCACATCTTCTACAAGGCAATGAAAGCCGTCCGCTGCATCACTTCGGCCTGCATTTCCGGTGACAGGTGCGTGAAGTAGTCGGTATAGCCGCCGATGCGGACCACAAGATCCCGGTATTCCTCCGGCTTTTCCTGTGCCTTGGCCAGTATGCCGCTGTCGAGCACGTTGAACTGCGTCTCGAATCCGCCCCGATCCAGATAGGTTTCAATGAGGAACCGCAGCTTTTTTCGCATATCCGGTGAGGAGAACAGGGATTTGTCGAATTTCATGTTGTAGGCAATCCCACCAATCATCCCTGTATGATCCCAGGAGGTAACGGACAGGATGGCTGATGTGGGGCCATTCATTTCGCGCCCCTGCGCCGGGCCGGACCCGTCGGCGAATGGAAACCCCGCTTTCCGCCCGTCCGGGGTGGCGCGGCATTCAGCGCCCAGACGCTGGTGCATGACCCAGCAAAACATGCCCGGCACGAACGGCGCATCGTCCGGCGGCAGCCTGTGACGGGCGCATTCCACCTGAATCCTGTCAACAAGCTGACGCATCAGGTCGTCGGTTTCCGGAAGATTGTTGCCATATTTCGGATTTCCGGCCAGCAGTTTCATCCGAAGCACCTCATATCCGGCGAAATCCGCATCAAGCGCCTTTTTCAATTCATGAAACGTCAGCTCGCCCTCGCCGAAGACCATCCGCCTGATGACCTCCAGTGAATCGACCAGGTTGGCCGCGCCGACAAATGAGCATTCCACCCAGTTGTAGCGGGCGCCGCCGTCGTCGATGTCATGCCCACGGGACAGGCAATCGCGCGTGAATATGCTTTGCAGGGGTTTGCGACCGTATAGGCGCCGTAGCTTTCGGGATTCTGCTTCTATTTTCACCGCTTCCGCGATTCTCATGTTCATCTGCCGAAAATACTCTTCCAGAAAAGTGCTGAAATCCGGGTAGCTGTGATGAGTTGCCACGGCGTCATCAATCTGTTCCATGAGGATGCCGCACAAACTGAAATATGGTGAAGCTACCCAGACGTTGCTGCATCCCACCGGTGTGATTTCCACACAGGTCGAATTGATGTAATCATGCGAATCACACATTGGAACGCCATATTTCTGCAATCCGGCGCTGATGGTGGAATCATTGAAAAAAGCCGGTGTGGCGTATCCGTCGGCGACAAGGTTCACTGTCAGTTCCATCAGCGTGTCCGGGGTGCCTGCGTGCCGGCAAAGACCGACGGTCGGGTATACCAGCCGTGTGCGGCGGATTGCTTCCATAGCTATATATGAAAGTTCGTTGCCGGCATCCTTGCCTTCCGCATCGCATCCGCCGACCATCACGGCATAGGCCAATCCGGGACGATCATAGTCGTTTATCAGCAAATACAGTGCTTCGATCAGTTCCAATTCCAATTCCGCGTCTTCTGTCCGGTGGTATGGAAACAGGACCTGATCGAGTCGGCCGGGACCGACCAGCCAGATACCGTCGCCGCTCATGTGTCCAAGCATGACGAACCAGAGAAGCTGAACGGCATCCCGGAATGTTTCGGGTTTCGCATGGGCGATGCGGCGGCACGACAAGAGGATTTCGCCGAGTTCTTCCCGGCGCGGGCCTGTGGCACTTGCCAGAACTTTTTCCACTGTGTCTGCCGCATGTTCGATCATGATTCGCATGCCGTCAAGAGCTAGAAGGCAGGACTGGTAGAAATCCTGTATTTCACGACCTGCCTGCATTTCATGGTCTGCCTGCAGTTTCTGAACTGTCTGTGTTTCATGATCTATTTGTGTTTCCCGAGATTTCGCCGATCCCGTCTGTTCGTACAACCGGCGGATTTGATCCTGCAGCAGATCGATCCCTGTTGAAAAAAGGACTTCATAATCCGGCTGGCAGTGTCCAGTTTGGCCGGGAGCGCCAGAATACCCGGCAAGATATGCTTCTGCCTGCGCCAATTCTTCCTGTTCGCAATCAATATCCACCGTGCGTCCGGCCAGCAGTTCCAGTTCATCGATTTCAAAGCGCAGCGCGGCCAGCCTGTCGCGAACCCGGATACCGGTCCTGGCCTGCCAGGAGGGAATGTTCTCCGTACTTTTCAGGCTGGCTGCGTCCACTGCCGGATGCAGGCGGTGACGGCCGGTTATCCGCTCCTGCCGCTGCAAGGTCCTTTCACGCAATATTTCTGTCCTGTGCATATGCCCTTTGCCCCCATTTGGTGTATGCGCCCGTTCGGCTCAAGTCCGCTGGAAAAACTTGTGTTGGTTTTAGCTACACCTTTCTGTATTTCTGTCGACTGCTGTTTGGCTTTTCAGGAACGGTCATTTCAATCAATCCCAACCGGATTGCCGGCAGCAGGTAATTGTCTCTGAATGTCGGCCGGTGCTTCATGCCGATTCGATTCATGATTTCCTGAGTTGATAATTCCTGGTTCCCGAGTATATCGAGAAGTCTTGTGACTTGTTCGGATACTTGTACGCTGACTTGTTCGGTCTTGGAAATTTCAGTCAACGCATCAAGGATGGCCGACAGCATGAATTCAATGAAGGCATTTGAATCAGATGCTTTATCGCAAGAGCCCAAGGCTTTGTAATATTCATCCTGACGTTCTCGAATGAGGGTCTCTATAGGCAGCCAGCCAAACAGCTGATTCCAATTGTACAGGAGCAAAGTTTGCCACATCCGCCCAATTCTGCCGTTGCCGTCATCAAAAGGATGTATGAATTCGAATTCATAATGAAAGACACAGCTTTTGATTAATGGATGCGCTGTTGATTTTCTTGCCCATGACATCAACTCTTTCATTAGTTGGGGCACTCTTTCTGCAGGGGGTGCCATGTGGATCAGTTTATCTCCGGCGAATATGCCAACTCCGCCAAACCTGAATGAACCGGCCTCTTTGGTCAATTCCCTCATCAAAACCTTATGGGTAATCAACATGTCTTTCACTGCATAAGGATTCAACTGCAACAGGCGTTCGTACGCTTCGAAGGCATTTTTTACTTCACATATTTCTTCGGGCGCACCAAGAATTATTTTCCCATTCATCACATCTGTGACCTGCCCGAGTGTCAGAGAGTTATTCTCGATCGCAAGCGAAGCATGAATGGTCTTGATTCGGTTGTCTCTTCTCAATCTGGGATTTGGTCTCATATTCTGGTTTATTGCCAGACTCACGACCATTTCCGAGATGCCTGAAACCAGATTCACAATTTTATCTGTTATCGTATATGGAGGGACATAATCATCCTCACGCATATGAATTCCTCATCCATCGAATACATGCTTCCAAGACTTGTACTCATTTTACCGTACAAGTGTGTGTATGTCTATCGTTGTTTCTTCCATCCCTGCAAGGTACGGTCATCACTTCTGGGAATAGAATGTAATTCTGTACATGCGAAGAATATCGAGGGTGTTCACGTCGAAGGATAGATGCCCCTCCCCGGATATGAATGAAACGGTTGTCTCATCCGGCAGCAGATGAACTTCCTTCACGGTTTTGTCCGTTCTCAGGGAAACCGAAAAATGGCCGACCGGTAGAATCGACGTCATTTCCTGTACATTGACCGCACTGAGATACAGACAGTTTTTCTCTTCGTCTGAAAACAAGGTAAACTGCACAAATTCCGGTGCCGTGGAGGAGAGAAGCGGTTCATCCGCGTACAGCATCCGGACCAGGTTCGCAAACACATCCCGGTGCGCTGTCTGGGGATTGCGTTCAAAGGTGGACGCCGACCACAGGACTTTTCCTTTCCCGACTGTTCCGAGAACAAGCGATGGCATGTCCGTTGCAATCC
>JAIFNI010000072.1 GCA_020047785.1 Clostridia bacterium
TCCATCACTTCGCAGGCTGTTCCGTTTTTTCCCATTGTTCCGAGCAACCCGTCATCCTGAGCCCGACTCATCTCAGCCGGCAGGATCGGGGACTGTCCATCAATTGCTTCCCATGACTGATCATTTTCCCGCATCATCTTGTCCACCTCCAGATAGATTTCACTCTCACACCGCCATTGGCGGATTCCATCGTTGATTCTGGTGCAGCAACACGCTTTTGCATGTTGTTATGTGTGAATCGGGATTGTTGACCGCTCAAACCTTTTTGTATTGGTTCATGCTGTTTTGTGTCTCCCTTGTGTCTCCCGATGGTTTTAATTTACCATCCAATTTTGAAAATACTCTGTAGAAATGGTGAACAGAGTGTAAACAATCTTCACGAAATTGTTACGGACTCGTTACGGGAACCTGGCTTTCGCGCGATGCAATTCAGATCCGGTGCAGAGCGCTCAGCCTGCAGATGTAGAATCATCTTGCAATTCCTGATAATCCAATCTGCAGGATGAAGGGAAAAACAGAATCATTTGTGATAGAATAC
Organism: Clostridia bacterium; assembly: GCA_020047785.1. Lineage (GTDB taxonomy): Bacteria > Bacillota > Clostridia > DSM-8532 > DSM-8532 > JAEWSN01. Next base: position 539 of record JAIFNI010000072.1, read on the forward strand.
CTGACAAGGGTTTTCTTGCCGAAGCCGGCTCGTTTCATGGAAGGCAAACGGATACACAGAAGGCTATTTGGGTCGTTGATGGCGATATCTTCAGGAAAGCGGACTTTTGCGCGGGAGGTCACCTTGTCACTCAGCAGAAAACTAGGCATCCTTCTGTACGTCGCCATCATCATCCAGACTGTGGCAGGTATTGTGCACCTTTATCTGCGTGCCGAGAAGAAGCCGGATATATACCGGCTGCTGGCCTGCTATGTTGTATTTTTCTTCTGGCTTTTCAATGGCATCGCGGAAAGCCTTGCAAATGGAACGCCCATGCTTCCGCTGGCCATCCGGTTCACCATACTTCCTGTAAGCATTACAAGTGCTTTCATGCTTCGTTTTGCCGTACATTATTCAGGTCTGGTCGATGAAAAACACGCCAGGCGAACCTATCTGTTCTTCCTTCCGATAATTCTCTCACTGGCCCCGCTTTACTTGAACTGGCACCCGGAACTGGTCATCAAAAAAATGGTCGGATTCACCGCCATCACGGAATGGGGTCCGTTTTTTCTTGCCAACACTTATCTAAGTTACGTTTTTCTGTCGGTCGGTGCCCTGTTGATCTTTCTGAAGCTGGTCCGGGAAGGTGGATTCGCATGGCAAAAAAGCATGCTGGTGCTGGCATTTCTCGTGACAATCGTACTGAACTACCTCACCTTGTCCGGTCGGATTGAACATCCCGGCTTCGATGTCACTGTCTTCGGCATTTCCCTGATCCTCTTCGTCCTATGGGATTTGATTGCCCGCTTCAAGATGATCGACATCGTGCCCCAGGCGGCCTATTCCGTCTATTCCCGGCTTCGTGACGGTATCCTCATCACAGACAACGAAGGAACCTTCATGGAGCACAATCTTGCAGCGGAAACCCATTTCCAGGAACTGTTCGACCTGACGGAATGTCGGAACATCCGTACATTCCTGCTCCATCTGAATCATCACGTCGACGACAAGGACATGATGCAGCGCCTCATAGATATCATCGACCATTCCAACTCCGATGAGGTGGATGCCATCGGCGTTCTTTTCCCAAATGGAGATATCCGGCAGTTCGACTTCAACTTCCTGTCTATCCGCAGCGATACAGGGAAAACCATTGGAAGACTCCTGCAATGGCGGGATGTGACGGTCAATCGGATGCTGACCGTCGAAAAGGAAAGGCTCAGGCTGTCGGACGACCTGCACGACAGTTTGGGCAACTGCCTGAACATCATCAGCTCCAATCTGGAATATGTGCTCGATCATTATGAAAATGCGGACAACAACAGACAATACATCCAAAAATCCTATGACAGGACCATCGGTGCGTTTCTGGATATGCGGCGCATTGTCGATGAATTGAATCCGATTGAACTTGAAAAAAACGGTCTTGTCTGGGCCTTGAAGTCCCTGTTCGGTAAACTCGGTGGAAAAGGAATCGACATCGATTTTTATTGCAGTGAGCCGGAACACTTCAGCCTGTTGAACGGCAGACAAAGTGAAACCCTTTACTTCATCTGCCAGGAAGCGCTCAACAACGCCATCACCCATGGTCATGCGAAAACCATCGATGTCATCCTGAATGTCGACGACCATGTCATAAAGCTTTATATTACCGATGACGGCATCGGGTGCGATGCCATTATCGAAAACAAAGGTCTAAAAAGCATCCGGAACCGCACGGAAAGCGTAAAGGGCGTCTTTGAATACGGTTCTCCCACTGATGGGGGATTCAACCTCAAAGTGTTCATTCCCACGCAATATGAGCTGATCACGCATCCAGATAAAGGAAATACCGACAGGAGGTCTGATAATCAAAGAGCGGGGGTACTGGCCGAATGATGCGCATATTGGTGGCGGATGACGAACTTGATGCGGCAGATGCATTGAAACGCAACATCGATGGCCGGGAAGGCATCGAAATCGTGGGGCTGGCAGCTAATGGCCGGGAGGCCATCCGGCTGTGCGGGCTGCATCATCCCGACATCATACTTATGGACATCCACATGCCGGTCATGGATGGGATCGAAGCAAGCGGACAGATAAAATCCCTGTGTCCGAATGTGAAGATTGTCATCCTGACCATGTTCCGGGAAAAAGAGAACGTATTCGGAGCATTGAAGGCGCATTGTGCCGGATATGTCTACAAGGGCCATAAAAGTGATGAAATCATCTCCATCCTGAAAAATATCAGCATGGGTTTCTCGGTCTATGAAAACGGCGTCTCAGATGTTCTTCGGGAAAACACAGGCAATGTTCTGCTGGACCGAACTCTGTTTCAGAAATTGTCGGAACGGGAAATTGAAATCATCCGGTTGGTGACTGCCGGAAAGAAGGATAATGAAATCGCCGGCATCCTTTTTCTCGACAGCGGATATGTGCGGAACTGCCTGCTTGGCATTCGGGAGAAACTGGGTGTGAGAACCACGAAGGATCTGGCAGTGCTTGGAGCCAGAATGGGTCTATGAGAATTGTCGGTTCGAAATGTGACATTTGTTACTTGCACGGGGCGCGGTTACCGAATACACTGAATTTACGTCAGTTAATCACAATTCATCAAGCTGACGGCATCGAAAACGGCCCCCCCGGGCAAAGTCAGCCTCAAGTGGTTTGACACCCCCCCGTATCGAACCATGGAATGACTGCCCTTTTTTCAAGAGACTCCACATGCTGCGGTGACGCTGTACTGTGGAGTCTCTTGTTATGTTTGGACGCGGGATATAGAATGACAGCATGGTGAAAACAAACCATGTGTCTGTTTGTGACACAATCATTCCCATTCCGGCACATTGGGGCAAACATGCACGATTTCGAGAACCGGGAAAGGAAGGACGCACATGATCATTCTTCTGACAGGCGCTGACCGCGGACTTGGCTTCGGAACCGCAAAACGGCTTCTTACACTGGGACACACCGTTTACGCAGGACAATACCTGACGGGTTGGAACGAACTGGACGATTTGAAAAAGGAGTTTCCCAAGACTTTGTTTCCGATTCCGCTGGATATTTCCGATTCCGACAGCGTATCCGAAGCAGCGGCTCTGGTCTCCAGACAAACCCGTGTGCTGGATCTGATCATCAACAATGCGGGAATCGCCGGGCGCAATATTCCGAGAACGGGTGAACCGCCTGAACCGGTGGCGGACGCGCCGGTGCCGGAACGTCCGGATGAAGGTATGCATCAGGATTTTGACATGATGATGCGCGTGTACAACACCAACGCCCTGGGCGCCATCCGGGTTGTGGAGGCTTTTCTGCCTCTTTTGAAAAACAGCCCGGTGAAACGGCTCTGCTTCGTCTCTTCCGAGGCAGGCAGCGTGGAACGTGCCCAACGGACGGAAATGTTCGGCTATTGCATGTCAAAATCCGCGCTGAACATGTACGTGAAGATTCTCCACAACAGGCTGCATCCCCTGGGATATGGCTTCCGGCTGTATCATCCCGGCTGGGTGATTTCCTACATGCGGGGCATCAAATCCGAACAGGGGGAATTGGAGATCGATGATGCTGGAAGGCTTGCGGCGGACTTCTATCTCTCGGACGAAGTGGATGAGCGCACCCTTCGACTGACGGACTACAAAGGTGAAATCTGGCCGTTCTGACCAAATTCAAAAGGAGGTACCCGTGATGAACAAGAAGACTGTCTTGATCCTTGGAGACTCCGCCCTGGCCCACTGGCATTTCATGAATGCCGCCGAACCCTATCTGCGGACAACGCTGGAAGATTATTATGACCTGACCTTCTCTGAAGCCTATCCCGAGATGACCCTTGATATTCTGAAGGAATACGACCTCATCCTCAATTACATCGACAATTGGGGCGAACGGGGAACCATAGCCGCCGGGGTAGCCCTTCAGACGTTCGTGGCAGGCGGCGGACAATTGCTTTCCCTGCACAGCGGCATCATCCAGCGTGTCCCCGGTTTCCTGCAGCAGATGCAGGGAGCGGCCTTCACCGGTCATGCCGAATATGCCACACTGAATTTCAAAACCACATCCGTCGTCCATCCTGTCACAGAAGGCATCCTGCCTTTCTCCATGGGAGAGGAGCCCTATGAATTCCAGCTGGATCCGCTTGCTGAAAAGGAAATGGTTCTGGAATACGAACTGAACGGCAAAGTTAATCCGGCCGCCTGGGTCATGACCTATGGGTTCGGACGAATCGTCTACCTGGCACCTGGGCATGATGCCAGGTCGTTCTGCGTGCCTGCGTTCCAAAAACTCATTCGAAACAGCGCACTTTGGCTTTGTCCGGCATGATCCCGATACTCCCTGTCTTCCTGGCCTTCCCAGTATGATAAAAACCTTCCCTACACATGAATCAAGAACATTCCCGGCAAACAAAGGAGGTTTTCAATGGCATTGTTGCACGTCGACTTTTTCTCCGATGTCCTCGGCATGTGCGTGGAGATGGATGTCATCCTTCCCCAGGCGACCCGCGGCCAGATCGGGATGGAGAGCAAGTCCGCCGATGAAGGCGATTGGCCCGTCCTGTTCCTGCTGCATGGCATGAGCGACGACCACACCATCTGGCAGCGCCGCACTTCCATCGAGCGGTATGTCAGCGAGTACGGCATGGCGGTCGTCATGCCCAGCACACAACTCGCCTGGTATACGGACATGGCCGTCGGCCAGAAATGGTGGACCTACATTTCCCAGGAACTGCCCGCAGTTGTCCGCTCCTTCTTCCCCGGCATCACGAAAAAGAGGGAAAAGACCTTCGCCGCCGGTCTTTCCATGGGGGGGTACGGTGCATTGAAATGCGGTCTGTGCGCACCGGAAACCTTTGGGGCCATCGGTGCATTGTCCGGCGGACTGGATGCGGCCACCATCTGTGAAAATGACAAGAGTCCGCAGCCTTCGCTCTGGACCGATATATTCGGACCGGCCGACCAGGTCCGCGGCAGCGGAAACGATCTGTTCGCCGTCGCAGCCAAACTTGTGAAAAGCGAGGGGCCGAAGCCTGCGATTTATATCTGGTGCGGATCGGAAGATTTTCTCATCCAGCAGAACCGGGATATGCGCGACCATCTGACGGCGATCGGTCTCCCTTTCACCTACGAGGAATCCCCCGGCGACCATCAATGGAAATACTGGGACGACAAAATCCAGACGATTCTGAAGTGGCTGCCGGTGGCACAACCGGAAGGAGGACAGGCAGGATGGCTTTGATACATACGAATTTCTTTTCGGAATCCCTTGGCCTGTGCGTGGCTGCCGATGTCATCCTGCCGCAGGCCTCCAATCGGCTTGTCGGCATGGAAACCGCCTCTGCACAGGAAAAGCATCCGGTTCTCTGGCTGCTGCACGGCGCAAGCGACAATCACACCATCTGGCAGCGCCGGACCTCCATCGAACGATATGCCGCTCCCCTCGGGCTTGCGGTCATCATGCCGAACGTACATCTTTCCGGTTACACGGACATGGCCCATGGCGGGAAATATTTCACCTATGTGGCGGATGAACTGCCGAAATTGATGCGTTCCTTGTTCCCATTGTCCGATAAGCGCGAAGACAACTTCATTTCAGGGCTTTCCATGGGAGGAGCGGGCTGCATGAAAATCGGTCTGGCGCGGCCCGCCAACTATGCGGCCATCGGCTGCCTGTCCGCCGGTGCGGACAACCACCCACCGAAGGGTCCCGATGGAAAGCGTGAGATAGACCCGCATTGGGCGCCCATGTATGAACGCATGTATGGCGACCGCGTACTGGAAGGCACGGAAGAGGATGTTCTGGGAAACGCGCAGAAAATCGTGGATGCGAAAGGACCCTTTCCCCGCATTTATCATGCCATCGGCAAAGATGATTTCCTGCTGGAAGCCGGTCACCATACCAGAGACTTTTTTCAGACTGTTCCAGGCAATCCCTTCGACTACACGTATGTCGAGGATGAAGGGGCACACACCTGGGAATACTGGGATGCGCACATCCAGGATTTCCTGAAATTCATCACACCCGGAGCGTCTGCCCATCATTCCTGAATACCGGAATTTCCTTCCCGTCTCCTGCTCCATCTGTTTGGCCGGTTATCCCGAAGGGTATCCCATGAATATCCTCATATAGGGAAATCCACCAGTCATGGGCAAGGAGGCAAGCCATGTACAAAATCGAAAAGGCATCATATGGCATCAGGCTCATCTTCGGAGGCTTCATCCAAAAGGCGGAGATGTCCGACTGGGTGGCGGATGTCAAAAAAATCCTGAATGGATTACCTGCCAAATTCGGGGTCTTCGTCGATATGCGGGAACTGAAGCCGCTGGCCACGGACGCACAGAGCGAAATGCAGGTCGGCCAGAAACTGTTCAAGGAAAAGGGCATGGAACGGTCTGTTGTCGTGGTTGACAACACAACCACCATGATACAGTTCAAGCACATTGGCAAGGAAACCGGCATATATGCCTGGGAACGCTATTTGACACCTTCAAAGACGCCTAATTGGGAAGAAGTCGCTACAAAATGGCTGGTTCAAAGCATTGATCCGGACTTGTGAACCTTCAACCTCCTTTCGGTCCCACCTCATCGTTGGTCTTTCCCAATCAAGACAACCTCTTCAAATTCTGAAAAGACCCGGGCACACGGACACCCGGGTCTTTTTTTTCGTTGGGACTTATTGTTTGTATCATTCTCATGGATGATTCCGTGTACCGGATGACCTGTTTTTGTAACATTACATCATGCAAACAGAATGGCGTATTATCAGCCTGCCTTCAATTTCCTGCGAAATTTCGGCGAAAGAGTCCCTCTTGTATTTTG
>JAIFNI010000120.1:0-22783 GCA_020047785.1 Clostridia bacterium
GATCGCCGATCTGACGCTGATGCAGAGGATTGCCGGCTGTTTTCCGTCAGAATGGCACAGGGGGAAGAAATGATCAAGGTATCCAGACTCAATAGGACCCAGTTTGTTCTGAACTGCGAGTGGATCGAGACCGTGGAGGCCACACCTGATACGGTCATCACCCTCCTCAACGGAAAGCGCTTCATTGTCGGGGAATCGGTTGATGAAATCGTCCGCAGGGTGGTAGAATACAAAAGATTGTCGGGTTTCATGGCAAAAACGCCTTATGGCGGGCCGGAGAATGCCGATAAGAATTAAGAAGGAATCCATTGCGAGGTGGCAGACTTGGAAGGTAAAGGAATCTACATCATCCTGCTCGGCATCATCGCGGTGCTGACCCTCAGCGTCGCGGTGCTGGTCATTTTCCTTTTCGTGACGTTCAACAACCCGGCTCCGGCCGCACAGGCTTCCGCCGGCGAGACGGCCGCGACGGAGAGCGGCCCGAAGATCATCCCGTCCGACCGGCTGAAGGAGTTCAATCCCTTCGCCACGAAGGATGACCCGGAAGCGCCTGCGGTTTACGATCTTCAGCCTTCCGAGGAACACCCCAGCAGTTTTGTGCAGGTCACCCTTCTCCTGAAGTATGATGTCGGAGAGAAGCGCGCCAATGAAGAGGCGTATACGCTGCTGGTCGAAACCGAGGCGGCTTCTGAGATCAAGCAAGCTTGCTCCCTTTATTTCAAGGGCCTCACCTATGAGGAATGCAAGTCCCCGGAAGCGGTTCCGAAAGCGCAGGACCACCTGAAGGAAGAATTCAACCGCATCATCGATGAAAACAAAGGCGAGAAGCTCCAAATCGTATACAAGGTCATCATTGTGAACATGCTGCCCCAGTGAAGGAGCGTGAACAGCCTTGGGTGACATTCTGTCCCAAAATGAAATCGACATGCTGCTTCAGCAGCTCAGTACCGGGGAAGTCGATGCACAGGAATACAAGAAAGAAACTGCGGAACGAAAAGTCCGGGACCATGACTTCAAACGTCCGAGCAAATTTGCGAAGGACCACATCCGGACCCTTCATTTCATCCATGAAAATTATGCGCGTCTGCTGACGAACTTTCTGTCCGGCTACCTGAGAACATTGGTACAGGTGGAAGTGCAGACAGTCGAGGCACTGCAGTACTCCGAATTCACGAATTCCATCGCAAATCCCGCTGTTCTCGGCATCGTTGAATTTCCGCCGATGGAAGGTGCCATCATCTATGAAATGTCCCCTTCGATCGCCTATGCCCTCATTGATCGGATTCTCGGCGGAAAAGGCGGCACCATGGAACGTGTGAGGGGTTTCACGGAAATCGAGATGGCCATCATCATGCGGTTGATGTCTCAGATGCTTCAGCTGATGCGGGAACCCTGGGAAAATGTCGAACGCATCCGACCCAATCTGGACCGCATCGAAACCAATGCCCAGTTCGCCCAGCTCATGTCCCCCAATGAAATGGTCGCGCTGATTACCTTCGTGGCGAAGATCGGCGAGGTGGAGGGGCTCATCAATCTCTGCGTGCCGCATATGGTGCTGGAACCCTATATGAGCAAACTATCCACGAAACTCTGGTTCACCATGGTGGAAAAGGGAACAAATGAAGGCAACCAGTTTGCCATGGAATCACGGATCGAGCAGTCTTCGGTGACCCTGAAGGCGATTCTGGGCAACAGCAGGCTGACGGTGGGTGAATTTCTGATGCTTCAGCCGGGTGATGTCCTGCAGCTTGATACCCCGGTGGAGGGGGAACTGGACGTTCTTGTCGGAGAACTCCACAAATTCCGGGCCAAGCCCGGTGTCCGCAACAAGAAGGTTGCCCTGAAGATTACGGAAGTGCGGAAGGAGGACGAGTGATATGGGAGACATGCTGTCTCAGGCGGAAATCGACGCATTGCTCAGCGGCGTCGACATGACCGAAGACGAACCTGCCCCTTCCCGCGCACCGGAAGCGAGGCTGTCGTTGCTGACGGCCGAAGAACGGGATGCACTCGGAGAAATCGGAAACATCAGCATGGGGACGTCGGCGACGACGCTTTTCGCCCTGCTTGGTCAGAAGGTCAACATCACGACTCCGGTTGTCACGGAAACATCCTGGGATGAAATCGTCTCGATGTTCCAGCAGCCCTATGTGGCAGTCCGCGTGCAGTACACGGAAGGACTTGTCGGCGCGAACCTCATGGTGATGCGGGAATCGGACGTGAAGATCATCACGGACCTCATGATGGGTGGAGATGGATACGGGAATGTGGACGGCGAGCTCAACGAACTGCATCTGTCCGCCATCAGCGAGGCGATGAACCAGATGATCGGGTCGTCGGCCACCTCGATGTCCTCGATGTTCGACAAGCGGGTGGACATATCACCGCCCGAATCCACACAGATTCATCCCGATACGGATCTCAACCGCGTCCGCATCACACAGGAGGATGTCCTTGTCAAAATCGCATTCTCGCTCACGGTCGGCAATCTCATCGACAGCGAGATCATGCAGCTCATCCCCATCACCTTCGCCAAGGAGATGGTGCGGAATCTGCTTCAGCCGAAATCCTCGGCACCCATTGCCCCGTCCCAGGCGGTTCCGCCGGCCTCCCAACAGCCTGCTGGCCCTCAGGTGCAGCCGAATTCCCAACAGCAGGGCTACCCACCCCAGCAGCAGAGCTACCCGCCCCAGCAGAGCTACCCGCCCCAGCAGGGCTACCCGCCCCAGCAGGGCTACCCGCCCCAGCAGGGCTATCCGCCCCAGCAGGGCTATCCGCCCCAGCAGCAGGGTTATCCGCCCCAGCAGGGCTATCCGCCCCAGCAGACCGGTTGGCAGGGGGACCCTGCCGCGCAGATGTCCGGGTATAATCTGCAGGCCGGCTATCCCCCGAATCAAGGGTATCCCCCGCAGCAGATGCCGCCGGGTTATGGTTATGCCCCGCAGCAGCCGCCGCAGATGCCCCAGGGAATGCCTGTCAATGTGCAGCCGGCGCAATTCCAGTCCTTCGAGGGTGCGCCCGAGGAATACGACAGGAAGAACATGGGCCTTCTGCTGGATGTGCCGTTGCAGGTGACCGTGGAACTCGGCCGCACGACCAAGCGGATACGGGAAATTCTCGAATTCGGTCAGGGTTCCATCATCGAACTCGACAAGCTGGCGGGTGAACCGGTCGATATCCTTGTCAACGGCAAGAATGTCGCGAAGGGGGAAGTGGTGGTCATCGATGAAAGTTTTGGCGTGCGGATCACGGATATCCTGCACCCTTCCAAACGCCTCTGAAGACCTGAAACGCAACCATGGCAAAGACTCTGAAGCGGCAGGAGCTGTACCGCCGCCGGGAGGGATGGGCATAAAAACAGGAAGAATTGTCGATTTGCGATGATTTCAAAAAATACTGGTTATTTACAAAGCAAATCGGGTGGTATATAAAGAGAGAAGTAACATTTGAGGAGAGGATTCAGGTATGGCGAATATTCTGATCGTAGACGATGCCGCTTTCATGCGCATGATGATCAAGGACATTCTTTCCAAGAATGGATACACTGTTGTCGGCGAAGCAGAAAATGGACTCAAGGCGGTGGAGAAGTTCAAGGATCTGGCTCCGGATCTGGTCATCATGGACATCACCATGCCGGAAATGGACGGAATTCAGGCGGTCAAGCAGATCAAGACGCTGAACAGCGCTGCGAAGATCATCATGTGTTCCGCCATGGGTCAGCAGGCGATGGTCATCGAATCCATCCAGGCCGGTGCGCGCGACTTCATCGTGAAGCCCTTCCAGGCGGATCGGGTCATCGAGGCAGTGAAGAAGGTCGTGGGCTGACCATGGACAGGGAGATATGGGACAAGAAGGAAGTTTCCTTTATTATCTGGGCTATCTGATCGTTTTCTGCGTCATCCTTTTTCTGGCCTGGCTGACGACGCGCTTTGTCGGAAGCAAGGCATCCGGGGATGTCCGTACAAAACGCATGAAGGTTGTTGAAACACTCCCGCTCGGGATGGATCGCAGCCTTCTGCTTGTGCGCGTAGGGGAAAAACACTATCTGCTGGCAGCCGGCCGAGGTCGGACGGACTTCATGTCCGAAGTGGATCCTGGCGCACCGGTGCCGGAAACGGAACGTCCGGCGGATTTCCGTGCCATATTGGAAAGGTATTCCGGGCTGGGGGAGCGGGTTGTCAGACCAACAAGCCCTGGCGAGGAAGCCGAGTCCGATTCGGAAACGAATCCAATGCGGAACGGCATTCGGCGTTTGAGAAAAATCAACGGCAATGGAAGAGAATGACCTCACCTGGACGGAAGCCATACGGGGCTCCTTGATTGTGGACCCTTCGGAACGGGTGGATGGATGCAAAAGAAAAAAATCTTGTTTGTGATCGTTCTTGCAGCAGTCCTCGTGGGACTGTTCTGCTCGGTGTCGCTTGCTTCGGCTCCGGGCATTTCCATATCCGACAACGGCATCACAATCAGCAACACGGACGATCCTGCGGAAATCTCCTCGAGCATCCGTCTGCTTCTGCTGCTGACGGTCCTGTCCCTGTTGCCGTCCATTCTGATCATGATGACCTCGTTCACGCGCATCATCATTGTACTCGGGTTTCTGCGGAATTCCATGGGTACCCAGCAGGCACCGCCGAATCAGATTCTCATCGGGCTGGCGCTGTTTCTCACGTTCTTCATCATGACGCCCACCGTGGTACGCCTGAACAATGAAGCGCTTCAGCCGTTTTCGGACGGAACAATCGGCATGGAGGAGGCAGCGGCCACCTCATCCCTCATCATGAAGGAATTCATGCTCAAGCAGACCGGCGAGAAGGATTTGGCTCTGTTTGCCGGCATGGCCGGCGAACAGGCGCCGGAGAAACTGACGGATCTGCCGCTGACGGTTGTGACGCCCGCCTTCATGATTGGGGAGATGAAAAAGGCATTTCAGATGGGCTTCATGCTGTACATCCCCTTCCTTGTCGTGGACATGGTTGTGGCCAGCACCCTGATGGCCATGGGCATGATGATGCTCCCGCCCGTCATGATTTCCCTGCCGTTCAAGATACTGCTTTTCCTGCTGGTGGATGGCTGGCACCTGATTTCGGACATCCTGGTCCGGTCATTCGTCAAGTGAAGGGAGGAGACCTGTGGAACAATTTCTGCTGGATCTCTCGCGCGATGCCATGATGACCACGCTGAAGGTGTCCATGCCCGTGATGCTCATCGGACTGGCTGTCGGACTCGTCGTCAGCATCATACAGGCCACGACCCAGATACAGGAGCAGTCTCTGCATTTTGTTCCGAAGATTCTCGCGATGATGGTCAGCATGCTGCTGCTGGGCTCCTGGATGCTGACCATGATGAAGGAATTCACGCTGCGCATATTCAATGGCATGCTCACCTTCATCGGTTTGTAGGGATGGGCGCATTGACGCCGGGACGAAGCGGGAATGCGCGGACGGAGGATGACGATTGACCATACCTTTCGATACGCTTTTCGGTGCCTGGGATGTCTTTCTGCTGGTGTTCGTCCGATTGACGGGCATTTTTGTGATGTCTCCGCTGTTCGGCCGCCGAAACATTCCCGCCATGTCCAAGATAGGGTTTGCCTTCGTGATGAGCATCCTCGTCGTTCAGGGTGTGAAAATGCCCGATCTCGCTCCCTGGAACTCGCTTCTGGGGTGGATCATCCTCCTTGCCAAGGAGTTCCTGACAGGCCTGATGCTCGGATTTCTCGCCTATGCGGTCTTTTCATCCATGTATGTGGCCGGACAGCTCATAGACATGCGCATCGGCTTCGGCATGGTCAATGTCTTCGACCCGGTCAGCAACGTCCAGATCCCCATCACGGCGAATTTCTACATCATCCTCATCACCTTGTTCATGCTTGTGACGGACGGTCACCATCTCATGCTGATATCCCTCTCGGAAAGCTTTGCAAAGCTGCCGATCGGAGAGGTGAGCTTCACGGCCCCGCTCATCGACCAGATGGTCCGACTGATGGGCACCATCTTTGAAATCGGCTTCAAGATAGCGGCACCCATCACCGTCTCCATTCTTGTCACGGACATGGCACTCGGCATCATCTCGAAATCCGTCCCCCAGATGAACGTGTTCATGCTCGGCATGCCGGTGAAGATACTGCTCGGACTCCTGATGATCTACATCACCATGACCTCGTTCCATGGACTCCTTGATTACCTCATGGGCGGCACCTACCGGGAAATGGAGACATTCCTGAAAGCGGCGGGGGGGTGAAGGCATGTCCGTGCGCATGAACCTCCAACTCTTCTCCCAGGCCGGTGACAAGACGGAGAAGGCAACTCCGAAAAAACGTCAGGACCTGCGGAAAAAGGGGCAGGTGAATCAAAGCAAGGAGATTCCCTCCATTCTGCTGCTTCTGGCTCTGTTTCTGTCCATGCGCATGTTCGGTCCGTTCGTCATCCGGGAGACAATGGCCACATTCAACTTTTTTTTCTCGGAAATCAATGCATCGATCAATCTGGAGGATCCGAACGACATCATGCGCATCGTTACCTATGCGGTCTTTCAAATCGCGAAAATGTCCGGTCCCTTTTTTCTGATCGCCATGCTTTTCGGAGGACTGGGCAGCGTGCTGCAGGTTGGATTCATGTTCACGCTCGAACCGCTCATTCCGAAATTCAGCAAGTTGAATCCGTTTTCCGGACTGAAGCGCATGTTTTCAGCCCGAGCCTTCTTCGAGATGGCAAAGTCCGTCGGAAAAGTCGCCATTGTGATCTGGGTGGCATGGTCCTCCATCGCGGCGGAACTTGGAACCATGTCGGGTCTGATGGATCTCGACCTGAAATCCATCATTGCCTACATGCTGGACATCACGCTCGGGATTTCCCTGAAAGTCTGCTTTGCCCTGCTGATCATCGCGATTGTGGATTTCGCCTTCCAGTATATGCAGCATGAAAAGGAAATCCGCATGTCGAAACAGGAAATCAAGGAAGAATACAAGCAGATGGAAGGCAGTCCGGAAATCAAGGGACGCATCCGTCAGAAACAGCGGGAAATTTCAATGCGGCGCATGATGCAGGAAGTGCCGAAGGCGGATGTGGTCATCACGAATCCGACGCATTTTGCCGTAGCCATCCGGTACGATCCGGCACAGGGAGAAGCCCCTGTCGTTCTGGCGAAAGGAGCGGATTTTCTTGCCGCACGCATCCGGGAGATCGCAAAGGAGAACCGCATCCAGCTGGTTGAAAACAAGCCGCTGGCCCAGGCGCTCTATCATCAGGTCGACATCGGCAAGCCTGTCCCGCCGGAGCTGTACAAAGCGGTCGCCGAGGTTCTGGCATTTGTCTACAGCATGAAGGGGAAATCGGTTGCGGGAAGGTGAGGAAACTCCGGCTCCTGCCGCCCGGATGGCGCGGTATCCCGCATCCTTGTAAGGAACTGTGTTATCGGCTACAATGAGGGGGAACGGCTCGATACGAAAGAGGATACCGCAGGATGGGAGGGTGGTCGATGAAGAACAAGAACCTGTATGTGGCCGTGGCAGTTGTGGCCATCGTCCTGGTGATCATCGTCCCGATCAGCACGCTGCTCCTCGACCTTCTGCTCGTCATCAACATCACCATATCCCTCCTCATTCTCATCAATTCCGTCTATGCGACGGATGCACTCGCCATGGCGTCCTTTCCGACGATGCTCCTGTTCACGACCCTGTACAGGCTGTCCCTCAACATTGCCTCCACCCGGCTCATCATCGGCAAGGGAGCCGCAGGGGAAGTCATTGCCACTTTCGGCACGTTCGTCGGCGGCGACAACCTTGTTGTCGGCTTTCTTGTCTTCCTCATCATCATGATCGTGCAGTTTCTGGTCATCACACGCGGCGCGGAACGTGTTTCCGAGGTTGCAGCCCGTTTCACCCTCGATGCCATGCCCGGCAAGCAGATGGCCATCGACGCGGACCTCAACTCCGGGCTCATCAGCGATGTGGAGGCCAAGGAACGCCGCAGGAGAATCCAGCGCGAAGCAGACTTCTACGGCGCCATGGACGGTGCCTCGAAGTTCGTCAAGAACGATGCCATCGCCGGCATCATCGTCACGGTCGTCAACATCATCGGCGGCATCATCATGGGCATGGTCTTTCTGAATCTCCCCATCATGGAGGCGCTGACCCGTTACACCATCCTCACCATCGGCGACGGACTCGTCAGCCAGGTGCCGGCTCTTCTCATCTCCGTGGCCACGGGCATCATCGTCACGCGGGCCGCTTCGGAAGGTGAACTGGGTGCGGACCTTGTCAACCAGCTTCTCAGCAGCCCCCGTGTGCTGTACATCGCCGCAGGCGCCTGCCTCACGCTGGTCCCCATCCTCGGCCAGTTTTTCCTGGTTGTCGTGGCCGCCGGTCTTGTCATGTTGGGCCTTCGTCTGCAGAGTGTGCAGAAGAAGGTCGTCGCCACGGAGGAAAAGCGTGTCGAGGATCAGGAAGTCGAGGCAATCAGAAAACCGGAAAATGTGATATCCCTGCTCCAGGTGGACCCGATCGAGCTTGAATTCGGCTACGGCATCATTCCCCTCGCGGATGCGAATCAGGGTGGGGATCTGCTGGACCGTGTCGTCATGATCCGCCGGCAGCTTGCTGTGGAACTTGGCGTCGTGGTGCCCACCATCCGGCTCCGGGACAATATCCAGCTGAATCCGAACCAGTATGTCGTGAAGGTCAAGGGGGTGGAGGTCGCACGGGGAGACCTGCTGCTCGATCATTTCATGGCGATGAACCCCGGGACCGTGGAGGAAGACATTGAAGGCATTCCGACCACGGAGCCCGCATTCGGTCTGCCCGCCCTCTGGATAGCCGACTCGATGCGGGACCGTGCGGAAATGCTCGGTTACACGGTCGTGGATCCGCCCTCCATCATCGCGACCCATATGACGGAAGTCGTCCGGCGTTATGCGCACGAGCTGCTCGGGCGGCAGGATGTCCAGTCCCTGCTTGACAATGTGAAGACGAACAACCCGGTCGTTGTCGACGAAGTGGTGCCGAAGCTCCTGTCCGTCGGAGAAATCCAGAAGGTTCTCGCCAATCTCCTTCGGGAAGGGGTCTCCATCCGGGACATGATCACCATCCTGGAGACGCTTGCGGACTATGCCCCGGTCACGCGGGACCCGGACCTGCTGACCGAATATGTCCGACAGGGACTGGGCCGTGCCATCTCCCATGCTGTGATGACCGGATCGCCGAACGAGGTCATCACGCTGGATCCAAGATTGGAGCAGATGATCATGGATTCTGTGCAGAAGACGGAGGCGGGATCGTTTCTGGCCATGGATCCCGGCGTTTCCGGACGGATTGTCGGAAATGCGGCGAAACAGGCCGAGCGGCTCGCACAATCCGGAAGACAGCCTGTGGTGCTCGCATCCCCTGTCGTACGCCTGTATTTCAAGAGAATGACGGAGCAGGCCATTCCGGGTCTTGTCGTTCTCTCCTACAATGAAATTGATCCTGCGATGGACATTCAGTCGATAGGCATCATCAACGCGACCTGACCAGGGCATGATGCCCGAGCGCTCCCGACAAATCCCTCGCGCGCAGGATGCGGCAGGGCATGACACGGGCCGGAGGAAATGATGAGGATTCGGAAATACAACGGAAAAGACATGCAGGAGGCGCTGGCGAAAGTACGGGCGGACCTGGGCGTGGAAGCGGTCATCCTCAACAGCCGGAAGGTGAAGCGGCGTGGGGTGGCGGCCTGGTTTTCCAAACCCTATTTCGAGGTGCTCGCCGCCGTGGATGAAAACTACGCCCCGACCGAACGGGTGCGTCGTCCGGCCCAGGTTCCCGCGAGAAAAGCGGAATGGCAGGAAAACCGGTATGAGGAAAGGCCCGCTGTCCCGTCCGGAGAGCGCGTTTCCATGCCGGATCGCAAGCAGGAACTGAATCCGGACAGGTCCGGAGCGGCATATCCGCGCGAACGTCAGACCGGAGGCGTCCTGCCCCTTCGTACATCCGGACCGGAACGCAATGATCGGATTCAGACGGAAGAAACCGTATCTCCAAGAGCTCCGGCACGCTATGGTGCGGCTGCCTACGCAGGAAACACAGCCGCTTCCCTCAGGCGGGAAACCGCCGGTGAGGAACGCGTGCCTTCCGAGGAGGAAGCAGGACCCGACAAGGCCGGTATCCGCCGGGACCGATCATCGGGAGAGCGGGCACCAGCTGCGGAGAAGGTTCGTGAAAGCGGTACGGAACTCGGAGCGCTTCGAGAACAGGTGGAATCCATGGCAAAGATGCTGGAGCGGATGCAGGAACGAATTCCAGACATCCGTCCATTTCCGGGGAATCCCGCTCCGCCTGCCGTTCAGGAATCTGTGGAAACTGCTGCGGCAGAACCCGCCGTGGCAGAGAGTGTCGTGGAAAAAAAGGAAACATCCAAGCCGGACAAGTCCGTTCAAGCGCTCTCCGGAGGCATTTCCGCCAGAATCGGGCAGGAGCGGGCGCCTGACCGGTTTCTTGACATGCAGCATCGTCTTCGGGACCAGGAAGTGGATGATGCGCTCGCGGAACGCATCATGGACAAAGTGCGCGACATGCTGCCGGCCAACGCCGGTGACGAGGAAATCCGGCGTCAGACGAGTCGTGTCCTGACGGCAGCCTTGGGCGAGCCGGAGACCATTCGGCTCAGGACCGACGGAAAGCCGCTTGTCGCAGCCTTCATTGGTCCCACCGGCGTCGGCAAGACCACGACGCTTGCCAAGATAGCGGCGGATTATGCCTTGAACCGCGGAAAGAAGGTCGGTCTCATTACAGCGGATACCTACCGGATCGCGGCGGTCGAACAGCTGAAGACCTATGCGGAGATCCTGAATCTGCCCGTTACGGTTGTGTATGCGCCTTCCGATTTGCAGGAGGCAGTCGCGGCACATCAGGACAAGGACATCATCCTGATCGATACGGCCGGCAGGAGTCACCGCAACCGCCAGCAGTTCGACGAACTGCAGCAGTTGATGCAGGCCGTGAAAATGGACGAAGTATACCTTGTGCTCAGTGGAAACACCGGTCGTGCGGCATGCCGGGAAATCCTCGAGCATTATACGTTTGTGCGGGACTACAAGCTTCTTTTTACAAAACTCGACGAGACACCGGTTCCGGGCGTCATCTTCAATGCCAGGCTGCGGACCGGCAGGCCGATTTCCTACATCACGACAGGGCAGAGCGTCCCGGATGATCTGGAAGTCGCTGACCCGAAGGCGCTTGCCGCAGGACTCGCCGGAATTGCGGCTTCAGCCGGAACAACCGTGAACGGGAGGAAGGCGCCATGAGTGATCAGGCTGAAAACCTGAGAAGGATTGTCGACGGAATCCGCACGGGCGGTGTGCCGGAACAGACGGGAGAACCGGACCCCCCCCGCTGTGCGAAGGTCATCACGATCACCAGCGGCAAGGGCGGCGTGGGCAAGACCAATGTGACGGTGAATCTCGGGATTGCCCTCAGCCGGATGGGCCTGCGTGTGGTCATCCTGGATGTCGATTTCGGGCTGGCCAATATCGATGTGCTGTTCGGCGTCACCCCCAAGCATACCCTGGTGGATCTGATCCGGGATGAGCGAAGCATTTTTGAAGTGCTGACAAACGGACCTGAAAACGTCAAATTTCTTTCGGGCGGCTCCGGCGTGGAAGAACTTGTCCGCCTGGACAACCGGCAGCTGAAGCGCTTTGTGGGCAATATCGCGCTGCTGGACAAGCTGTATGACATCATCCTCATCGATACCGGCGCCGGATTGTCCCGGAACGTCATGAGCTTCATCATGTCGGCCGACGAGGTAATCCTGGTCACCACCCCGGAACCGACCGCCATCACCGACGCCTATGCACTCGTGAAGATGGTCTCCCGCCGGGATGCGAAGAAGACGATCCGTCTGCTGATCAACAAGGTGGAATCAAGCAGGGAAGCCGATGAGATCTTTTCCAAGCTGACGACGGTGGCGGAGAAATTTTTGTCATTGAAGCTGATGAAACTTGGGTATATATTATATGATGAATCGGTCGTCCGGGCGGTGAAGCAGCAAAGACCGTTCCTGATAGGATTTCCAAAAACACAGGCATCCAGGCAGATCGCCGAACTGGCATCTGTTCTGGTGTCGGGAAGCACGGCAGGGGAATCGGATGACGGACGGGGCGCGAAAGGTTTCTTTCAGCGTCTTCTTTCGTATTTCGGGACACCTGCCTGAGATGGGAACATGACGTTTTCAGAAATCCGCATCGGCACGAAGTTGTCGATCACCCTGTACAATGAGGAGGGTGAGCCTTCCGGTACAGGCCTGACCAGCCAGTTCGAGTCACTTGGCCGTGATGGCGCGGTGGTGATTCTCATGCCGATGAAGGAAGGCATGTTTGTTCCGATCCTGCCGGATGAGATTCTGGAAGTCGGCTTTGAGCGCGGGAACACAGTCTATTCGTTCAGAGCCATCGCAAGGGAGCGGACACGGGAAGGAAGGCTCCGTTTTCTGCATGTCCTGCCCGAAACGGAAATCGAGAGCATCCAGAGGAGGGATTTCTTCCGTTTTCCCCATATGATGGCCTGTTCTTACCGGCTTTTGCGTGAGCCGATACCGCCTGAAGCGGAAAGGGGTCCTTTCCGTTCGACGTCCACGTGCAATATGAGTGGCGGCGGACTTGGTTTGCTGTTTGAAGACAAACCTGAGATGGGAATGAATATAGAAGGTAAACTGGACATCGCGGGAGGCGTCCGTTTTGTGGGAGCCATCGTCCGGATGGAACAGCTGGCTGCGGGCTCGGCATACCGATATGAAGCCGGTGTTTCCTTTCTGAAGATTGAGAACCGGGAGAGAGAACGAATCATATCCTACATTTATGAATCCCAGCGAAATCTGTTGAAAAAGGGTTGGACGGGTACATGATGGAAAACGCGAAGATACGGGTTCTGGTCGTGGACGATTCGGCCTTCATGAGAAAAGTGATCCAGCAAATCCTCCTGGAATCACCGGCTATCGAAATAGTCGGTTCAGCCCGGGATGGTATGGAGGCGCTGAGAATCGCGAAGGAACAATCCCCGGACGTCATCACGCTCGATGTGGAAATGCCTGTGATGGACGGCATCACCTGTCTGGAACGGCTTCTGGTTCAAGGGCGCTACGGGGTCATCATGGTTTCGAGTCTCACCACGGAGGGAGCGGCGGCCACCATCAGGGCGCTGGAACTCGGTGCCGTGGATTTCTTTCCCAAACCCGCAAACCTTTTCAGCATTTCCCAGGATGTCAGAAAGAAGGAACTGGTGGAAAAAGTGCTTGTGGCGGGGCAGGCACGCAACCGGATGCTCCAACCGCTTCCGGCGCCAAGACATGTGGCGGCGAAAGCAATGCCTGCCTCATTCCGGCCGGAGCAGTTCAAAACCCTTGTCGCCCTCGGCATATCAACCGGGGGACCCCGCGCGCTCCAGAGCGTCGTGCCGAATCTGCCGGCCTCCCTGCCCGCACCCGTGCTGATTGTCCAGCACATGCCGCCCGGATTCACCCGTTCGCTTGCCATGCGGCTCAACGACATCAGTGAAATCAATGTGCGGGAAGCCGAAGAGGGTGACGAGTTGAAGGCCGGCTGGGTTTACATCGCTCCAGGCGATCATCACATCGATCTGCTGCGTGAGGGCGGAAAACTCAAGATTCACCTTGACAAGCTTTCTCCGCCGGTCAACGGTTTTCGCCCCAGCGTGGATTACCTCATGGATTCCATCCGCAAGGCCGGCATCCGCGACTGCATCGGGGTGATCATGACCGGGATGGGTGCGGATGGAAGCCGCGGACTGCGGGATTTGAAACGGGACAACGGCATGCACATCATCGCACAGGACGAGAAGTCCTGTTCCGTGTTCGGCATGCCGAGAGCAGCCATTGAACTCGGCATCGTCGACGAGGTGGTCACGCTCGAGAACATATCGGCCAGCATTGCGAAAAAGGCGGGGGTGTAGACGGCATGGACATGAATCAATATCTGGATATTTTTGTGGAAGAGTCACGCGAGAACCTGCAGAATCTCAACACCTCTCTGCTGGAGCTCGAGCGGGATCCCGGCGCAAAGCAGATGCTGAGCGATATCTTCCGGGTGGCGCACACGCTGAAGGGCATGTCCGGAACCATGGGATACACCCGCATGCAGAAACTCACCCATGTGATGGAGGATGTTCTCGATGCCCTCCGGACAGGCAAGCTGCAGGCGAATGCCGTTATCGTGGATGTCCTTTTCCAATGCCTCGATGCGTTGGAAAACTATGTGAATCAGGTGGTCGCATCCGGCAATGAGGGTTCGGAGGAGTATGCCGGCATCATCTCCGCCTTGACGGCCATCATGCAGGGAGGTTCGGGTCAGACGGCTGTATCGGAAAAAACGGCGCACCCTGCCGTGGCAAAGACCGTCGAGGCGGAAGGGGTTCTTCCTTTGAACGTCTATGATGTGAATGTCCTCGGCAAAGCCCTGGAAAGCGGGATGAACGTTCTGCAGATCCGTGTCACGCTCGACAAGGGGTGTCTGCTGAAAGCAGCACGGTCCTTCATTATTTTTCAGATACTGGAACGCAATTCCGAAATCATCAAGGCCGAACCGAAAGTCGAGGATATCGAGGACGAGAAATTCGATGATCATTTCACCGTGATCACGGTCAGCAAGGAACCGCCTGCCTTCTTCGACAAGGAGATCAATTCAGTCGCGGAGGTCACCGATGTCAAGGTGATCGCCATTACGGCAAACATGCTGGTAGGGACCGAAACGGTTGATCGTACGGCCATCGGTGGCAAGACATCGGTTGTGACGGATGTCGCCGCGCTGGAGGAAGGTGCCGCAAAATCCGCTGCGACCGGCGAGACAGCAAAAGGAAAGGCACAGAAGACGGGCAAGACCGTCCGCGTGGACATCGATCGGCTGGATGTCCTGATGAACCTCGTCAGCGAACTGATCATCATCAAGACGAGACTTGACGATGTGAAGGGAAACGACGTCCTCGGAGAATCGGTCGAATATCTCGAACGCATCACGACAAGTCTGCACGATGCCGTCATGAAGGTACGCATGGTTCCCGTGGAAACCGTGTTCAACCGATTCCCCCGCATGATACGCGATGTCGCGCGGGATCTTGAAAAGGACGTCGAGCTTCACATGTCCGGTGAAGAAACTGAATTGGACCGTACCGTCATTGATGAAATCGGAGATCCGCTCATCCATATTCTTCGGAATTCCGCCGATCATGGTCTGGAAACGCGCGACGAACGACTGAGCGCAGGAAAGTCCGTGACGGGAAACATCTGGCTTCGTGCCTACCAGGACGGCAACAATGTCGTGATTGAAGTCGAGGATGACGGCAAGGGCGTCAATGTGGCGAAGGTCCGGCAGAAAATTGTGGAACGCGGACTTGAATCCCGTGAGATGGCGGCATCCCTTTCGGAGAAGGAAGTCATCGAGTTCCTGTTCAAGCCCAGCTTTTCAACGGTTGACAAGGTGACGGACCTGTCGGGCCGGGGTGTCGGGCTCGATGTCGTGAAAACGAAAATCGAAGCACTCGGCGGTCTGGTGGAACTTGAATCTCGCTGGGGACTCGGCAGCAAGACCGTCATCCGCCTTCCGCTCACATTGGCCATCATTCAGGCGCTGCTTGTCCGCATCGGGGATGAGAAGTATGCCATTCCGCTCGGTTCCATCCGTGAAATCGACAACATTGCGCCAACGGACATCCAGTTGGTGCGCAATCAGGAAGTCATCATGCTGCGAAACGCGGTCATCCCGATCGTGCGCCTGGACAAGCTTCTCGGTGTGCGGGGCGCGGTTCCGGATGCAAAAAAGAAGCAGCTGACCGTGGTCATCGTGCGGAAGGGAGACAAGTTGTCCGGGTTTGTCGTGGATGGTCTGATCGGGCAGCACGAAATCGTCATCAAATCGCTGGGCAAGCTGCTCGCGGGCGTCCGCTGGATCGCCGGAGCCACAATCCTGGGCGATGGAAACGTGGCACTGATTGTGGATGTGAATTCGTTGGCGCTGTAAGTGCGAAGAGGCTGGCGTCAAGGGAGGCGTGCGCACGGCCGATGTCTCCGGACCGGTCATTCCGGACTGGGCACGGTCTTGAAGGAAAGGGGTATCTTTCATGGACAACAAGGTCATCGACACGGCTGTCCGCCAAATCGTGGTGTTCCGCGTCGGGCAGGAGGAATATGGCGTGGACATCCAGAAGGTGTCCATCATCGAGAAGATGATGGGGATCGCAAGGGTTCCCACGACACCGGCGTTCATCCTCGGCGTCGTCAACTTGCGCGGCGAGATCATTCCGGTGCTGGATCTGCGGCTCCGTTTCGACATGCCGTCCCGTGAACCGGATGATGACACGCGCATCATCATTTTCCGGATGGGAGAGATTTCCCTCGGCATGCTGGTCGACATGGTCAGTGAGGTCCACCAGATGAAGGGGACCGATATCGAGAGTGTGACAAGCATCACAAACGACCGGTCTCTTGATTACATCACCGGTGTGGGGAAAATGGACGGGCGGCTTGTCACCCTGCTCAATGTGGAAAAGCTCATCACCGATCTGGGCGTGGCGGTCTAGACCGTATCTGCCTTGATGTTTCGGCTGCACAGAAAGGGAATTGCATGAATGAGTCCGGATTTGAAGAGCTGAACAGTTTCCAGATGGACGTCCTGCGGGAAATCGGCAACATCGGCGCAGGAAATGCGGCTACAGCCCTTGCAAAGATGCTGGACAGAAAAATCGATATGAAAGTCCCGAAAATCAAGGTGATGCAGTTCGAAGAAGTCAGTGAGGTCCTTGGAGATTCCGAGGAGATGGTGGTGGGCATCCTGCTTGGCGTGCTGGGCGACATCACGGGAAGCATCATGTTCGTCCTGGATATGAACGCAACCCGCCTCATGGTGAACAACATGTTCGGCAAGCATACCGATGTCGAACTGGAATTCGATGAGATGACCTGCTCCGCCATTCAGGAAGTCGGCAACATTCTGGCCGGTTCCTATCTTTCTGCCCTGTCGACCCTCACGAATCTGAACATCATGCCGGATGTGCCCTGCATGGCCGTTGACATGGCGGGTGCCCTGCTGAGCGTACCGGCGATCGCGCAGGCAAAGGCATCCGATACGGTGCTCTACATCGAGAACGAGTTTTTTGATGGCCATGACTCGATGCTTGGCGATTTGTTCCTCATTCCGGATGAAGGGTCCTACACCATTCTGATGAAAGCGTTGGGAGTGGCTTGATGGAGAATATCATCAAGGTCGGAATGGCTGACTGGAAAGTTGCGGCTCATCCCGACGCCTTGACGACGCTTGGTCTTGGCTCTTGCGTCGGAATCTGTCTGTATGACGGAAAGAGAAAAATCATCGGTATGGCCCACATCATGCTGCCGAGTTCGGACCTTGTCCGCGCCAACGCAAACAGAGCCAAGTTCGCGGATACGGGAATACCCGACATGGTGGATGCCATGCTTCGCATGGGTTCGGATGTGCGCGGCATGACCGCGAAAATCGCGGGCGGAGCACAGATGTTTGCGTACTCCTCCGGCAGTGACATCATTCGAATCGGTGCGCGCAATGCCGAAGCGACCCGGGAAATCCTCGCCGGTTACCGCATCCCCATTCTTGCGGATGACACAGGCGGCACCTTTGGCCGTACCATTGAATTCTACGCATGTGATGGCCGGCTCATGGTGAAAACCATCGGTCACGGCGTCAAGACGCTGTAGAGGGGGATGGTGGTGGATACAATGCGAAAGCTGCCGGTGCTGATGGGAACCGGGGCCGCCATTCTTGCCGGCCTTGCCGGCTATCTTTCAGGCGTGTCCGGTCGTGAATGCGTGGCGCGCATGGTCGTCATCATGGCTGTTTTTTTCGTACTGGGCGTCTTCACGCGGAACGTGCTGAAGGATACCTTGATGGATGTTCAGGCAAGTCTCGAGGAAAAAGGCAGAAAACTGGCAGAGGAAGAGGCTAATCGGAAGCGCAGGGAAGCCGAGCAGGCACGCGAGGAGGCAAGGCAGAGCACCATCGATATCCGTGCGGGAGACAGTTCACCGTTGGAGGGTACGCCATTCCAGGTCGGCGCCGTGACGGATTTCATCCGTCAGGAGCTCAAGAAGGATTGAGTGAATGGGCATTCCGGATTCAGCAAGGGAGAAAGATATGTCGGCATCGGATGCGCAGCATCAACAGGAATTGTGGAAAAAATACGGCGAGTCGCGCGATCCGGTTATCCGCGAACAGCTGATACTTGAGTACGCCGATTTGATCAAATATGTGGCAGGACGCCTCAGCATCTATTTTGGTTCGAACGTGGAGTATGACGATCTGATCGGATATGGCGTTTTCGGCCTGATTGATGCCATTGAGAAGTTCGACCCGTCGAAGAAGATCAAATTCGAAACATACGGGTCGCTGCGCATCAGGGGAGCCATCATCGACAGCATCCGGGAACAGGACTGGGCGCCGCGTTCGCTTCGCAAGAAGTCGAAGGACCTGGAGAAAACCTGGTCCGAACTTGAAAATACGCTTGGACATGCTGCCAGTGATCAGCAGGTTGCCGATCGCATGGGTGTTTCCGTAGATGAACTGAACAAATTGGTCCAGGAAATGAACATGGCTCAGATGGTCTCGCTGGACGATTATCTCGAACAGAACCATGAGGCCGGACTGGAACTCTCGGATTCCTCCTCAAGCGACATGCAGCCTGAACGGCGCATGGAGATCGTCGAGGTTCGCGATATTCTGTCGGACGCCATTGAACGTCTGCCTGATAAGGAGAAGACGGTCATATCGCTCTATTACCATGAAGAATTGACCCTCAAGGAGATCAGTGCTATCATGAAGGTGTCAGAATCCCGCATATCGCAGCTGCATACGAAAGCCATTCTTCGCATGCGGGGCAGGTTGGAACGACAGCGAAGTCTGATTGGTGAATGATGTACGATGGATGAATCCTGCGCCACGACAAGCACGATACGAATGGTGCAGAAGGAGTGTGGCACATGGACTTCGATGCCCGTTACCGGCCGATGTTCGAGTTTGATTTCAACCCGGATGGTGTCTTTCTGAGAGTGAACAAGCCGGTCGGAGCCGCACCTGCCGCCTCTGAAAACGAGGTTTTGGAAGAAGTGCGGCGTTTGCGCGTTCATGCCTTCAATGCTGCACTTCTCTCCGATACGGTCCGTCGTGCGGAAGGCAAGCCTGTCAAAATTGCGGAAGCGCAGACGCAGGAACGAATAGATGCCCAGGTGGAGGTAACGGCCGCTCCCGACAAGATGAAGGCTTATGTGACCATGCGCGCTCCGGAAGGGGGCGGTGACGTGCCGACCCAAGAGGCGATCCTCGCGGCGCTGAAGGACAAGGGGGTCATTTTTGGGATCTTGGAGTCCGTTCTGGAGGACTTGACCAAGTTTCCCGTATATGGCCAGAACATCCTTGTGGCAGAAGGCACACAGCCCATCAATGGGAAGAATGGCTCCATCACCTATCTGGTCGATTTGAAGAAGGACCGGAAACCGACCATCCGGGAGGACGGCACGGTTGACTACAAGGATATGAACCTCATCGAGAATGTGTCAAAGGGGCAGGTCATCGCCCAGCTTGTCCCACCGGTGCCCGGCGTCATCGGCAGGCTGATCACCGGAGCGGAATTGAAGCCTCTGGACGGAAAGCCCGTCAATTTTTCACGGGGCCGGAGTGTCACCACCAGCCAGGACGGACAAACCCTGATGTCCGAAATCGATGGCCAGATTCTGTATGCAGACGGCAAGATCAGCGTCTTCTCCACGTATGAAGTGAAAGCGGACGTCGACATCAGCACTGGAAACATCAATGTCGTCGGCAATGTGACCATCCGAGGCAATGTGTTGGCCGGCTTCGTGGTGGAAGCCGGTGGAAATGTGGAAGTGGAAGGCGTTGCGGAGGGGGCTACCATTCGGGCAGGCGGCGACATCATCCTGAAGCGCGGCATGATCGGCAACAACAAGGGGATTCTTTCAGCTGGAGGCGACATAGTTGCGAAATATATCGAAAACGCAGCACTTGAGGCCAAAGGGGATATTCGGGCTGAAGCCATCATGCATTGCGATCTCAAATGCGGAAACAGGCTGGAACTCGGAGGAAAAAAAGGCCTGCTTGTCGGGGGTGTGACAAGGGTTGGACGGGAAATCGAAGCCAAGTTCATCGGAAGTGCCATGTCCACCGTTACCGTGTTGGAAGTGGGCGTTGATCCGCACTTGCGTGAAAGGCTGAAACTTCTGCGAACGGAAGTGCCGGCCATGGAAGAGAACCTTGTGAAATCCAATCAGGCCATTACCCTGCTCAAGCGACTGGACAGCACGGCCAGCCTCACAGACGACAAAAGGGACATGCTGGCAAAGAGCACCCGTGCCAAATTCTTTTATGAAGGCAAGCTCATGGAGTACAGGAAGGAAATTCTCGACATAGAGGCACGTCTCCAGCAGGAGGCTGCCGGGCGCGTCAAGGTGCTTGGCTCCATCTACAATGGTGTCCGGATATCCATCGGAAGTTGTTCGATGTATGTCAAGGAAACCTTGCAGTATTGCACCCTGTATCGGGACGGCGCGGATGTGCGGGTCGGTTCTTTGTAAGGATTTCCGGCTCCGCCAATGAACAGGCGGACGCCGGATGGCTTGTACCCGGATTCTTGCCGGCAGTTGCCGGGTAATCGTGGACAGGGACCAAGCCAGCATGAGGCCCGGAAAGAAGGTGATCGCATGTCCATCAGACCGGTTGATTTTCAGGCCATGGTTCCGAAAGTCACGGAACAGGCGCGGCTCCAAAATGAAGAGCAGCACAGGAATGTTTCACAGCAGCAGCAGCAGGCCGACAACACGGCCCGCAATGCCCAGACCCTTACGGATACCGTCCATCAGCAGGATGGCGCGCAAAAGGCCGAGATTCGTGACAAGGAATCTGAAAAGCGCAGGAAACGGCGTGAAGGAAAAGGTGCAAAAGGAAGTGCTGCAGAAGATGCATCCACCTCGGGAGCAAAAAAAACGATCCGGCAGCCGACGGAAGGCCGGACCATCGACATCAGATTGTGAAGGGTGACTGCCCCCTGACGGCTTTGGACAAAATTGCTTGTTCTATGGACTTCAAAAAGAAATGGCCAAACGTGCCTTTCATTTTTGAAAAAGAAAAGTGATATCATCCAGTTTCATGCGGGAGGTTGTCCAGCCTGCAGGCAGGAGTGAACATGACCGGTTTTTTCCTGAGCATCGTCCTCATCGGCATCATCATCACGGGAGTTTCCCTGGTGATGATTCTTGCGGACAAAAGCAGGGGTCATGATTATCGGGTCGATCTTGGACAGAAAAGGGAAACCCTTGTGGAGACCATCGAAGATGCGGAAACGCTGGTTGATGAGTTGAATCGTTTTTCCGATTATGTCGTGACCCGCTGCGAGCAGACAAAGGCGGAGATCGAACTGGAGGTTCAACGCGCTGAAACCATCATGGGCCAATTGTCCGCGGCAAGCACGGCGATTGAATCGAATGGGCTTCCGGTCGCCCATGGTTCCAAGAATGAACCCGTCCCGGTTTCATTGTCCGACCGTCCTTCAGTCTCAGGTTCGCAAGAAAAACCGGAAGGTATGACCGGTGTCCGTTCCGGAAAAGCTGTCCCTGTTCCTGTCCATGTGCCAGGCACGGTACGAACCATCCGGAAGCCGATGACGGTCGAAGAGAATCCGGATCTGCGTGAAACTGCAGGAGAACAGCGGAACGACGTGGCGGTGGAAATTGAGAAACCGCATCCAGAGGAGGTTTCCCGGGATCGCGGAAAGGTCGTCGATCTGGATGCCAGGAGAATGGAAGCCTTGCGGTTGGCCCAAAAAGGCATGACACACGTGGAAATCGCAAAAACACTCCATATGGGAAAAGGTGAAATTGAACTGATTGCCCGGATCGGCAGCGGATCATGAGCCGCATGCACGGACCGAGCATATTTTTGGGCATTGGACTCGGCATCATCCTGACTGCCCTTCTGGGTGGTCTGTTTTTTTTGGACTACAGCCCCCTTCCAGATGAGGCGGAAATCATCCGACGTGCCAATGCGCTTGGCATGGTGAAGGCGGAGGCCGTTCAGGTTGAAGGGGTTGTGAGAAAAGCCGACGGCACTTGGTCCGTTACCGTTTCCGGGAAGGATTCCATCAACGGATTGGCGGAAAAACTCGTGGATGCCGGGCTTCTATCCGGTGAGTTGGAATTCGAGATCGCTGCAAAACAGCTGGGCCTTTCGGACCCGCCTGCGCCAGGAAAATATGTTGTGAAGGCAGGCGCGGGAGCCAGGGAAGTTGCGGAAGCACTTGGAAAGGAACCCGCAGCGGAATAGGATGTCTATCCCTCCAGAGGTTCCGAGTGTGCGGTGTGAATCAGAAAACGCAGACATATCCGTGGGTTCTTGCCGGTGATTGCTTGCAAAAGCATCAGGTGTTGTCGTCCTGTCATTCGATCTGGTTGATGTAATGCCCCGTGAGGGAGTGACGCTTCATTTCCTGAAACACACCGTTTTCTCTCAGCAAATCGGCAATCCAGGTGCTTCGGGTATGCAGGACGAGATCGTCCCCATCCACGGCCGCGTCCATGGGCTGGATCGCGCGGACCTCAAGGAGCACATCCGGATCCGTCAGAAGTATCTCAATCAGGCTGTCCTTCAGTTTCTTGGAATGCACGATCACCGGATAGGCGGCGACTCCCTTGAAGTCGATGAGACGGAGCAATCGGACTGTCGCTTTGTCCTTCATGCGGTATTCTTCGTTGGCGGCGCCATGACA
>JAIFNI010000120.1:22834-25968 GCA_020047785.1 Clostridia bacterium
CGTTCGGAGTCCGGCATGCGCGGGGACGAAGCAAGCCGCTGCCAATACTTGGCCCGGACGTTGTAGTAATGATAGTTGTAAATTGCCTTCCGGACATTGTCAATCCGCTCGAATGGCTTGATGTCCAGCTGTTCCAGATGATGGAAGCTCTCCATGATGAACTCGTGCTTGGAGAGATCGCCCATCCGGTACTGGATCAGCAGGCTTTGCCGATATTGCAGGAATTGTTCGAATTTGCTGCGCACCATGTGGTTATTCCCTCGTTTCTCCATGATACCACCCCGGACACGGAAGATGTCAATGGGCCTGCATGCCGTGCGGATGTTTCGCGTCTGCGATTCAGGCGGGGGTCAACGGTTGACCGGGGTTGCAAGGGTCGGTTGACAGTGCGGCAGGGCGTTGTTATGATGGTGTCAGGTTGTACCGGGCAGGCCTTCGGCAGGCGGTACGGCAGACAGAACCCCCCGGGGGTCGGGGGGTGAGCGCAGATGAGACGAGACGAGAGGAGACCCATCATGTCAAAAAATCACGTGCCCTACAAAACCTATCTGTCCGAAAACGAGCTTCCCGAAGCCTGGTACAACATCCGGGCGGATCTCCCGAATCTGAAGCCCTATCTCCATCCCGGTACGCAGCAGCCTGTCGTTCCGGATGACATGACCGCCATTTTTCCGATGGCCCTCATCGAACAGGAAATGTCCATGGAGCGATACATTCCGATTCCGGAGGAAGTGCGGGAACTGTATCGTTCATTCAGGCCATCACCCCTGTGCCGCGCGTACAACCTCGAAAAGGCTCTTGGCACACCTGCACGCATTTATTACAAGTATGAGGGAAACAATCCCTCCGGCAGTCATAAGCTCAACACCGCCATCCCGCAGGCCTATTACAACAAGCAGGCCGGTATACGGCGCCTTTCCACCGAAACAGGTGCCGGTCAGTGGGGGACAGCGCTTTCCGTGGCATCCCAGCTGTTCGGCATGGAATGTACGGTTTACATGGTCAAGGTCAGTTTTCAGCAGAAACCGTATCGAAAAGGCATCATGCAGACATATGGAGCCACCGTCTTCTCAAGCCCCACGAATCTGACGAACGCCGGTCGCGGCGTCCTTGCCAAGGATGCGGGTTCCATGGGAAGTCTCGGCATTGCCATCAGCGAGGCGGTTGAGGATGCGGCCACCCATGCCGATACGAATTACGCCCTTGGCAGCGTGCTCAATCATGTGTTGCTTCACCAGACGGTCATCGGCCTTGAAGCCATGAAGCAGATGGAGAAAATCGACGAGTATCCTGACATGATCATCGGTTGTTGTGGCGGCGGCAGTAATTTTGGCGGCATCGCGTTCCCGTTCCTCCGTGAAAAAATTGTCAACGGCAGGAAGACGGAAATCATCGCAGTAGAGCCGGCTGCATGCCCAACCCTCACAAAAGGTGTTTTTGCTTACGATTTCGGTGATGTGGCCGGACTGACGCCACTTGTCGAAATGTATACCCTCGGTCACGACTTCATGCCGCCCGGCATCCATGCCGGCGGATTGCGTTACCATGGAGATTCCAGCCTGGTCAGCCGTGCTTATCATGATGGATACATCAGCGCGCGGGCCGTTCACCAGACGGAAGTTTTCGATGCGGCCGTGCTTTTTGCCAAGACGGAGCTCATCCTCCCCGCTCCGGAGTCCGCACACGCCATCCGGACAGCCATCGACGAAGCACTGGCCTGCAAGGAATCAGGCGAAGCGAAGACCATCCTGTTCTGCCTCTCCGGTCATGGCAACATGGACATCACGGCCTATGAGGATTATCTCAGCGGCAAGCTCCAGGACATCGAATATGGAGATGACATGCTGAAGGAAGGCTTGAAGGGGCTTCCCGTCATTGGCTGAACCGGATTGCCTGCACGTTTCTGATGAAACGAATCGTGTTTGCCAGGATGAAAAGGGAGAGCATCCGGATAGGATGTTCTCCCTTTCGCACTCTGTGGATCCGGTCCGTGGGAAGCCTGTTACAAAAGGATTTCCTGCGCCTGTGTTCAAGGCTTGGTCAATGCCTGCACCAGAACCTCCATGTTCCGCAGCATCACGGTTTCATAGCTGTCGGCTGGATCATTCTCGCTGCCTGTCACAAACGGGTCCAGACTGTAGACGGTTGCACCGGTCTCTTCAGCTATTGTCTCCGCAGCTTTTGGTGCGAATTGAGGCTCTGCGAAAAGCGCCTTCACCTCATTGGACCGGATGATGCCGATAGTATCGGCGAGTTCGCCGGCACCCGGTTCCGAGCCCGGCTCGCGTTCAATGACGGCTGCGATCTCCAGATCGAATTCGTCCGCAAAATATGGGAATGCTTCATGGAAGGTTACGATTTTGCTTCCTGCGAAAGGGGCGAGGGAATCATGCATCTTTTGGGACAAGGCCTGCAGCCGCTTCGCATATTCTCCTGCATTTGCTGTGTATGCATCGGCGTGAGCCGGGTCTGCAGCGGACAGCTGCGAAGAGATTTGAGCGACTTCCGCGATGGCTCCGGACACGGAAACCCAGATGTGGGGATTGGACTCGCCGTTTTCATCCTGGAGCAGGGGAATCCCTCTTGCGGCCTCAATGACAGGCAGGGTCGGGTATTGTTCCAGAACATTGTTCAGGAAGGCTTCCATTCCTGCCCCATTGATGACAAAGGCATCGGCGTTTTCAAGTGCCTTCAGATCGGATGGCCGAAGCTGGTAATCATGCAGGCATCCGGTCTGCGGACCGGTCATGTTGCGAATTGTCACGCCTTGGATATTTCCGGCAATATTGCGGGTAAGTACATGCATGGGGTAAAACGAGGTGACGATCCGGAACGCATCCGGATTTGCCGCAGCGGTGTCTGCGACAGCCAGAGGGGGTCTTGCATCCCCGCAGCCATGCAGTAGAAATACCGCTGCCAGCAGAAACAGGAATAGCGGAAATTGTTTGTTTTTCCTTTTATATGGCTGCATGAAAAGCTCCCTTCGAACATGCGAATGATTCGCATGAGCACATAAGCTGATCATACCACAGCAACCCGGACAGACGCAATGAAAAGACAAATCGGCGTGCAAACGACAATGCTGCCGTGAAAGGCGGAAACCCATGACGATTCTTGTGAAATCAGGGACAGGA
>JAIFNI010000059.1 GCA_020047785.1 Clostridia bacterium
TGATATCGCTCCGAAATGGACAGCCCCACTGGAGTACATCAAATTGTTCTCATCTCCGGAGGCCTGGATGTTGAAAATGGGGATCAAATCCGTGAGGTCACGCCTCACGGTACGAATATCCACCTCAAAGCCGGCCCGACACAACGATAAGTGCAGATTCGACACAGACTGTCCGACTGGTTTCTGAGAGAGTAGAACAAGCAGTTGGACTTGTCTCTGGACTTTCTTCCATTCCATTTTTATGCACCAATCCTTCATGATACAATGGAGCCAGATAAAATCAATTGGATATGAGCAGTCAGCGTGAAATTTCAAGTTTGGAAGGTATTCATATGTCGAGTTTGAATCATGATAATCATGACATGTCATATATGGACATCAAGAAGAAACCCGAATCCGAACGATGGGAGTTGATCGATGGAGTACCTCTGCTGCAAGCTGCCCCCAGTTGGCAGCATCAGTTCATTTCACGAGAACTGACCATTGCACTTTCCAACTATCTAAACGGGTCACCTTGCCAGGTATTTGCCGCACCATTCGATGTCCTTTTGTCAGATTCCGATGAACAAGACGATGAAGTAAAAACAGTCGTTCAACCGGATCTGGTAGTTGTCTGTGATAGCTCAAAACTTAGAAACAGCGGGTATCGCGGTAATCCACGCCTTGTTATTGAAATCATATCTCCGTCTACCGCTCGGGCGGATCGACTTGACAAGATGAACCGATATGCACGCGCTGGAGTCCCTGATTATTGGATAGTCCAACCGGATGAAAGAACATTCAGCCAGTATCATCTGAATGAAACCGGCATGATGGAGCTTATTGCAGTCGTTCAGGAGCATGAGCTTTTCTCCGACTCCTTGTTTCCGGGTTTCATTATCCCTTTGACTAAGATTTTTCCTTCCGATGCACGAGATACGCGAAATCGTTGACTATCTTGTTTTTTTGTTATTTACAACCCCCAAAGCACTTGGGGAAAATTATCATTGAACCTTTTAACGGTTCACTCCACATCGTGGAGAAATATTGAACCATTCAACTTTATGTTTTATCGTTCATCAACAACATCAGCATACTCCAACCTATTGTGTTAACAACTGAATTTGGAATATTTACTTTATTCGACGTTAATTTCCCATTTTGCTTAGTATGTGCAAATACTCCTTACCATATATTACTTGGAAATGAGGACCCCCAAATGAGCAAATATGAAGTCAAAACGAAACAAACGGAAACAGATGTCATGACCTTTCTCAAATCAGTCGAACATCCGCAAAGAAAGGCAGACGGATTGGTTCTTCTCGAGATGATGCGGGAGGTTTCCGGCGTGGAACCCGCCATGTGGGGTTCATCCATCGTCGGCTTCGGTTCCATGCACTACAAATATGAAAGCGGCCAGGAAGGGGATTGCGCGCGCATGGGCTTCTCTCCACGCAAAACAAACCTCTCACTTTATGTGCTGAACAGTTATCTCGGAGAAGAGCCTCTGCTCTCGAAACTGGGCAAGCACAAAACCGGAGTTTCCTGCCTGTACATCAACAAACTGGCGGATGTCGATCCGAGTATCTTGAAGGAGCTGATTCAGAAGGCCTGGACAATGAATCCGGCTTAGGGCTTGGAAAATGAAACCGGCTTAGGACTTGGAAAATATATCCGGCTTAGGCTTGGCAGCCATCGCCTTGCGCATTCCCGATGCATCCGGATGAAGATACCGCCCTTTCGCGGTGGTCGCCTTTCCATATTCAATCGCCCGTTTGGGACAATGGTGAATGCACGCAAGACACTGTGTGCATTCTTTTCCCCATACCGGCCGCTCCCGGACTGTGATGATTCGTCCCTGGCAAACCGTCGCGCAGATGCCACAGCCGTTGCAGGCCTCGGTTGCCCGAAACTTCGACACATTCATCGCAAACCGGTTGAAAAGCGGATTGACGACGCTTGATTTCACGCCGGGCATGGACCCGGGCAAAAGATGAAAGACATCTTTCTGCCTTTCCAGCAGCATCGCGATGATTTCTTTCAAGTCCGTTCCGGCCTTCTGCAGTTTTTCGTCCTCAACGACCTTCGAATCCACATCAAACCCAAGAATGTAGTTGTTCGGCATCTTCAGACAGAACGCGCTGACCAACGTGAAACCCTTTCTCATTAAGTGTTTCCGGAGGATGTCCGTTGTCTTGCCCTCCTCATCGCCGCATGTACAGAGGGAATACACATAGGGCTGAGATTTCTGGGCAGCGTTCCCCGCCTTCAGCCGGTCGATAAAGTCCAGCACCATCTTTGGCGGTGCCCAGGCATAAACCGGATACACGAAACCCAAGCGTTCCCCTTCCGCGAGGTTCAATACGCTCCCTTCAGGATGCTGATCCATTTCCAGGGAGATGGATACAAGCCGCTCTCCAAGGCTGTCTGCAATTTTCTTAGCCAACGAATATGAATTGCCTGTTCCGGAAAACCAGAAAACCATCATTCCCTCCTTGGCCAATGACTTGGCCGCCATTTGTTCCTGACATAGTTTATAACCATTTCAACAGAACTGATACCAACAGACATGAAACCAACAGATCAAATGCCAACAGACCAAATACCTTACTTTCATCGGCCGGTATCATGGCTCTAGAATAACCGCATCTGCCCGTCTTCATACCCTTCCCGGATTTTTGCCACGATGTCGGGCATTTTCCACAACAATCCATGCCGCCTGCACGCATCAGTAAAGACCGTCCATATTTCCGCATTGTTCGGCGACTTGCAGATATAAGCCTGACCGAAAGCCTGTTCATACTTCATACGCATCCCAGGCCAGATCGCCTCAACCCGTTCCAGAAAATGCTCCCGTTGGTTCGTCCGCAGTGTCACACCAAAGGAGCCGCCCGCATACAGCCACTTCGCACCTGCCACTGCAGCTTTTTCCACCAGCAAAACAACATTCTCCACCGTATCATTGATGAATGGCAGAATCGGCATCAGCAGAACGCCACAGGTGACCCCTGCTTCCGTCAGTCTTGCTATCGCCTCAAGCCGCTTCGAGGTTGGGACGACATGCTGCTCGATCTTCCGGCACAGCGCATCGTCTGCGGTTGTCAACGTCATGTTCACAACCGCCGGGGAATGTCTGGCAATCTTTGCGTACAGATCCGCATCCCGGATCACCAAATCGGACTTGGAATCCGCCACAACACCAAACCCGTACCTGTCCATCAGTTTCAACGCGCCGCGCATCAGCTCGCATTTCTTCTCGAAAGGATTGTAGGCATCACTCATGGACCCCGATATGATGATGCCTTTCTTCCTTTTCGAACGCAGATCCTGCTCCAGAACCTGAAGCGCTTCCTCTTTCATGCGAACCGTATCGAAATCGGCCACCTGATAGCATTCCGAGCGTGAGTCGCAATAGATGCAGCCGTGGCAACACCCTTTGTACAGATTCATGTTGTAGTTCGACCCGAACCAGCCTTCGTCCGTCCACCCGGAAAGAATGGTTTTGGCGGGGATGGCGGGCATGCGAGTTTCCTGTTCATCAAGGAAATTCGTTCTGCGCATATCTTCATTCATATACTAATGGTACCATATCAATGGAACAGAGGCACTCACCCTCTCTCCCGAACAGGTGAAGGATGGGACAGGACATGAACGATATAATCACTGAATCACATCCCTGGTATGAACGTGTGCGACGCTGGGGCCAGACGAATCTGACGGAAGTTGATCCGATGGACTGTGACATCAGCTTCTGGCGAAACCATTGGAAGAAGACCGGCACACAGGGCATCATCGTCAATGCGGGCGGAATCGTGGCCTACTTTCCCAGCCGCAATCCGATGCAAACCCGGGCGCGTTTTCTCGGAGATCGCGATCTGTTCGGCGAATTCGTTCAAGCTGCCCGTACGGATGGTCTCGCCGTCCTGGCCCGCATGGATGTGAACCGCGCCTCAGAAAAGGTTCTGCTTGCCCATCCGGAATGGTTCTGCCTCGATGCGGACGGAAACCGGTTCACCGCCGGCAGTAACCTTGAAGATCCCCAATACATCACCTGCGTCAATTCTCCCTATTATCATGAACATATCCCGAACATCCTTCGGGAAATCTGCGAAACCTATGCCCCCGATGGATTCACGGACAACAGCTGGACAGGTCTGTCCCGGAATGGTGTCTGCCATTGTCCGGCCTGCCAATCGAAATTTACACAGGAAACCGGGTTCTCCGACCTGCCCGGAAGAAAGGACTGGAACGACCCGCTCTATCGTGCCTGGATTCGATGGAGCTATACCTGCCGCACGGAAAACTGGGATCGGTTCAACCGGGTCACGAAGGAATGCGG
Organism: Clostridia bacterium; assembly: GCA_020047785.1. GTDB lineage: Bacteria > Bacillota > Clostridia > DSM-8532 > DSM-8532 > JAEWSN01. Next base: position 4,319 of record JAIFNI010000059.1, read on the forward strand.
CGGACCGGATTGTCTCTGGCTCGGTATGATCAATGCAAATCCCATCGGCTCGCACGCCGCGTTCTGCGATCTGAAGGAAATTGCCATCCGTTCTCCTGTGCTGATGTGCGACCACCAATCGCGCGACGCGCTCAACGGCTTTGAACAGAACAGCCTCAACGGTGCTCTGCTGCATGGGCTGGCAGGACAGCATGCATCCATTCCGGAAAGCATGGCCGGTTACACGCGCGGTGTACGGACCTTCCGCCGGAACAGCATGCCGGAAGCGGAACTTCGGCAATGGATGCTGGAGGGGATCGCAGGCGGACTCACGCCCTGGTGGCATTGCATCGGCGGCAGGCAGGAGGATCGACGGATGTTGGCCGTACAGGCCAATGTGCTTTCCTGGCACCGTGAAAACGAACGTTTTCTGTTCGGTCGCACCCCCATCGCCCCTGTCGGCCTCGTCTGGAGTCAGGACAACATCGAATTCCATGGTCGGGACGACGCACAGGAACGCGTCGCGCTGCCTTGGCGGGGGATGGCACTGGCACTCCTCCGCGCCCGGATTCCATTCATTCCCGTACATGCAGACCATATCGCCCGTGAAGCAGACCGGCTTTCGGTTCTCGCGTTTCCGGGAATGGCTGTTCTCACGGACAATCAACTCGACGATATTCGTGCGTTTGCTGCCTCCGGGAAAGGGATGCTGACAAGCGGTCTGTTTGCCCGCTTTGACGGCGAAGGTCTCCTGCGCAATGCTTTTCCCTTGTCAGACCTCCTTGGCCTCCTGCCAAACGACCAGCACCTGGGCGTCCAGGGAGTCCCTTCGCCCGCCTGGGACAGTCTGGAAGCGCACACGGCGATCCGCCTGCCTCCTGATGAATCAAACCGGCATCCGATCACAGCCGGCTTCGATGAAACGGACACCCTGCCTTTCGGCGGCACATTGGAAGGAATGAGTCCCGCACCAGGCACCGGTTGGATGAATCCGATCGCTACGTTCATCCCGCCGTTTCCGGTCTATCCGCCGGAGTTCAGCTGGATGGCGGTTCCGGAAACAGACATCCCCGCCATCTATGCCGGAATCCGGCCTGACAGTGGCCGTTCCGTGCATCTGGCCGCGGATCTGGATCGATGCCTTGCAAGAGGGCGCCTGCCCGATCATGACAAACTGTTGGCACAAGCTTTCCACTGGCTGCTGGATGATCACCTGCCCATCAGAATCGAAGGACCCGGCACACTGGACTGCCGCCTCTATGCCCAAGACGATGAAAAGGGCCGGCACCGGCTCATCCTCCATCTCGTCAACCTGACTGGCTGCGACGGACAACCCGGTTCCCTTGCCTATATCCCTCCGGTGGGTCCAGTTCGGGTTTCAGTGCGAACGGATCGATTCGGGGGATGCTCATTTCCTGCTGATGTCACAGTTGAATCGCGTGTTTCGGGGGATAGATTACCCGTCATGCGGGAAAAGGAATGGCTGGTTTGCACCCTGAATGTGATCGGTGATCATGAAATGCTTGTCTGGCATTAAGACCAGAATGAGATGGCTCTGTCAGGTTGTTGACGGTTCGGCACTGTGGTAAAGTTACCATGAACGGCAATCTATATGTATGTACCTCGGGTCGGTAGCAACCATTCTCGAAAGGCGGAGACGGATATGGCAGCAGCAGCTCTTCCACGCGTCAAAATCGGTTCCCATGAGATTTCCCGTCTGGTCGCAGGCGCAAACTGCATCAACGGCGGTTCCCACCTCAGCCGATTCACCAATGAACAGATGAAGCGGTACTTCACACAAACTCGCATTCACGAGCATCTTCACCGCTGCGAGGCAGAAGGCATCAATACCTGGCAATCCAACTACGGAAACCTCGACCTGTACCGGGAACACCGCGCGCAAGGCGGCTCCCTGCAATACATATCCCTGGGCGGGGAAACTGAAAACGAGCCGGAGAACCTGAAAAGCGCGAAAGAAGCAGGCGTTCTGGGCATTGCCCACCATGGCGAAGTGACCGATCAGCTCTTCAAATCCGGACAATTCGAGAAGGTCCGCGAATACTGCAAACAGGTTCGGCAGACCGGCATGCTTGTCGGCATTTCATCGCACATGCCCGAGGCGCAGCAACGCGTCCTTGATGAAGGTTGGGATGTGGATTTCCTGATGTGCTGCATCTACGAACGCCACCGTACGCGGGAAGAACTTCAGTCCTTGTTGGGTCATGTGCCGATCCCTGTTTCCGAAGTCTATCTGGAAAGCGATCCGCCCCGCATGTTCCAGGTCATGCGGCAGGCAGCCATCCCGTGCCTCGCTTTCAAAATACTGGCCGCCGGACGCCTGTGCGAAAAACAGGAACTCGTGGAGCAGGTATTCCAGTCCACCCTTTCACAGATCAAACCCACGGATGGCCTCATTGTCGGCATGTATCCGGAGTATGAGGACCAGGTCGCCCTGAATGCCGGGTATGTCAGGAAACACGGATGAATCAGACAGGTTCCGGCTTCGAGTACAGATATCCCTGAATCAGGTCCACACCTTGCGCCAGCATATAGGCTTCCTGCTCCTTGGTTTCCACGCCTTCCGCCACAATGGCGAGGCCATATGCCTTTGCCATCTGGCAGATGGCACCCAGCATGACAATTGCGTTTGGATCGGTATCCAGACTCACAACGAAAGCCCTGTCGATTTTCAACTCGGCAATCGGCAGACGGAATATGTAGGACAAGGAGGAATACCCAGTCCCGAAATCATCCAGCGAAAACCGAACGCCGAATTCCTTGATTTTCGACATAATGACTTTCATTCGCTCGAAATCGTCAATCTGCATGCTCTCCGTAATCTCAAGGATAACATGTTCAGGGTTCACCAGGTGTTTTCGGACTTCAAGAAACAGCTTGGTGCTGAAATTCGCATCAAACAAATGAATGGGTGATACATTGATGGAAACGCTGACGTCCTCGCCATATTTCAGCCGCAGTTTATCGAAATCGGCCATGAC
>JAIFNI010000189.1 GCA_020047785.1 Clostridia bacterium
TCGTGATCTGCTGGTACAGAAGGCCAATTTGTTTGTTGGGAAAAAAGATGAGTTTCTTGCGGTATCGATTCCTGACATTTATATGAAAAAGTCGAAAGTCACAACAGGAAAAAACGGCAAACAATACTACCAACATGTATTCATCCCAATTGCAGCCATCGCCATTTGCCGTTTGCCCAAGGATGTTGAGGAAAGAACCACTTGAAACTCGCCGACTGACTGTAAAAGCCTATTTCGAGGGATGCATCTGCTCATAAGCAATCGGTTCGATGACACGGCGGGAGCAACAGATGCCTACGTGAAGAGATGGAGAATCGAGGTTTTTACCGGGCTGCCATGCGCAAACTGTTATTCATTTCCTGCTACTGCATAAGTCCTGAACAGATAGTGAAAAAAAACGAGTGCTAGATTATAATGGTTTTGGAACTACTATCAATGATTTGCAGGAGGTATTCTTTATGAAAAGAAGTCTGAAAAATTTATTGATGTTGGTGGTTATTCTTACTCTACTCGCCATGCCGATTCAGACGCACCAGGTTCATGCTGCCAGTAGCCAGTATGTCCTGTCGAGTGTAACCGATGCGGCGATGGAAGGATATAGCTATGCCGATCGGGAAACCATGATGAGAAGCTATTATGATGGGGAGAAGGCTAGAGGAACCGGGTCAGAGTATGCTTGGCTTATTCAGGATGGTAAGCATACATATGATATTGGACGTATCATTGACGGTAAAAAGGGTACCGAAGATTTCTCCATTATTTATTCAGTCCCACTCGGTATGCCTGAGAAATCTGCCCTTAAGATTCCCTACACCATGGGATGGTCTAGTACACTTAGACCGGCAACAGGAAGCTTGGGAGTATTGCAGATTATGATATATGCCGGTAATGAAGCAGGTGCACAAAGGGAGATTGGTGCGGAATCCATCAATTTGTTGGATAATGATGATAAAGTTGGAGAATATCAGCTTGAAATAAAAGACGCCTATCATTATGTCACGGTGTTTGTGTTGTCTAGTAATTTTATGGCAGGCGGTCTAGGAAAAGCCTATTCATATAAGCTACAGAACTTCACGGACCAGGCTACAGCCACACCGACTAAGTCATCCATTACCGTTGACGGTAAAAGTATTGCTTTTGAAGCATATAATATTGGCGGAAACAATTATTTTAAGTTGAGAGATATAGCCAAAGCTATAACCGGTACCCCTAAGAACTTTGAGGTTAGTTACGATAGTACGAATAAAGCGATAAAGTTGACCTCCTCGAAAGTCTATACCAGCGTCGGAAATGAATTGAATGTATCAGGCAATACAGCCAAAATTGTTGCAAAGTTTGCGGTGCCCAAGATATATTGGGATGGAAGGGAAGTTTCCCTGATAGGCTACAATATTAATGGGAGCAACTATTTCAAATTAAGGGACATCGGTAAGCTCTTTGATTTTAGTGTCATTTACAATCCAACAACAAAAGCTATACAAATCGAAACATCAAAGAGTTATATCCAATAAGATCGGATAGAACAGATTTAGGAATTATGCAGTTGCTGTAATTTATTGTCAATAATAAACATCGGAAAATCCGAAAAATACTTTTCAATTGAAAATCGGCCTAATAATCGCTGAGATATAGCATTTTCGATGCTATATCTCAGCGATATGGGTGTTTTTTATAAGAAACACCAGAACGCAGAATCCAATCTTTGAAAACAAAAAGCACGGACCAGAAGGTAAACTGCGTATCCAAGTCAAGTTTGACATAACCAGCGATATGTTTTAAGGGTCATATTAAGGCATTGGCCAGATTTCCTTGAACTCCTGCCATGGATAAACTGTAATACTTTTCCTGCTACTGCATAAGTCCTGTAATGCAAATAGCGTGAAATTAATGATTGCCGATAATATGTAAATTTTTGGGAAAATACGCGATTTCTTCATGAAAAAAACTATCAAAATAACACTTAGCAGAACTGGAATCACGCTTGTGGCGGTTTCATAGTACATAATAAAAACTAATTCCACATGTTCTTCTACAAATCGAGTAACATCCCTATCTACATAGTTAGTGAGATTCCTAAATAGCATTACAGTGTTTAAGATTAATCCTAACCATATTGTTATGTTTGCAACCAATAGCCAGCCCTTAATCCCAATTAACTCGCTTTTATCGTACTCGATGGCCTTATAGGACAGAATGTTTTGGGGATACTCTCTTGCATTACTGGTAGAATGAATAACTGGTTCGACGTTTTCTCTTGATGGAGAACTTGTCGTTGGGCTTAAAGACATAAACGGAGGTTCGATGGTTGTCGCTTTTTTTTGTGAAAGGTCATAGCCACAATGGATACAGGTTCTTATTGTGTCAGAAACATTTTTTCCACATTCAGGGCAGTTTATCAATGCCATGTTAATCCCCCAATTATATCATTTCACTGCGTTCTTGTTTTATGGTATAAAAAGGAACGTACTTTGCCTACCATTGAGTATACGCGCTCGGTTGTATTTGTAAACAGAATCATAGCCAAGAAGTAGCTCCACCAGGCTAGGCCAGGCCTCCGCTGACTCCCCATGAGTTCCGACAGGGTATGCTTATCTTGACCCTGTTTTGATGGGGCCTGTACTAGGGACTGTATATCATTGAAGCGATCCAGCAACCTGGGGCAGACTTCCTTTGTCCTACAGGTGGTGGATTAGTTGGTACAGAACCATCAAGAGGTTCTGATATTCTCAACTTCGAGATGGTGAGAACGGAACTGATGGCAAAGAGCATCAGCCGGAGGAACATTCCTGATATACTCCCTGCACAAAGGAACTTTGCAAAGATGACTCGAAGAATTACCGCGGAGAAGTGGTGCAGAGATTACAGCAAACCGGAACCGGAACAGGACCCGATCGGGGGAGCGAGGGAGCAAGTGTGGTCACACATTGCACCGGGCATAGATACTTCCCTAAGATGCATCTGTTCGGGACTCACACCATGCGTAAAACATTCGTCTACCATTTGTACATTAACAACAAGAGGGATGTCCGGGTTGTTATGGAGGTGCTTGGACATAGTTCGGAGGCAATTACCCTGAGGTATATCGGGGTGGAGCGGGAGGCTGTTAACGCAGCCGTGCGGAATCTTGACTTTTCATTACGATACTATATAGGCTAAAAAACAAATTCCCAAGCGTTTGGCGATTTTCTTTTTATCGCTCCAATCCATCATGACTAGCTGCAGTCATTCTTTCATTATCAAGCAACCTTCTTTCCGTCTTGCGGAATAGTTCGGTCAGCTGCCGATCTGCATCAAGGATTTTTTTCACGTTGGAAATTGTCGCACGCTCTTTCGTTAATTCCGTGCGCATTAGCGCATTTTCGTGTTGCAAGGTTTTAACCTTATTGAGCAGCTTGATGTTCTCATCCATCCCACTAGAACGTTCCATTTTTATGGCCCGCATCTCTGCATCCCTTGCACGCATTTCCGCATGGTCTGCTCGGTGCTGAGCTGACACGCAGGCGTCATATGTGGCCTTGTCCATCGTGACTTCCACCACTCGCCGTGCTTGGCCGAATCCGGCCGACTTCTCACGAACAGGAACGACTGCACCACGCAGCGCCTTCATTGCATCAATTTGCTTCGCAACCTGCCTTTTTTCGTTTTGTATGGCTTCAAGCCCTTGCTGAGCCTTTGTCACTTCACCTTCAGCCATGGCCGCTTTGAATTGCGTTTCTGATAAGTGCTTTCGTTCTGAGCCTTCTACACCCCTTTCAAGGCCATAGGACAATCCAACCACTCGTGCGAAATCAGTCTGAAGGGACTGCAATTCCTTTCTGTCGAACAGTGCCTTAGCTGTAAGGCGGTCCTCTTTTATAGGGACAAGGCCCAAGTGCATGTGCGGCGTTTTCTCATCCATGTGAATTGTGGCGTTCACAATTGTCCTAGCCCCATAGCGTTCTGAAAAAAATCTAACTGAGTCCTGGAAGAACGAGCGCTGTATTTCAGGTGACAGAGCAGCGAAGAAGGCCGTATCAGATGAAACAATGAAGTTGCATAAAACAACCGCATCCTTGCGAACGGTTTGCGTGGATGGCGCCAGACGAGCAATCCGTTCCGAGACTTCGCGGTGATAATTTATCGGGATTTTGTTCAACAAGTCATAGTTGAGGCATGACCGTTCTTTATCGATGTCTGGGTTTGACCTTGGTTCCTTCTCACGCTGGTTGTGTGACTGAATTCCGCGCAAGCCCCCTTTTCCTATCTTCATCATATGCACAACAGCAAAGCTCATCACGTCACCTCACGGGAAAATACTTCACATGCAAAGAATGGCCATTTCGCTCTTCTGACGGGAGCGAAGCGACCATTCTTCACAGGTGAAGTATAGCACATTATACTTTGCTTCGCAAAGCAGGTGAAGTATAGCACATTATACTTTGCTTCGCAAAGTCATGTGCCCTGCGGGGCAGATTGGATTATGTGCCCCGCATTCCTGGTGTTCTCTGGTGTCCCGGCACATGCTTCCGAAGATGCATGTGGATAAACCAAAATTGGACTGAGTGAAAGGCAGAATTCTACCAGTTGAAATTTCAACCTGTTATCAATCACACATGCTTCCAATCTCATCAATCTTTCTTTCTCTGGCTCAAGTTTTTCATTAGGGTATAGTCTATTGTAATATTGAAACAATGTGTCACATGGGTTTATCTGTGATTTTTGGGATGTTTCATTAAGATTTACCACCCTATCGAAACATACCGCGATATTTGATATTCTGATGGTGCAGGAAAAACCGAAAGGGGTGTGCCATATGAAAATCGGATATGTAAGGGTTTCCACGAAAGAACAGAATACCGCAAGGCAGGAAGTCCTCATGGAGGAGCTGGGCGTTGAAAAGATGTTCATCGACAGGGCAAGCGGGAAGGATACAGCTCGCCCGGAACTGGACAGGATGATGAAGTTTGTCCGCGCTGAAGATGTTGTTCTCTGTGAAAGCATTTCCCGTTTCGCAAGAAACACCAAGGACCTGCTTGAACTCATCGACACCCTTGGCAAGAAGGGAGCCTCCTTCGTCAGCAAGAAGGAAGCCATAGACACCACTTCTCCGACAGGCATGTTCATGCTTACCGTTTTCGGCGCTATGGCGCAGTTGGAACGGGCCTACATCCTTGAACGCCAGGCCGAAGGCATTGACATTGCAAAGCAAGCGGGCGCATACAAAGGTCGGAAAAAAATAGTGAATGAGAAGTTTGGAAATGTCTATCAAGAATGGAAGGCCGAAAGGATTACAGCCGTAAGAGCCATGGAATTGCTTGGAATGAAACCGAACACATTTTACAGACGAGTCGCAGAACACGAGAAACCCGCCGCAATTTGATATCATAATAACTCCGCGTAACCTTCCAAAGCGAGGTTACGCTTATCGTGAGCCCAATTTTGTGGTCTCCTCGATTCTGCTGTTATCCTTAGGCTTGTTGTATCGGTCCAGGGCCATCAGGCCATCGCCTTGCGCACACTCTGAAGAACGAACCTCCGTTCACCTTCTTGTATGCTCCCTGCGGTCAGGTGCTCACTATCTCATCAAATAAAGAATCAGCCTTGGTTTGTTTAGGTTTGCCTTCCGAATTTGGAAAGCGAATCGCGTGATATAATGTCTCCATTCGGAATCGGAGGGGATAATGGTCAGAAAACTCGATGTTAACGAATTTGATAAGGATCGGCCACTTGTAATCGGGGAAATGACAGCCGCTCTTATCGCCCTGATCAATGCTAATTGCAAACAGCCGCTTATAGGCACTCTTTCCGAAACGCAGATAATTATGTGGGAAGATCGTATTTCCCATACCGAAAATCACGCTCCTCAATTTAGTTCACGGGACGAATACGATAAAGCGTTTGAAAACATCCCCCTTATCATCAGCGATCCGGATTTTGTTGGCATTCACCCCGATGGAGGCAGTGTTCAGTTCATTAAAAAATTAGGGGATCTTTTACTGGTTGCGGTTCGTATATCAAATAACGGGAAACTCTCCTACAGAACGATGTACCCCATAACTGAAGGGCAGCTTAATGATTACGTAAAAAAGGGGCGAGCATGGCAGGTTCCTTGACTTGTGTCATATTGGTGCTATACTTTAGGTAGCATGTACGCTATGGGTTTTTGAGGACGGAACGGGCAGCCGTCACGCCGGAAACGGTCTTTAAGAGATGTAGGATTGCCACCCTACCATTAATTCATTGCGTGGAGACCTTCCTTATTGGAAGGTCTTTTTTGTTTTGTGTAGATTTTTCAGCGCATCCGTCCGGCTCTTGTCGTTTCATTGCAGAACGTTCTCATGCTGTATGGTATGAGTATGGTTTTCTGACCCGTTTTCGCATGATTGACCAACTGGCCAGTGGCCGACGCTATCATAATGGCATGATATAACCGAGGTGGCCGCTGCTGTTCCTCGAAAATCTTCTGGAAGTCGTCGTTTCATTGCGGACCGTTCTCGTGATGTATGGTATGAGCACGGGGCTTGTACGTTATGAACACAGGGGTCCAGCTTTTTTTGAATGATTGACCAACGGATCAATGACCCGACGCTATCATGAAGGCATGATATAAAAGATTCGGCGGGTGCCGGTGCAAAAATGCTTCCCTGTTTTGGACTCAAACGCTCGGTTTTTCGCCGTATCAAGTTGTTCGATGGCCTTATGGTATAACAAAGAAGGCATTGGTGAAATCGTTTGTTAAAGAGTGATCCCGGAATTCAGTAATTCCATTGCGGGCCGCATGAAAGGAGTGTGATAGAACAGATATGACGGTTGTGCCTGGTGCATTTTCAGGGCTTCCGCCGCAGGTATCTCAGACATACGATGAAACAAAAGCGAAAGGGGGTGATGGTCTTCAAGTTAGCTTCATACCCTGCAAGAAAACAGAAATGAACATCAACCAATGAATCATGAAAGGGGAAACTTATGAATCTTCAAAATATTGCCATCATTATCCTTGCCCTCTCTGTCCTGATTGTCGTTATTCGCCTTCCGGATCTTCAGCGGCAACACTTATCATACCGCTGCACAATCAAGGACAAGCCCCCACCTACCGCGCTGGAAGGGCGGGAGCACCCATTCAGGATAAAGCTTGGCCTTGATATCCTTGAAATCGGCGCGGGCGATTCACCCGTCCGGGAAACGGAAGAAAAGAAAAATCAGGAGCCGCACTGCAATGCGACGCCTGATCCAAAGGATGATTCTGACCGTTTCGTATAATACCCTATGCCCATGGTATGCCCCGTTATAGCTTGTGTCAATCAGAAAGGCCCTTGATTGCTTTGACGCTTTCAGGGGCCTTTCCCATGCAATCGCCCAGTGGCCTTCCGGTTCATCCTAGACAACTTCCATGATATCGCCCGGCTGCATGCCCAAGGCAGCGCAGATACGTTCAATTATTTCGGTTGACACTGATTCTCCTTTTGATAGCTTTGCCAGTCTTCTAACAACGTTGTAACACGGTTCCTGAATGAAATGGAGTCATCAGAAACACTTAGATTTCCCTTGGATACAGGCTTGTTTCGTGCAGATATCGAAGGCATGTTCCGTCTGCTGGCAACACCTGATGCAATGCGCGACAGAATCCGCTTTGAGGTCACCCAGGGCATTCAGGAGGTTGCGCAACAAACGCGCTCCAACCCGTTCGGTTCCGATTTCAATGGCTATCCAGCGGAAAGCGGACAGTCAGCGTGATAGAACACAATCAACAACCGCCGAAAAGAACCCAAAGGAGGAAGGCTAATGTCTGAAAGACGCAATGTGTACGCGGAATTGCAACAGATGGTTAAAGATGAGGCAAAGAGACAGGAAAGAAGAGAAATGACAGCACAATGGATGGGAGCGGTCTATGGCCACAGGAGAGCCCTGGAGCTTGTGGAAGATATCTTGGTGCAAAAAGGCGTCACGGACGCAAAAAACCGCACGCACTCTTGTCCGCGCCATGCGGCGGCGGCTAAAGCAGGCCGAATCTGTAGAATATGAAAAAATACCGAGTTGGGATGTGGGAAACCTTGCTTCTATAAAGGTTCCATGCAAATCCGTATAATACCGGGACCCCCCATTTATTCACTTTACTCAGCACAGCGGATTCACTTGTCGAAGCTGCTGTGCTGAGTAAAGAGCTATCTTGTCCACACTCACCTTATCTAAGGATGGATCGAGGGGAAACAGTGTGTTTTTTTCAACGGTCCCCGTCCGGTTCTTTTTGTCCAGGCATTCCCCCTGCGCATACCATACTTTAACAGGTCGCATTTGAAATGAGCGCTGTCTGCTTTCATCCAGACTTGTACACTACCAACAGTCTGATATAAGGGTCTTGCTTCGCCACTTCTTTTCCCATGCTAGGCACGTGATGGGAGAGGCAGTCCCTTTGCGCCAAAGCTACCTGATTTATGGCGGGCTGGTTTCTTTTTTTCTTTCCTTATTGGTATACTGTGACTATCTCTCTTAATTTGTGAGGGAGTGTATCAGGAGGGTGTGGCACAGCTCATACCAGTAGGCTATCAGGGAGGGTTCTATGAATGTCAGGGAAGCCGCAGAGCGATTGAACCGCTCAGAGAACACCATCCGCAGCTGGATTAAAATGGGCCGCATCGAATCACATCTGGCCGAAGGCATCCACGGCCCTGAACACTACATCTCCGAAGAAGCACTTGAAAAGGCTAAGCAGACAAATAGAACCCCCGTCATCATCCAGAGCAATGAACCAGCTGTTCCTGTGGCAGAGATGCAGCGGATGGTTGAATCCTCGATGACATCTGTCTTAGCTGACCGCATAAGCGGAATGATGGACGAGTCAATGAACCGGCTGCATGAATCTTTGCTGAGGATGGACGAATCAATGAGCGGCAGGATCGCTTCGCTGCAGGATGGAATTGATATTGTCCAGGCACATGCAGAATTGAAAGCAGAGTTGAAAGCCAAGGACATCGAACTGGCATCCCTTCGGGAAGAAAACGCCATGCTTCGGGGAACCATCGAAGGAATGAAGCACCGCAAGTGGTTCTCCCGTTCCTGACGCTCTATGGGCTATTCTGCGAATCAAAAGGACATCGGATACCTTCGCCACACCTATACGCTTCCACGGGAAAATAGAGGGCTTGTTTCTGAACCGCGAATCGGCTGATTCAACCCTGCCGTTCAACCCTTTTTTGAGGGGGAAACCCCGGTTGCTTTTACCTTTTAAGTACCTTAGTTGTTGTTAGTTGTTATATCGTCGCTCGAAACCCGCTCACAGAAAGAATCTTCAGCCATTAATGCAACGGATTAGTCATGTCTATGCAACAAATTCCGTATAATGCAACACAAAGTTGACAAGCAACATTAAAGCACATATAGTTGAATCTGAACACATATGGTATGCGCCACGTTATACGATAATCCGTTCCCATAAACTCTCGAAACCCGCATTGAAAAAGGTTTTCAGCCAACATTCATGGTAACATAATCTTGTGTTATGAAGCCATTTTATAGGTGGTTTTGAGCAAGTAGTATGTCCGTTGAGGTGGGGGAAGAAGAATGGCAACGGGAAACGAGAAAAAGCTTAACAAGGAATTGCCTGTTGTGATTGGGAAGGACTTGGCGCAAGCAAGGTTCAGCATGTCCTTGTGGGAGCGGCGGCTTTTGTATGTTTCCATGAGCAAATTGAAGGCCGAAGATACAGTTTTCCCGAGACTATCATTCTACCTGGCAGACATGGCGAAGCTATTAGACGAGAGCGCGTTTTCAAGTTCTGATAATGAATCTATCAAGGCAGCTGCTCGCAAGCTTGTTTCAAGGACAGTAGAAGTCAACGAAAAGGGGAAGTTTGAAATATATCCTTGGGTTATTTACTTCAAGCTGGAGCAAACCAAACTTGGAAGCATTGTTACAATGGAATTCAACCCGCAATTGGCTCCGCACCTTTTATTCATGCTTGAAAACAAAGGGTATACCAAGTTCTTGTTAAAATTCGCGTTGCCCCTTGGCTCAATTTATGCCCAAAGATGCTATGAATTGTTTCGTGCATGCGTGTATGAAACGCAGCCGAATGTTGTTCAAAGGGTGGACTTGTCAGAATTCAGGGCAAAGCTGGACATAGCAGACGGTAAATACAGCAATTTCTCCATGTTCAGGCGAAGAGTTCTTGATATTGCGGAACGAGAAATCAATCAAAAAACGGATTTGTTTATAAGGTTCAAGGAAGTGAAAATGCGTGGAAGAGGACGCATGGTAGATACAATCTATGTTTCTGTTATTTTGAAGTCACATATGGTTCATGAATACGACAGTTACCTTGTCTGGCAGAAGGATGATTTACTCGACAAGCTTCAGGCCGTTGTAATGAGCAAAAAGGGACAGAAAATAAGCACCAATGCTTTGGAAGAGTTCTCCCAAGAAAGCATTGCAAGGCTTCTGTACGAGGTTACAAACGAGAAGATGAACCTGTCCAATATCAACAACGTGCAGAAGTTCTTCGAATACATCCTGTCTGAATGGGCAACCGACATGGGTATGAACCAAGTTTCGATGGAGTGATTCTCATAACTTGAATATGGGTATAATATTTCAAGAAGATAATTTGGAGGTGCCGAAAATGACGATCAAGGAAATGGACTTTGTACGGGACAGGCTTTCGGCTGCAATTATAGACCTCGAGACGGCTTTCGAGGATGCCTCACCTTTCATGCCAATGACGGAGTCAGTGCGGAGGGCAATCAAAATGATGGAGCGTGCAAAGGAGACCGTTGACACGGCTCATGCGAAAGCGTGGGACCAGATCATAGGGAGCCAGAACGATGATGCATAGGAACAACAAGGATGGATCATACAATGTTCGAGGGTATGGAGGGGCAAGGTGTGGGGCAGGAAGGCCAGCAACGGGACGGAAGAAGGTAATGCTATTCATCACCCAGGAGGAACGGGAAGCCATCCGGCAGATGCTGAAGCGGATGAGGAATGAAGAAGAGAACCACTGAGAATGGTCTTTTTTTATTGACATATTTGTGGCATAAAATGGAAATGAGTAACCAACTGAGCAAACTCCTTTTGTGTGGTTGCTTGCTCTTTTTTGTAGGGTGGAATCAATGAACAAAAGTGTTGCGGACTCTTTCTGATCTTAAAAAATAGATTATCCAAGGGATTGTTCCGCCTATAGATCCCCAAAGACGCGAGATTGACGAAGAAGTATCATCCGACATAATAGGGATGTTTGAACAAAAATAGATATATAATGCACAGGACTTATGCAGTTGCTGTAATTGAATGGGAAAAATATAAATATTGAAAAACACTCAAAAACACTTGAAAAATAAAAATCGGCCCAATAATCGCAGAGGATAGCACACTCGATGCTATATCTCAGCAATATGGGTGGTTTTTATGGAACACACCAGAATTCTGAAATCGATCTTTGAAAACAAAAAACACGGTCCAGGAGGAGGATTCGCTCTCCTCAAGCATTATTGGGAGGAATTCAACCTATCCTTGCTGTTCATGGGAATGGATAAGCATTCCGGAGTTCCGTCCGGTCAAAGCTCGTGATCTGCTGGTACAGAAGGCCAATTTGTTTGTTGGGAAAAAAGATGAGTTTCTTGCGGTATCGATT
>JAIFNI010000052.1 GCA_020047785.1 Clostridia bacterium
CTTTTTCATGCAAGCTGCAAAATGCAACTTGCATGCTTGTGGCGACATTGTCGCCACAAGGCACGGAATCACGTGATTCGGTGTGCAAATGGCACATATTGTGCCATTTGCATGCAGGATTCCAAAGGAATCCTGCATAACAACTCGCAAAAACGAGTTGTTACACCAGAATCATTGTTTGTCCTCCCCTGGATTTCCATCCATTCTCTCATGGCCTGTGGCCCTGCTGGCGCTATCGTTATTTTTCCATGCACCGTTCCCGCCATGCTGATGGTGGAAGCGATGGCTCCGAACCCCGTGATGTTCGTTGTATTCGGAATGTTCATGGTGTTCGGAATGTTCATGGTGTTCGTGATCCTTACCACCATGGCGTTGACCTCGGTGAATGTGACCGTCCGGTCCAGAATGACGCTTTTTCTCTTCAACCCCGGATTCATGGTCCAGCCCGGAGCCGAGCTTGTTGCACAAAGTCAGCATGGTGAGAGCTTCTTCGTTGGAAAGACTTCTGAACAGGGTTTTCATCTGATGCACTTCGGATTCGTCCATCATCGCAAAATACTGCATCCCCTTTCCTGTAAGATGAATGTGCATGAGACGCTGGTCCTTGTTATCCTGCCTGCGCTCGGTGAAACCGTCCTGCTCCATCTTCGACAGCATCTCCGTCAGGGAGGAGGGGCGGATGTCCAGTTTTTCGGCCAGGTCGCGCTGCACAATGCCATCATGGGTACGTACCGTCTCAAGAAGATGGGCCTGTCCACGGAATAACCCATTTCGGCCGGGTTCCTGATGCCCGGTGCGATGCATCAGTCTGTTCAGACGTTTCAGGGAATGATAAAGCTCCCTGGTGATGGCGTCGGGCGAAGACGTCCTTTCGAAGAGCGGAGCGGACGGGTTTTCGGCTGTTGTATTGTCTGTCTTGTCCGAATCAGTGTCGGTCATATTCGAATTTATGTTTATCATGACCGAATGATTGTCAGTCTTGTTCGCATTGTTGTGATTCATGGATTTGTCCTCCTGTCATGTTCGTCGTGAGCATACCGGTAAAATCGGCATACTGTTTTGTATGTTTGATGTGTTTTAGTTAGGTACCTTACTGTATGAATGATACACTCGACACGAGGAAGTGTCAACGATTATATTAGGTACCTAACTGAATGGTTGCCCATCCGTGAAAAAGTGCATTCTGTCGGAGTTTGATTGAGATTACGCGCGGTTCATACTATTTGCCCATCAAAAAATTGCCCGTTCTCCCCGGTCCATTGCGCCCGGCATAATTTTGCGTACAGCCCGTCCAGTGCCAGCAGATCCCGATGGTTCCCCCGTTCCGTGATTTCCCCCTCGTCCAGGACCAGGATGGTATCCGCGTTCATGACGGTGGACAGCCGGTGGGCGATGACAACGACCGTCCGGGTTCCGGCGATGCTTTCGATGGCGCTCCTGATTTCCGACTCGGTTTCGGTGTCGACCGCCGAGGTGGCTTCATCGAGGATCAGGATCGGGGTGTCGCGCAGAATGGCTCTGGCAATGGCAATGCGCTGCTTCTGACCGCCGGACAGACGGACGCCGCGCTCCCCGACCAGGGTCTGGTATCCATTCGGCATTCTCGATATGAACCCATCGGCATGTGCGATTTTTGCAGCCCGGATGATTTCCTCATGGGAAATTATGTCATCCCGACCCATCCCATACGCAATGTTGTCGGCTATGGAACCGTTGAACAGAAAAACATCCTGCAGCACAATGGATATCTGGTCCCGAAGTGAATTCAGGGTCACATTTCTGATGTCGGTGCCGTCGATGGACACAGTCCCCTCCACCGGGTCATAAAAGCGCTCCATGAGAGAAACAATGGTTGTTTTCCCAACACCGGTCGGCCCGACCAAAGCGATCATCTGACCGGGTTTCACGGAAAAACTGACATTTTTCAGGACATCTTCTCCTGCGTTGTAATGAAAACTGACCTTTTCGAAAGAAACTGCGCCTTTCGTCCGTCCCAGGCGGATTGCATCGGGAGCCTCCAGAATATCCGATTCGGCATCCAGCACTTCGAATACGCGTGCTCCGCCCGCATAGGCCACCTGCGTGTCTTCCACCAATCGGGCCAGAATGGCAAGCGGCTGATAAAACAAACTGAGATACAGGAGGAAGCCGACGATGTCGGAGAGCGCCATTTGCTGACGCATGGCCAGATAGCCGCCGACACCCACGACAATGACCGTACCGAGCGATGTGATGAACTCCACGCCGGGGTGAAAAATAGCATTGGCGAAATTCGCCCGGATGTTCACATACGAATAGTGCACGCAGACCTTTTCCATTTTGGAATACTCGTTGTCCTCCTGATTGAAAGCCTGAATTTCCTTCATGCCGGACAGGTTGTCCTGCAGGGTGCCGTTCAGATCGCCGAGAACCTCCTGATTGATGCGGAAGAGCGGTGCGACCTTTCTGGAAAACACACTTCCGGCAAACACGACAAAAGGCACTGGAATCAGGGTAATCAATGCGAGGAAGGGATTGATTCGGAACATCATGACGGCAACCCCGACGATGACCACAACGTTGCTGATGAGGTCCGGAATGGCGTGGGCGACCAGAACTTCCAGCTGACGGGTGTCATTGACCATCCGGCTCATGAGCTGGCCCGTCTGCTTGTCCTGAAAATAGCGCAGGGAAAGCTGCTGGAGTTTGCCATAGACCATCAGGGTCAGTTCGCCGACGAAACGCCAGGCAGCCAGGTGACTGACATACATGCTGATGAACCGGCAGAGCGCGCGGACCAGATAGGCTCCGATGAGGATAAGGACAAAAGCCAGAAGCAGCGCCGGCGTCATGGAACCCGATGCGGAACCGGAACCCGGGAGACCGGATGTGGAATTTGCGGGCGAAGAAAGAGACGCGATCAGCCGCCGGACGATTTCCGGTGTGACTAGATTCAGCAGGGCTGCGCCGATGATGCCAAGGACAGCCACAAACAGGGTGCCCCAATGTTTTCTGGTCATGAGGAGGAAACGACTGAGAAGCTTCATGGGAGTCCTGATTTCCGAATGACCTGGAAATGCCCTGAAGATGGCCCTTCACTCGTCTGTCGTGCCGTCAGACGATGCAGTTTTCCGGTCGTCCTGCGGATGATTTCGTGAACAGTATACCGGAAACTGGTTTGCATGCATACACTTTTGAAAAGATGCTTCACAAAAGATACTTTTCTTTGTCCTGCGACTGATGGCATGATCCGGCATGGAAAAAGGAGAAGTGTTCTCTGACGGATCTTTTTTCATCCAGTTGAAACTATTTCCCGTTTGGATGTGTATGGTAATCATGAAGGCAGACAAAGGAGAACGATGTGGACAATCCGGGTGACGACAGAATCGTCAGACTATGCCAAAAGAATAGCAGAGAAGGCTTCGAACTGCTGTTCGGGCAGTACCGGCGCTACATCTACACCATCTGCCGGCGGAGCACCCGGAATGAGCAGGATGCCCTGGATCTGACGCAGGAAGTGCTGTGGAAGATCGTCCGGAACATCGGTCGGTTCGACCCGAACAAACCCCTGACACCCTGGATTCGGCGGATTGCCGTGAACGTCTGCATCAATCATGCCAGGGCGCCGGACAGGGAACAGGCGGTGGATTTTCTGGATCCGGACAGTGGGGTGCCTGAAGCGGTGGATGCGGATCCGGACCGGTCTCCGGAACGACATCATCTGATGTCGGAAGAGAAGGAAAAAATCGGCGAAGCTTTGTCTTCGCTTCCGGGTCCTGAGCGGACGGCACTCATTCTGCGGCACATGGAAGACCGGTCCTATGCGGAGATTGCCAAACTCATGGATGCACCGGAAGGTTCGGTGAAAACCTGGATATTCCGTGGAAGACGGATGTTGAAAAAGAAACTGGAAGAATTGAAGATTTGGGGGGTGTAGCGGATGTGCAAAATGGAAACCTGGCTGCTGGAAGATTATACGGAAGGCCTGCTGGGCGTTGCGGAGACAGCCATCCTGGAAGCGCACCTGGCAGTCTGTGAAGACTGCAGACGGGAACTCACCCATATCAAGCTGCTCTTCTGGGAGCTGGAAAGCATGCGGCGGGAGCCGGTGCCTGTGCCGGATGCGCTGAAGGGGATAGAGAGTGCCATCCTGAACGAATGGCTGACAGACAAGGAAACCTGGCTGCAGCGTGCGGGTTTGCAGCTTGCAGCCTCAGCAAAGCAGACGGTTGCCATGCTGCCCCGAATTCCGGGCGTGGAACGGGTTGCGACAGAAGCAGCGGTTTTGACCGGAACCGCATCGAAGAAAGCAGCCAAGTGGGCCGGGAAAACCGCCATCCAGCAGATACGCAGGAAAATCAGGTCAACAGCCGCGGAAAAGGGTGAAACCCCAGGCAAGTCCGGTCGCATCATCGGCGCAAAGCGTATAAATCACCTCCTGTCCGGTCTGATTGGAGGTGGCGGGTAATGCTTCAGCTGCTCGGTCTGATGCTGTTGGTTCTTGTAAGGCTGATACTCGGACTTGTTCTGACACTCCTCCTGGTTCTGCTGCTTTTCCTGGTCATTCCGTTCCGATACCGGCTTGCCGGACGGCGGAACGAGGAGGAAACCCATGCGGATGGCTTATTGGATTGGTTGTTCGGATTGATTTCATTGGTTCTGTCCTATGACCGTGTGAATGGCTTCCGAATGCAATTGATGCTTTTCTCCCGATGGGTCGTGAAATCCTTTGACATCACGAAAGGTGGTGAACAGGCCGGATCTGCTTCCGGGAAGGCGGTTCGGGGGATTGAGAAGGCCGGAAAAAAGAATCGGGTGAAACTGGAAGAGAAAGTGAAGAAGAAAAGTTCGGGTCAATTCAAACTCACACGAGAGAAACTTTTCATTTTGGTTCACGCAGGCATCCGTGTTCTGAATAAACTGATGCCGAAACGGATGCATCTCGATAGTCGAATCGGATTCGACGATCCGGCAGACACCGGAACCTTCTGTGCGGTTCTCGCCCCGATGCAGGCTCTGTTTCCGACAAACAGGGAACAATACTTCATTCGCATCCAGCCTGTCTTCGAAGAAGCAGAGGCAACCGGACAGATTGACATACAGGGACACATCATTCTTTGGTTCATCGTTTGGGAAGCCTTGAAACTCGCGATCTCCAGGCCTTTCAGACAGGACATATTCGGTTTTCTGAAACCACACAGGGCAATAGCGCAAGGAGGATATGAACATGTTTGAATTCAGAGCAATTGAGGAAAACATTGGCGCCATGATGGACAAGCTCGAGAAATTCCTGGTCAACAAGACCGTTGTCGGGGAGAAAATCGAAATCGGCAACGTGACCATCATTCCGTTCCTGTCTGTCGGGTTCGGTTCCGGCGTCGGCCTCGGAGAAGGCGGCGCAGGAGACAGCAAGGGAAATGGCGGTGGCGGCGGCATCGGCGGCAGCATCAAGCCCATCGCCGTGCTTGTCATCAAGGACGGGAATGTGGAAATGCTTCCGATCAAAAAATCCAGTGGACTGGAAGCCCTTGTGGCCATGGTTCCCGAAATCATGGAAAAGGTGAACTTCGAGAAATCCGGCGATGCCAAAAAGGGCTGCTGCGATGAGAAGAAAGAGGACTGATCCGACTATGCCCCGAATCAGGGCAATGAAAGAGAATCCGGGCGGGATGCCCGGGTTCTTTCTGCCTGCATGGCCTGCGTTGCCTGACGATACAGGTTTCCAATGGGAGCGGACAGGACGGGCGGGTCGGAAAGGTGCACGAAATTGCCTACCTGGCTGAAGGTTCCAAACAAAGGCGCGGCACGCAGCAACGGATCTGACAGGGAGGCCTGTGTGAGGGTCGAGAATGCATCCGTGTCGATGACTTGGATTTTTCGGGAGAAATAGGGATGAATCTCTGATGAAATCGGCAGAGTCAGGCCGGAAGCATTGTGTATTGCTGCAACCAGGACCTGGGCATGCAGCAGATCCTTCTCCCGCCGGATCATGTCATTCGCGGAAAGAGCACCGGAAATCGACTCAGCCAGACCGTCCGGCAAATCGAGACGGGAGAAGGCGGTACCGAACCACTTGCTGTATGGTGCATATTTCCCTGCATACAGGAAACAAAGACGCATCAGACGTTCTGCCATGCGGCCGCAGACCAGGCGGGATCCGATGTCATCCCCGACGTCCGCACAACGCCTGACAAAAGCACGTTCTTCTGAAATGAGGGCCCATTGTGAAGCGATGAGGTAACGACAGACGTCGTCCGGATAGAACTTGTAACGGGTTCGCGTCGCATCGAAGGAAAGGTCGTCGATAAAAAGCCTGCCGGAAGTCAATCCCAGCAGGCGCTGCTCGGACAGGGAAAGCCAGTCAAAGGGGTCTTTGGGGATGGTTCCAAGCTGTTCCTTCAGAAATCCATCCGGGGTATGGAGCCAATACAAGGGGGATACCGGTCCTTCCTCAAGGAAAGCGGAAGTGCGAATCCCGTTGTCGTTCAGGTCGGGTTCCGCGAAGTGGACGCTGAATCCATGAAAAGTGGAAGGAAACCGCCGGCAGAACAAATCATGCAGCGATTTCCGGCAGGCCAGACCATCGGGTTCAAGAAACAGATAAAATCTTGGTCCCCACATATGGTCCCGGGAGACCTCATCATCATAGCCCATCACATCCGAACCATACCCGACTAGTCCAAGGGTGTGCCGAAGTGAGGGATATGCTTCCCGCAGCAGCGGTTCCACAATATCCAGGCAGAACGCTTCACACAAATCCATACCTTTTGTCATATGTCTTCCAGTCCTTTTCATTGAATCAGGATTTGCAGCTCTTTCATCGAATGGAGATTTGATGGCCCCTATTCATCGAATGGAGAGCTGTACCTCTTATTCATCGAATGGAGGTTTGTAGCCCACATTTATCCAGGATCCTCCATCAGGCCCAGAAACAGAGGAACTCCGGTCTCCACATCGATGATACCATACAGGAACGGCTTATCGAAGACAAGTTCCTTCTGATTCACCGGCATGGAGGTTGTCGACATTTCCACGGATGTGGCGGCGGCAGCTTCCGTCCCTTTTTCATCCACCCGGCAATAGGTTTTCTGTTTCACTGCGCTGATGAATACATTCCCATGCGGGCTTGAACCCATGGCTTTGAAGTCTGCGGATTGCGCATCGAATGCCGTGGGCATGCCCATTTCCTTCAGGACAGAAGAAAGCTCCGTTTCAAATTCAGTTTCAAATTTCGGAATCTGGAGGCTGATTTGTTCTT
>JAIFNI010000095.1 GCA_020047785.1 Clostridia bacterium
AAGGGAACAATGCCGAAAAATCGGTCCCGGTCTTTCCGAAACAGCATCAGCCACACGGTCTGCCATTGCCCTGTCCAAATCCGTTCTGCTGAGATCGCAGGCGACGATCCGCACGTGCCGGTTATCCGCCTTCAGAGCTTTCGCCAAAGAACCACCTATCAGCCCGAGTCCGACAATCCCAATTACCATAGCCTTCTTCATTCCGACCTCCATGCTGCCGTCCTGTTCTTTGTTCATTATTTCAACCTCCGGTAAATGTGTCAATCCGTATCGGTTGACTGATGGAACAACTCCGTGCATGGGATGGCCGAATATGAAAAACTGAACATGGATGGTCGAATATGAAAACTGAATATGGAGGTTCGAATATGGATGGTCGAAGCAACGAATATTTCCGGCAGATCAAAAGGCTGCCTTCCCTTCGGAAAGCAGCCTTTCATGAAATTCTCAGTTTCGGGCAGGGAACCTGTCCATGTATTTCAGTGCTGTTTCGCACCGGGAATATACTCGAGCAGGGACGTCAGATCGGAACGTCCGAGCAATGATTTTACTTCTTCCGGATCGCGACCTGTCTGAAGAAGATGAACTGCCAGTGCCTGACGAAGCATGTGTGGGGTGATGTCCTTCTCAATGCCTGCCTGCTGGGCATACTGTTTGATGATCTTCCAGAATCCCTGACGGGAAAGACGTCCGCCGTTCGTATTGATGAAGAGCGCCGTTTCATTCCGATCGCGGAGCATGAAGGGACGCGCCATTTCAAGATAATCGCTCATCGGTTTCAGGCATTGGGGTTCCAGTGGAATGAACCGTTCACTGCCGGGATCTCCACAGCGCAGAATGCGGTTCTTCATGTCAAGGTCCGCCACATTCAGGGCGATGAGCTCATGGACACGGATGCCGGAAACATAGACAAGTTCCATCATTCCCTTGTCCCGAATGCCCTTCAGCCCGATTTTTTCAGGCTGATCAAGGAGAAGTCTGACTTCGTCCTGTGTCAGGTATCCCGGCTTCTTGCGGTCGATTTTCGGGGATTCGATGCCGATGGTGGGATTCACGGAAACAATCGCCTCCATCATCAGATAGCGGTAAAAGACGCGGACTGAGGCCATGCTTCTGTTGATGGTGGTCGGAGCACGGCCGGCGGCCTGCTGCTCCTTGATGTAGGTCGTGAAGATGTCGTACGGTGCCTGCCGGACAGCTGTGATGTTCTGTGTCCCCAGGAAATCAATATATTGCTGCACATCACGGCTGTAGGATTCCAGTGTGTTGTCGGAAAGTGTCTTTTTGCTCCGCAGGTACGCGATAAAATCCAGCAGCAGCTCTTTCATTTCTTCCACCCCTCACCATCTGGCGCGTTTGTCTTTCATATGCCATTCCATCCTCCAATTGCACAGCAATTGGAGGTCTTTCCTGGTGCTTCCCGCGAAGCATCATATGTCTATTCTCTAATATACCAAAATGAGAAGCACATAATCAAACAAACACAATTTCCATAAAAATATGATCAGAAACCATCAGCCGAAACGGCCCATCCGATCAAGTGCCGAATAGATACCGGCAATCGTCTTTCCATCGGTGATTCTGCCATCCCGGATCATGGCCAGCACTTCCTGCTCCGAAACAGCAAAGGCGCTGATGAACTCGTCTTCATCCGGATTGCGTTCACCCGGCAGCAAAGTCGTTGCCAGATAGACATGAATGACTTCATCCGAAAACCCCGGGGTTGATTTCATGGAAAACAGCTTTTCAACCTGTTCCGCACGAAATCCGGTCTCTTCCTCAAGTTCCCGCATCGCACAAGTATCCGGAGCTTCACCGGGATCGAGCTTGCCCGCCGGTATTTCGATGGAAACGCACTCATTGGGTTTCCGATATTGACGCACCAGCAGAAAATGTCCGTCGGAAGTGACGGGCACGACAGCGGATGCACCGACGTGTCTGACAATGTCCCGCGTGGCTTGCCGGCCATCCGGCAATTCCACCGTGAGTCTTTCCACCCGGATGATGCTTCCGTCATAAATTGGTTCCGACCTGATGGTCTTTTCCTCGTACTGCACAAAACCCACCTTCCATTTCATCTTCATCCGTCAAGGTCAACCCATTTGGCAGGACAATCCATACGGCAGGACAATTCATACGGCAGGACAATCCATTCGGCAGGACAATTCATACGGCAGGACAATCCGGCAACCCCGCAGCAAGTCGGTCAGCCCTTCGCATGCATGGATTCCCCGATGGCACGGGCCTTTTTTGTCACAGCACCCATCGCATCGATGACGGCGGACCGAAACCCTTCGCGTTCCAGAACGGTCACGCCTTCAATCGTTGTGCCGGCGGGAGAGGTGACCATATCCTTCAATTCGCCGGGATGCTTGCCCGTTTCCAGCAGGAGACGCGCGGAACCGGCCATGGCCGCGGCAGCCCACCGATAGGCGGAAGCGCGTGGAAGCCCGGATTGCACAGCCGCGTCTCCCATTGCCTCAAGCATCATGAAGAAAAACGCAGGACTGCTGGAGGTAACGGCAGTCACTTCGCTCATCAGTTTTTCTTCCAGTTCCTCGACGAATCCTGCCGCTTCCAGCAAGGAAACAACAACCCTGCGTTCATCGGCCGACACAGCCGTTGTACAGCAGAACAAGGTGATACCCTCCCCGATGAGAGCCGGCGTATTCGGCATGGTCCTGACCACCTTGGCGGTTTCTCCGAGCATGCGCGCATATAGGGAAAGCGGCAAGCCGACAGCCAGTGTGACGAACACTTTGCCTGCTGTGGCGGTCGTTGCGCAGGCTTTCAGCACAGCCTCCATATGAACGGGCTTTACAGCGAGAAATATGATGTCGGAGGCGTCCACTACACCCACTTCACCCGTGCAGGTTTCTGCACCGTACAAAACAGCGGTTTCCGCCAGGCGCAGAGCGTCCTTGTCGAATGTGAAGAACCGTGCGGAGGCATGTCGTGCATGGATTCCCTTGAGCATGGCACCTCCCATGGCGCCTGTTCCGATAAAACCGATCTTCATGATGCTCCTCCTTCGGGCATGGTCATCTGTACTGGTTCCGAGTCTCCGCCATATGGCACACCGAGATGGGCATAGGCCAGGCGCGTCGCCCGCCTGCCCCGTGGCGTTTTCTGAATGAACCCGAGCTGAAGCAGAAATGGTTCGTACACATCCTCTATCGTGTCGGGTTCCTCACCGGTTGTGGCAGCCAGTGTGTCAAGACCGACCGGCCCTCCGTCGAACTTCCTGATGATGGCATCGAGAATGTTCCTGTCCGTGCCGTCAAGCCCGAGAACATCCACATCAAGCGCCTCAAGCCCATATCGGGCGACCTCGATGGTGATGTGCCCTTCCGAACGGACTTCGGCGAAATCGCGGACACGCCGGAGCAGACGATTGGCAATGCGGGGTGTGCCACGGGAACGTTTTGCGATTTCCACCGCCGCTTCCGCTTCGATGGCAATGCCGAGGATGCCCGAAGAGCGGTTGACAATGCGGGTAAGCTCCGCATGGGTATACAACTCAAGCCGGTTGATGATGCCGAACCTGTCGCGCAGGGGCGACGTGAGCATGCCGGCACGTGTGGTGGCCCCGATGAGGGTGAACCGGGGCAGATCCAGACGGATGGACCGTGCGCTGGGACCTTTCCCAATCATGATGTCCAGCGCGTAGTCTTCCATGGCCGGATACAGGATTTCCTCCACACTCCGGTTGAGACGGTGGATTTCATCGATGAAGAGAACATCCGACGGTGTCAGGTTGGTCAGGATGGCCGCGAGGTCGCCGGGTTTTTCGATGGCCGGTCCGGACGTGATGCGCAGCTGGACGCCCATCTCTGTCGCAATGACGCCTGCAAGTGTCGTCTTGCCTAAACCGGGCGGACCATACAGCAGGACATGGTCCAGCGACTCCCCGCGTTTTTTGGCCGCGCCGATGAAAACAGACAGATTCGATTTTACTTTTTCCTGTCCGACATATTCGGACATGGTCTTCGGCCGCAGCCCCGATTCAACCTCATCCTCCCGACGGATTTCCCCGCCGGTCAGCCTGTCCTCGTCCCGACGGATTTCCCCACCGGTCGACTTGTCCTCGTTCAAACAAGTACCCCCGCATCAAACGGGCCTTCCCCTCCCAGGAGGTTCAAGCCGCATGTAGAGATTATGACGGCAGCGCATGCGCGTGCCGGCCACTTGAGGATTGTATCATATTCCCGCAGGAGAGGGCAAAAAAAGGACAACTGCCGGTGCAGCCGTCCTTTTCCTGTTTCCATCAAGATCGATTCGGGCAGTACTGCATTTCCCTGTGCGGCAACAGGTTTCCTGCTGTCACACTTTGTATTTCCGCAGTTCTTTCTGATAATTGTCCGTGAGTTCCTCCATCTGGTGGACATTCGATATCAATTCTTTGATACGTTCCGCGTATTCCGTGACGTTTGCACTCATTTCCTGGGATGATGCGGAGTTTTCTTCCGCAATGGCGGCCAGCGAATGGATATTCTCATAAACGGTGGCCAACTGGTGCGCTTCCTGCGAAAGCTTTCCGACCATCTGGGAAATGGACTGCGTGACCGTGGCGATCTGCCTGGTGGAGGACCGATTGCCGTTCAGCACGTCACTGAGCATCCGATTGCCGGTATCCAGCTGATTGAACTGCAGGTTCACCTGGTCGACAAGGCGGTTGACCTCCCCGGTGAAGGTGACCAGACTGTTGTTGATGGTATTCACCGCGGTTTTTGATGTCTCGGCCAGTTTTCGTATTTCCTCCGCGACGACGGCAAACCCGCGCCCTGCCTCGCCTGCACGGGCCGCTTCGATGGCGGCATTCAGAGCAAGGAGGTTGGTCTGGTCCGCAACGCCCGCAACCGTATCCACAATGTCCATGATTTGGCTGATTTGTCCGGCCAGCTGTTCCCCCTGATGATTGACGGCGGAAAAGCTGTCCTTGACCTGGGTGATGAGGGTGGCCACCCCTTCCGTCTGTCCGAAAGATTCCTCGATGCGGCTCACGGCCGCACCAAGCTGATTTTTGCCCGAATCCTGCTCCGCGGCGATATTGTTCAGGCTTTCAATATTGAGACCCAGCACGGAGACGGATTTCTCCGTTTCCTCCGCCTGATGGATGGCACCTTCGGCGACATCGTGAACCAGGTTCGCAATATCATCCGACACATGCTTCATGCGCTGTGCGATATCCGCAAAGGACAACGCAAAGGAATGCATGTCATCCGAACCACCTTTCAGGAAAAGCATGTCGCGCATGATGGTGCCCCGGAATTCTTCCATGATGGTAATCATGCGTTCGTACTCGTCCCCTGAACGGAAGGATTCCGCATGGGTGAAATCAAGCTGACTGTAGTTTTCCAACTGCTGCATCACAGCTTTTTCCGGCTTGCTCGACATCCAGGCGAACAGGCTTGACCCCAGGATGATAAGTCCGGCACCGATGGCGTACTGGAAAACCTGCTGCCCGGGGAAAATAATCAGCATGGCGACAACCAGCAGGACCGATGTGTAAAATGCAAAACGGGCCGATGAGGTGTGAAGAAAACCAAGGGAAAGAGCGCGGAGATGCTTGAACTGAGGACCGGCTGCCTCGAATTTTTCGAATGTCAGGAGAACGCGGACATACTGGCCTGCCCCATCCTTGCCGCGTTCCAGTTCCCTGAAATCCAGTTTCTCCTTGAAGAAGGCCGCCGATCCTTCCATGAGACCGAAAAAATAATCAAACATGCCACGGGGGGACGAATAGCGAATCTCCACCTCGGAAGGCGAAATCTCCTTGGCAATGAGGCGTGGCGGTTTTGCGCCGGGGATCATGCGCGTCAATTGGGCATGGACTTCATCCATCATCATCATGAAGCTTTTCAGACTGAACCGTTCAAAATAGGAAGGAAACCATTTGCGAAAGGATTCGATGTTGTTGCGTCCGACTTCCCGCCACAGATCGGGCAGCGATTTTCCCGCCTGTCTGGCCACATCGCCGATCATGCCGAAGATCACATCATCGGCAATATCATCTTTGGGCGCAATGACTCTTGAACGGTCCCAATGATGCGCCTTGAACACCTTGTCCATGAAATCCGGCCCCTGCATCTTGTCCAAGGTCCGCAACCAGGTCATGACAACAGAACCTTTCATCGCGCCTCCCCTTTCTCATTCAGCCATGAACAAACTCATCGGAATATGATGTTTCCGGATTTTTTCATCGCGTGCGGCCCCGCATCTTCAAGGAATCCCGTATGACCGATTCGAGCGGTTTCCCTTCCTCCATGGCCGGGGTCACGGACTTCTGTGCTTCCGCAGCGGAAAACCCCAGCATCATGAGGGCGGAAACAGCTTCTTCGAAAATACCGATCGGCATTGCTTCCGGTACCGGTCGCACGACACCGGGCATCACACCGAAGGCTGCCTGTTCCTTCCTGATTTTATCCTTCAATTCCAGAATAATCCGCTGGGCGGTTTTCTTTCCGACCCCTTGCGCCTTGGAGAGCCTGTCCGCATCTTCCGTCAGCACCGCCAGTCCGAACGCGGAGGGAGGAACTGCGGAAACAACAGCCAATGCGGCCTTTGGGCCAACGCCGCTGATGGAAAGCAGCTGCTCGAACATCAGCAGCTCCCCTTCCGAAAGAAAACCGTACAGTGCCAGAATATCTTCCCGCACGTAGGTATGGGTGTACAGACGGATGATTTCCCCTGTACCGGTTTCTGACAAGGTTCCGGTCGACGTGAAGACACGGAATCCCATTCCGTTCACATCAAGAACAAGGCTGTCCGATGTCATGCGGTCAACCGTTCCCTTCAGGTGTGCGATCATTTCAATCCCCGCTTCCGGTATAGTGTGTATCCTCTATGCCCAGTTTCTGATGAAGCTCTTCAACCAGCTGCTGCCAGGCTGCCAGTTCCCCTTTCAGCTCCCGGATCTGCGCATCCTTCATGCGGATGACGCCAAGCAGCTCTTCCGTGTTCATGTCTTCCAGACGAATCATAACGATCACTCTCTTTCCATTGCATTCCGGGTTCGAAGCGGTCACTTCGCCGCTTCTCCGGTTTTCTGATAAAAGAATGTTTCCATCGGTTTGTAACCGAATTTATGATATCCGATAATCTGTTCCGTGCTTCCGATGAAGAGAACGCCGTTCTGGACGAGTGCCCGGTTGAAATCGGCGAATATCTGGTCCTTGGCTTCTTCCGTGAAGTAA
>JAIFNI010000021.1 GCA_020047785.1 Clostridia bacterium
GCTGCTTACCCCTTTTCCCCGGCGCCCTGGCGCGTTGCAGGCAGGCGCTGCCGTTGACGCTTCCCGCGCCTGTCCCTGGATATTCATGCAATCCCTGCATGTTCCCATCGTGGATTCCCCTGCCAGAACGCGTCTGTGCGGGAGATTATATAGGATTCCGAACAAATGGAATCCCGCCGCGATCGGACCGCATGCCCATTATAAGGGAAGGCGCCTTTCAAGTGCAAGGTCCATGACCTGCCCGATGCGTTTCCGGACACAAGACCGAAACGGGATGCTATAATGGATAAAAACGGCGGAATCGGCATCAGGCGGACCTTCTCCTGATATCCGCCAAAAAGGCGCACCGGGGGAAGTTCAGATGGATTTTTCGGAAGAAACCAGGGAAAATGCTGAAAACAAGGTTCTGCTGCTCTTTTTCGCAGACAAGGTCCGCATGCCGGTCAGCAGCATGCAGCTCACACGCATCATGCTGGAGCATCGGTTCATGAATTATTTCCACATGCAGCAGTGTCTTCACGAATTGTCCGCCAACAGCTTTCTTTCAGTCGAACCCCGTGAAGGAGCGGACTTTTACAGCATCACGGCGGAGGGGGCAAGAATTCTCGGCCTGTTCGGCAATCTCATCCCGGATGGCATCCGCAACCGTCTGTCCGCAGGCATTGCTGAAATCCGGTCCGGCCTGATGCGTGAAACATCCGTCACGGCGGACCTCGCACTGGTATCGGAAGACGAGTATCAGGTCTCCCTGCGCATCACCGAATCGGACATTCCGCTGTTCGAGACAAAACTTTCCGTCGGGTCCCGCGAGGATGCCAGAGCCATGTGCAGAAACTGGAAGGAACATGCGAACACGCTCTATCCGCAGCTCATTGCACTCCTGCTGGCTCCGGGTCCGCTTCGGGAACCCAGTCGACCAGAAGGGACTTGAAGAGCGCGAAAAATTCACGCAGATAGACATTCAGCCGGATGACAGCCGGGGTGGAGGCAGGGATCCCATATGCATCCAGCCCATTCCGCGCCGCAAGCATGCGGGCCCGGAATACATGGAAATCATTGGTAACGAACAGGACCGGACCTCCGGACCAGCCCGCCTCCTCCATGACGGTCCTGCTGTACAGAAAGTTCTCCATGGTGCTCGTGGATCGTCCTTCCACATGCACATCCGCTTCGGATGCACCGTTCTCCACCAGATAGCGCGCCATGGATACCCCTTCCGGTTCCGGCTCGTTCGCGCCCCTTCCTCCGGAAGCCACGAGCTGGGTTCCGGGGTGATCCCGGTACCATTCCAATGCCTTGTCAAGCCTGTTCGCCAATGCCCAGGTAGGTGAGCCATCCGCCGTTATGCCGCACCCGAGCACAATCAGCCAGACCGCTCCGGAACCCCCTGCCTTTTCAAGCCGCTCGGCTCCGTGCAGAAGCGGGTCCGTCACCAGGACAACCTGAACGGACAGAAATACGGCTGCGCCCAGACCGATAACCAGCCAGGCCGATTTTTGCAGGCCCGGTCTGCGGATCACCCTGCTTCCCAGCAGCAGTCGGATGACGACCCAGAGAAGAAGAAATGCACCGCCCAGTGCAGGCAGAAGCAGACCCAGGTCCCATCCGGCCGAAACGCGATGCGCCGAAAAGGATTGAATCAGACCTGCCGCACCAAGAACCGCCAGCGCGGCGTTATAGACATGAAATTCTATTCCTGCAGCCGATTTCGCCTTCTCTCCGCTCTGATTCGCTTTCATGTCCAAACCACCACTTCACCACCCTGTCTTCGGCATTCCAGCAAGGTCGATCCAGAGGCAGCGCAGCCAGTCGAAGCTGCCTGCGTCCTGATGAAACTGCCTGCGGCAGGCGCTTCTTCGATCATGGCGCATTATTCCGCATAGGTAGTGATTTCGATGGACTTGATTTTCACATCCTGGACAGGTTTGTCGCTTTCATCGGTTTTTACGCCGGAAATCTTGTCCAGAACATCATAGCCGCGATACAGCTGCCCGAAGACTGTGTGCTTCTGATCGAGGTGGTAGGTCCCGCCGACCGCATCGTAGCCCTTGACGGCTTCATCCGGCCATCCGCCGGCCTTCAGCTGTTCGACGGTTTCATCCGGCACGGTCTTCTCGTCGGCCGACACGATGAAAAACTGGCTTCCGTTCGTATTCGCGCCTGAATTGGCCATGCTGAGCGCACCGCGGAAATTGAAGGCGGTTGCGGTGAATTCATCTTCAAATGGCGCCTTCCAGATGCTTTCTCCGCCCATTCCCGTTCCGGTCGGGTCACCTCCCTGAATCATGAAATCCTTGATGATTCGATGGAAGACAAGACCGTCATAATATTTGTTCCTGGCGTGCGTCGTGAAGTTCTCAACCGCTTTCGGCGCTTCCTTCGGCAGCATGCGGATGTGCAGATCGCCTTCCGTGGTCCTGATGATGGCGATCTGGTCTCCTTTTGCAGGCATCTGAAGTTGTGAGGTACCCGATGCGATCGCATCCTTCATGTCCTGCTCCAGCGCAGTACCTGTTCCTGCGCTGCCGCAGCCTGCCAGGATGGTCGAACAGACAAGACCGGCTGCCAGCAGGGATATGCCTTTTCTGAACATGCTTCTTCTCCTTTTATCGCCCGCGCTTCCCGCAGGGCATTCCCCAGAAGTATATCATCCGGGGCAAGGATCCTGTCAAACCCTTCGGACAATTCTTCCGGCACACTGCGTGACAAGGTCACCGAGAACACCATCGCGGTATGATACAATGGAACAAAAGCGGACATCGCCGGATGACGCACATCAAAATATCCCAGGAGGTAATTATGGCTAAGGAAGTGGGCAAAGCAACATTCGAACAGGAAGTCCTCCACTCGGACATTCCGGTTCTCGTCGATTTTTGGGCACCCTGGTGCGGCCCGTGCCGCATGCTCTCCCCCACGCTGGAGGAATTGGGCTCCGAACTCGCGGGAAAAGTCAAGGTCGTGAAGGTGAATGTGGACAATGAGCCGGAACTTTCCGCAAAATACGGCATCATGAGCATCCCGACCGTCATTGCATTCAAGGCCGGTCAGGTTTCGGGCAAAACCATCGGTTTCAGACCGAAGGATGATTTCAAGAAAATGGTCCTCTGATTCCTGAAAAAGCTGCCTGGTTTCGATCAGGCCTTGGAAGAAAATAACCTGTTCAGATGAATACCAAAAACAATCGCCAAACCTGTCATGCAGGATTTCTCATGAATCCGGAAACAGATCATTTCCATGTGGAAATGGTCTGTTTTTTCTGCATGCAGCCGTTGAAACCGGTATAATGGAAAAAAGGCGTTAAGCCTGCAGAAAAATGAAAACCGGAGAGGACATTTCTATGACAACGGATAAAGTCATGAAGGATCTGGAACACGCATTTCCATTCATCGGGCTGCTGAATGCCGCCGACCGGGAAACATTGCTCGGTCTCTGCCGCTACAGTGTCATTCCGGCCGGCACGTTCATCATGAACGAAAGCGTCAAGTGCAGCGGTGTCACTCTGATTGTGGACGGTCTTGTCCGCATCTTCAAATTGTCCGACGAGGGCCGGGAAATCACGCTCTACCGGATCGGCCGTGGCGAAACCTGCGTCCTGACCGTCTCCTGTCTGCTGGGTTCCGGCACAATCCCCTATCCGGTCTCCGCCATCACCGAGCACGACACCATGATGGTGATAGTCCCGCTCGATCACTTCCGTCACTTGTTCCAGACCAGCGACCCGGTGCGTCAATTCGTTTTTTCCGCCATGGCTGCCAAGTTCTACGCGGTCCTCGGTCTCGTCGAGAACATCACCTTCAAGCGGACAAACGAGCGTCTCATGGATCTGCTCATTTCAAAAACCGGTGGTGGAACCTATCCGCTTTATGCCACGCATGAATCGATCGCATCGGAACTCGGGACTGCAAGAGAAGTGGTTTCCCGCCTGCTGAAGGAGTGCGAGCGCGACGGCATGCTCGAACTCGGCCGTGGAAAGGTAACCCTCAAATCCCTTGTGAGGAACCCGGCTGCAATCCCCGGAACGAAGAGCGGTCCCTGCACGGTCTGAGCGAATTCCGCTTTTTGTGACATCGTCACGGAGTATCGGCAGCATCTCCGTTATGATCAATCAATTGGTGGGTTTCTATTGTTTCGGCGGTCTGTGTGAAAGTGTTGTCAATCTGAGTCGAAACGACGCAAATGGGTAAATGCCGGATATTGGTTCTGAAAAAATCACCTTAGCATCACAATGAGGAGGAAACATGGTCAAGAGGGTATTGATAGTCGGAGGTGTCGCGGGCGGTGCCACAGCGGCAGCCAGGATGAGGCGGCTGGACGAGAATGCGGAGATTGTCCTGTTCGAACGGGGCGAGCACATCTCCTTCGCCAACTGCGGCCTTCCCTATTACATCGGGGATGTCATCACGGACGAGGAAAAGCTGACCCTTCAGACGCCCGAGTCTTTTCACGATCGCTACCATGTCGATGTGCGCATCTTTTCCGAAGTCACCGCCATCCACAGAGATCGAAAAACCATATCCGTGAAGAATCTGCAGGACGGACGCACGTACGAGCAGGCTTATGACGCACTCGTCCTTTCTCCAGGCTCCGCGCCCATCCTTCCACCCATCGAAGGGGCGAAAAGCGATGGCGTTTTCACGCTCCGCAATATTCCGGACACCTTCCGCATCAAGAATTATGTGAAAAAAGCCCATCCGAAGCATGCGGTCGTGGTCGGAGCCGGATATATCGGCATAGAAATGGCGGAAAACCTTCATGCTGCAGGCGTGGATGTCTCCATCGTGGAACTCATGGACCATGTCATTCAGCCGCTCGATGCGGACATGGCCGGGGAAATCCACAGCCACATTCTTTCGCACGGCGTCGGACTGTACCTGAACATCGGCGTCACAGCCCTTCTGGAGCAGGAAGGACCTTCCCACTACAGATACAAAATCATGCTGAACAATGACTCCTTCATCGAGGCCGACATGGTCGTCATGGCCGTCGGCGTTCGTCCGGAAAGCCAATTGGCCAAGGATGCAGGACTGGTTCTCGGAACAAGAGGATGCATCGCCGTCGATGAATTCATGCGTACCAGCGACCCCGACATCTATGCGGTCGGAGATGCCGTGGAAGTGACCGATTTCACGACGGGACGCAAAGTATTCGTCCCCCTGGCTTCACCGGCCAACCGGCAGGGCCGCATCGCGGCCGACAACATCAACGGCGGCAGCAGCAAATATGGCGGCACGCAAGGCACCGCCATCCTGAAGGCATTCGACATGACCGTCGCGGTCACGGGCAGCAGTGAGAAAACCCTGAAGGACAACAATATCCCCTATCTGAAATCCTTCACGTTCAGCGGCTCCCACGCGAGCTACTATCCTGGTGCAACCTTCATGACCATCAAGCTCCTCTTCGCGCCGGTCACAGGAAAAGTACTCGGCGCGCAAGTGACAGGCTTCGAAGGTGCGGACAAGCGCCTGGATGTGCTGGCCACCGCCATCCACGCCGGTATGACCGTACGGGACCTCACGGAACTGGAACTCGCCTATGCACCCCCCTTCGGCTCCGCCAAGGACCCGGTCAACATGGCAGGCTACACGGCCGCGAACCTGCTCGACGGCGTCTGGAAGGCATACTATCCGTCGGATGTGCCGGCACTGGATCGAAAGAGCATCACGCTCCTGGATGTGCGGACGGCGGAGGAATTCGCAAACAGCACCCTCGAGGGAGCAAGAAACATCCCACTGGACGATCTCCGCGCCAGACATGGAGAAATCGACAAATCCAAACCGGTCTATGTGTTCTGTCAGATCGGCCTGCGCGGGTATGTGGCCAGCCGCATTCTTACCCAGAAAGGGTATGATGTGTACAACCTCTCCGGCGGATTCAGGTTCTCGAACATGGTGAATACACCCACGCCTCCGACACCACCCTCCAGACGGTCTCCGAAGGAAACCGGCAGTGATGCCGCCGCGATGGACCTTTCGGAGAAATCCCCATCCCACCAGGTAACGGAGACCGACAGGACCGGATCCGGCATCTCCGAGAAATCCCATACCGGTGCCATGCCCATCGTCAAAATGAATGCCTGTGGACTGCAGTGTCCCGGTCCCATCCTGAAAGTGCATGAAGGCATGCAGCACCTGATGCCCGGCCAGATTCTCGAAATCACGGCAACAGATCCCGCCTTCTCCAACGATGTGTCCGCCTGGTGCCGGAGAACGGGCAATGATCTGCTAGAAAACCGCATGGAAAAAGGTACTGTCAAATGCCTGATTCGGAAAGGCGTTCCGTTCGTCGCGGAGAAAAATGCGGCTGATCTTCGCACGGACAAGAACATCATCGTCTTTTCCGGAGATCTGGACAAGGCCATTGCCGCGCTGATCATCGCAAATGGCGCGGCGGCCATGGGCAGAAGTGTGAACATGTTCTTCACTTTCTGGGGGCTCAACATCCTCCGGAAGGCGCAGAAAGTGAAGGTCAGAAAGAACCTGATCGAGTCGATGTTCGGCATGATGATGCCCAGAGGCGCAAAAAAGCTCACGCTGTCGAAGATGAACATGGGCGGGATGGGTGCCATGATGATCCGGAAGGTGATGCAGCATAAAAACATCGCCTCGTTGACCGAACTCATCGAAACAGCCATGCAAAACGGGGTGGAGTTTGTCGCCTGCACCATGTCCATGGATGTGATGGGCATCAAGATGGAGGAATTGCTGCCAGGCATCAAGGCAGGCGGTGTCGCCGCCATGCTGGCCTCCGCGGAAGAATCGGACATGTCGCTGTTCATCTGATGGATGGCTGCAGACTCCTAAGCTGGTACAGGAACGCAAGCTGTCGCTTTTTTATGATCTTATCATAATATCCAATAATAGAATAAAGACGCCAAACTTGCATCCCGCAAATGATTGGCGTCTTTTCTTTTTACTTTTTTTTTGCATTTCCCTGATGTGGCGTGATATAATCATAAAATGTGAGAAAAAAATAACAAACATTTCATCAGCATGATTACATGCAGCGTAAGGAGACAGCATGAGCAGAGGCAAAACAAAAATCGCAATCATCGGAGCAGGGTTTGTCGGTTCATCCACCGCGTTCGCCATGGCCCTCAACCAGCTGGCCAGCGAAATCGTCCTCATCGACGTCAACAAGGAAAAGGCTTACGGCGAAGCCATGGACATCAGCCACGGCCTGTGTTTTGTCGGCCAGATGGCTGTCTATTCCGGCGATTACTCCGACATCAAGGATTGCGATGTCATCGTAATCACCGCCGGCCTGAACCGCAAGCCGGGCGAGACCCGCATCGACCTTGCAAAGAAGAACATGGGCATTGCGAAGGACATCACGGACAACATCATGAAGCACTACAACGGCGGTGTCATTCTCGTAGTGGCCAACCCGGTCGATGTGCAGACCTACATGATTTCCAAGTGGTCCGGACTCCCCTCCGGCCGCGTGTTCGGTTCCGGCACCGTGCTGGACAGCGCCCGCTTCCGTTATGCCCTGGGGGAAAAGGTCGGGGTCGACATCAAGAACATACATGGCTATATCATCGGTGAACATGGCGACACCCAATTCCCGGCCTGGAGCGCAACCCATGTCGCCGGCATTCAAATCGACGAGTACATGAAAATCACTGGCAGAACCTTCACAGCGGAAGAGAAGATCTCCCTTGCCGAGGATGTCAAGAAATCCGGCGCCATGATCATCAAGAACAAAGGTGCAACCTTCTATGCGATTGCCATCACCATCAATACCATCGTGGAGACCCTGGTGAAGGACCATAAAACCATCCGCACAGTATCCAGCGTCATGAACGGAACATATGGCCTCCATGGCGTAGCGCTTTCCGTTCCTTCCATCATCAACGGCAAGGGCGTTCAGGAAATCATCGAATTTCCGTTATCCCCTTCGGAACTGGCAGCCATGCAGTATTCTGCCGAACAGCTCAAGCTTATCCTCAAGGAAGTTGAAAACGCGTGATTCATCTTCGGGTGTGGCCAGCCAAACAGTCTCCAAGGCTGACCCAACCGACCGCATCAAAACACAGAACGGTGTTCCGCATCCATCAGCATCCGAAAGACTCCTTCCTGTTCCACATCCATCCGCATCCGCAGGACCCCTGTCTTCTCCGCATCCATCTGCACCCCATATTTGCGGGATCAATCACGCGGCATGATACATGGCGCGACAAAAATGGAGGATATGAATATGACAATCGGCGAAAAATCAGTCAAGGCACATGAAGAATGGGCTGGGAAAATCGAAGTCATCAGCCGCGCACAACTGAATGACAAGGATGACCTTTCCGTTGCCTACACCCCCGGCGTGGCACAGCCCTGCCTCGAAATCCAGAAGGATGTGAATCTTTCCTACACACTCACCCGCCGTCACAACCTCGTTGCTGTCGTCACGGACGGCACTGCGGTTCTCGGTCTCGGTGATATCGGTCCTGAAGCCGGCATGCCGGTCATGGAAGGCAAATGCGTTCTGTTCAAGACATTCGGCGACGTGGATGCGTTCCCGCTCTGCATCCGTTCCAAGAGCGTCGACGACATCGTCAGGACTGTCCAGCTTCTTGCCGGCAGCTTCGGCGGCATCAACCTCGAAGACATTTCGGCACCCCGCTGCTTCGAAATCGAACGCCAGCTGAAAGCCACCTGTGATATTCCGATCTTCCATGACGACCAGCACGGTACCGCCATTGTCACCCTGGCAGCCATGATCAACGCCCTGAAACTCAGCAAGAAGGACATCGGGGATATCGAAGTCGTCGTGAACGGTTCCGGTGCCGCCGGCATCGCCATCACCCGCCTGCTGATGTCCATGGGTCTGAAGAAAGTCATCCTCTGCGACACAAAGGGTGCCATCTATGCCGGCCGCGACAACCTCAACGGTGAAAAGGCTCTCATGGCTGAAATCTCCAACCTCCATTTAAAGAAAGGCCAGCTCGAAGATGTCATCGTTGGCGCTGACGTCTTCATCGGTGTGTCCGCACCGGACACCGTCACCCAGGACATGGTCAGGTCCATGGCCCCGAATCCCATCCTGTTCGCCATGTCCAACCCGACCCCCGAAATCATGCCCGACCTGGCTCTTGCAGCCGGAGCCAGCGTTGTGGGCACCGGCCGTTCCGATTTTCCGAATCAGATCAACAATGTCCTCGCATTCCCGGGTCTGTTCCGCGGTGCGCTGGATGTACGGGCCAGCGACATCAACGATGAGATGAAGATTGCAGCCGCTCAGGCCATTGCCGGTCTCATTGAAGAGGCCGACATCCGTGCGGACTATGTCATTCCCAGCCCGTTCGACAAGCGGGTCGGTCCGGCCGTCGCCAAAGCGGTTGCCGAAGCTGCCATCCGCACTGGGGTGAACAGAATCTGAAAGCCTTCTCATGCAGATTCTCCAGAGCGTTTCTCATGAGGCTTCTCCAGGGCCTTTCTCATGAGGCCTTGAATCTCATGAGGCCTTGAATCTCATGAGGCCTTGAAATGAAACTGCCTGTGCAGGATCCCCTGAAACTGCCGTGCGCACTGCATTGAAAAAGGATGTCCCCTCTCGGGACATCCTTTTTGCGTTTCAATCTTTTCCTGCAATCCGCATCATTGTCCCGCCAGGAACAAATCAGCCTGACGCTGCATCTCCACTCTCACGTCTTCCGCACCTGCTTCTGAAAGAGCATCCTGGAGGGTCTTCATATCAGTGGACAAGTTGTCTGAGACACCGGCCAGCAGAAACCTTCCTTCCGTGCCCAACGCGGTTTGAATGGCGGAAAGTTGTGTCGCCACAGGGGTCGGGTCGAACTGAAATGCGCCGAGTTCCGCCTCGACAACCCGTCCCTCTTCCCCGGTCCATTTGTCATAGATCTCTTTTTGAAGCCATCCGGCCGCCGAAGGAGCCATCATGAGATCCCGGTTCATCCAGGCCCATGACCCGGTCTCATTGAACGGGTATTTTTTGGCATCCGGCCCCGGCTCATAGACATTACCGGAGCCCGCAGCCCGGTTTGTTCCCGGAAGACCCGCCAGAGTCAGGTCCTGGAGTTCCTTTGTGCCGAACAGCAGATCCATTGTCATCAGAAAACGCTCCGGATTCCCGGCGCCAACCGGCATGACCATTCCGAGGGAATTGACAGGCTGCCTGACGCGTTTTGCCTCGGGATTCAGAAGGCACCACTCCGGTTTCCACTCGGGATGATCGCGGAGTGTGGCAACATATGCGTTGCTGACTGTTTCCAAATCCGCAATCAGGCAGGCGCTCTGCCCGGTGACCCAGCTTTGCTGGGCGGGTGTGCGGGTGTAAAAGGCGGATTCCGGCACCGCACCGGCGGACGCGAGGCTGTGAAGCCGCAGCAGCGCATCGGCGAAGCTCTTGTCATCCAGCACATTCCGGATCTGCGCCCGCTTGTCCCCCAGACTGCTGGCCAGGAAAAAAAGATCATTGACCGGCGCATCCATGCCGTTCGGTTGATACCAGGCCAATTGAAGATATCCATACAAACCGTTTCCATCCGCATTCCAGGGAACAATGCCGGTCTGGGCCTCTGCGAGCGCCTTCAGATAGGCATCGAGATCATCCAGCGTGATGACCTCGGACAATCCATGACTGGCTCGGAGATCCCCGCGGATCAGAACCGGATAGTCTTCCACCCAAAGATTTCCGGCTGCCGGCAGCATGTATGATTTTCCAGCCACGGTGCACCCCGCCAGGCCTTTGTCGGTATAGGCGGAAAGAGCTGCAGACATCTTCGGTGCATATCGGGAAACCTGCTCCGAATCAATTTCCGCCAGCAGCCCTTTTGCCGCCAGGCGGGCATAGCCGCTCCAGGAAAATGACATCATCGCATCCGGTGGGCTGTCGGCAGCCAGCAGCGTTTCCGCCTGGTTGACGAACGTCTGCCAAGGAACATGCTTCAACTCGATCGTTGCATTGATTTCTTCCTTCAGAAATTTGTTGACTTCCGCATACACCGCATCCAGATCCTGTGGCTTGTTCCCTGGTACAAGCCACACCTGGTGTACAGCTTCCGATGTATCGAATGCTGCGATGGGTGGCGGCGGTTCAAGACCATCCTCGAGGGCATCCGGCTTTTCCACGCCGAGTCCGCACCCGGTGATTCCCGCCAGCAGAATTGACAGGCAGCCCAACAAAACCGCAACAACAAAAACATTCTTCTTCATACGCCCTCCATAAGGTGATTGGAATCCTAGAGCTGTGCGCAAGACCAAACTGCCAAGTTTGGGCAGTTTGGGAAGGCGTTGCAGCTCTTGGGTTCCAACACCGCATAAGGTGATTGGAATCCTAGAGCTGTGCGCAAGACCAAACTGCCGAGTTGTCTCATACGGCATGCCAGATCGGACGATTTCCCGAAAATGTCCGCCCTACCAAACCGCGTGCCTCCATGTCCTGCAGGACAGCCAGAATCGGTGTACGAACCAGCACATAGCGGATATGGGTTTCGATCTGGATGGAAAATTCATCCAGAACGGCACTCATCACGGATTCCTCACCCGCTCCGTTTCTTGTCTTCGCCAGGATGGCGGCTTCCATGCGGTTCATCCGGCTGAGAAATGCCTGTGCCATGGGGAGAGGCGTAGCGGCCGGTTCTCCGTGCGATGGAACATACCACTGATAGGCATACGACTGAATTCTGGCCAGGGTCTCTCGTTGTGCAGCCGCATCGGTGAAAAAGGGAATACCATGCTTCTCGAGAATCTCCGATGAGAAAAGGGCATCCGCACAAAAAAACACATCCTGGTAGGCGACTCCGAGCTGGTCGACGGCATGTCCCGGCAATCTGCGGAGCTCCAGTTCCATGCCTGCGAGACGCAAGCCGGTCTGCCCGTCCGGGATTTGGATTTCCACCCTGGAGGGTTCAGCCAGTGTGCCCCGTCCCAGAAGGGGCTTGGGCGGAATTGTTCCTGCATTCAGAAACAGCGGTTCTCCGTATGGCCATTCAATCAGGGCCCGCTCACCGGCAGATGCCGCAATGGGAATGCCCAGTCTGTTTGAAAGCCAAGCATTGCCTCCGCAGTGATCCGCATGGGCATGGGTATTCAGGATGGCCTTCAGTTCCAGACCTTCCTCCTGAAGCTGCTTCCATGCACGGGAGGAAGCCCCGCGGTCTATCCCCGTGTCAATCAGGACAGCCTCGCGACCCTGCCAGACAACGCCGAGGTTCACGGATCCGGGCAGCAATCCCGCCCCTTCCGTCAGTCTGATCAGACCCATGACGAACCCTCCCCGTAAAGACAGATGTCCGCATACTGCTCGAACAGGACTGCTTTTGCGTCTCCATCCAGCGCGAATTGCCAATATACGCCATTCTCATCGCAGATTTCAAAATGCTTTCCCAGAGCGACAGGAAGAACATCCATCAGGGAAATCGGGAACAGAATCGTCTCATGCTTTCCGTCAACCTGACCTGTAAAAACAAGCCCCTCGCGCCCGAGCGAAGCCTGGCCGGACCCGACCGGGACCATCGGCCGATTGGGGTTCGTCGCCCGGCCAAGCGCATTCACCCCGGCCTGTATCCGAAACGCCGGATCCGCCATGGATGTGACAAGTATGGCGCGCTGCAGAGAAAACCATTCAGGCACCTGGGGCCAGGCT
Organism: Clostridia bacterium; assembly: GCA_020047785.1. GTDB lineage: Bacteria > Bacillota > Clostridia > DSM-8532 > DSM-8532 > JAEWSN01. The sequence goes on from JAIFNI010000021.1 coordinate 12,598, forward strand.
GTTCCTTTTCCGGTCAGGCGGCGAATGAATCCCGTCTGATCCATGATGGCCGACGCACCACAGCAGGAGCACGCCAGATTGTCGCCATGCCCCCTGATTGCTTCACAGGCACCGCAGTCCGGACATGCATGGAGAAGCCTGTCGATATGTCCGGTCCGGTCCTTTGTCCGATACTTTCTTCCGTCTCGACGGTTCGCCGCATACTCGTCAAATCGGAGTGCGTCCATCATGCGGGAATGGATTTCCTGAACAGTCAGGACTTTCAGATCGGCCGGTTCGAGGACCCGGCGGAAAGAGACGGACAACGGTCCGACAGCGGGATGGTCCGCCCACCGAGGCCAGACAAGGTAGGATCCGGTCATCATGGCGGACACGACCGGCAATCCGCTTTTCTTCGCCAGTTTTGCCATGGCTTCTGAAAACCGGCTGCCACGGCCATCCATGCTTCGCCGGCCTTCCGGAAAGACAACAAGGATCCGGCCGGCCGCCAGGGACTTCAACATCAGCCGCAGGGACTGGATATCCTTCGTTGAGTGTGCCTTGGGAATCGCACCGACCCGGCTGAGCAGGAATTTGAGTATCGGGAAACGGAAAAAATACTGACTGGCGACATAGTTGGTGGTTGTGGGGTTGACCCCGCGTCCGAGCAGAAACGCATCAAGGTTGGATGGATGGTTCACGATCAGGATATACGGGCCTTTCAGCCCTTTCAGCGCGGTCTTGTCATATTTGGGCGCATACCGAAGAAACCAGAACCACAAATACAGCCTCACGGAAAACGCCAATCCTGCATTGGGTTTCCCGCCGACTCCTCTGTCGGATTTGTTTGCTCTTTTCTTCACCAAGGCAGTTGCTCCATTCCCTTCGTATCATTCGGGCACTTCTCCCGAGACGATCATCCGACAGCACAAACCAGGATACCCGTCTCAGATGGCGAATCGATTCAACGCAAGCACCATCAGCGGTACACTGACCGCGCTCAGGGTGGTGGTCATCAGCACGGCCTGCGCCGCAAAACCCGTATCCCGACCCATCGTGCGCGCCAACGCCACCGTGGAGGCAGCAGAGGGCATCGACATTTCCAAAGCCAAAACGCAACGGGCAACAGGGTCCATGGGAAGCAGAAACAAGAGGGCAGTCATAGCCATCGGAACAACGACAAGTTTCATGCCTGCCGCAGGCAGCAACTTTCGCAGGATGACCCATTCGGCTTTCGCTCCGCAGAAGCCGGCGCCAACCACCATCAGGGAAAGCGGCAACGTGGCTGCACCGATTGTGCTGGTTGTTTTCAATACGAACTCTGGAACGGGAACCCGCCAGGCAGCCAGAAGAATTGCCAGCAGAATTCCGATAAAAGACGGATTAAACATTTTTTTCCAGTTTCCCGCTGTTCCGCTCCCCCCCATCATGGCAACCCCGACGGACCAGAAGAGAAGATCCTGCGATGCTGCGTACAACGAGGCGTACAACAATCCGTCCGCCCCAAACAGACCATAACAGAGCGGAATGCCGAGGAACGATACATTTCCGAACATGGTCGCGACCTGCAGGACTGACCGGTGGTCCGACCGGATTTGACCGATGCGGAACACGAAAAAAGCCATGACCCCGGCCAGGAGAACAGCTGCACCAACCGCAAGGGCAATCAACGGAAGATTGCCGGTAAACAGCTTGTCGCGACTGACAAGGATCCCGTAAAAAACGAGACAGGGTGCAGTCAGCCTGACGACCGTCTGGGAAAAGACCGCATCGGCGGCCGGCTCAAGCCATTGAAATCGACGGGCCGCATATCCGGCCGAAACGATGAGAAGCATCACGACCATCTGCACAACGACTTGTCCGAGATCGATGATCATGGCAGTCGGACCTCGACCCGAAGCATGCGGCCAAGGACCCGCACCAGGCCGACCGGCATCGTTTCCCGGACAGGTGCCCCCTTGTGGCAGGAAAGCTGAATCATTCCGCCAGGCATGGCCTTCAGATGACGCATCAGACGATTCCCATCCGTCTCGACCAGGTAGAATCCATCCTCGACCAAACCGGGGGTCTGTACGCAGAATACCAGATCGGTGCGCTGGATGCGGTACCCGATCATATCATTGTCTTCCGCCTGCAGCCAGAACACCTTGTCCTTCGGCTGGTCTTCGATTTTTCCCGCAAGGACTGCCATGGTGCGAGTTCCGGTCTGCTTCCGCATGGCTGCATCATAAACCGGAACTTCCTTGAGCATTTGCCCGAACGCATCACTCCAGATGGGGTTTGTTCCTTCGGCTCCCGGCTTGTCGGCGACCGCTCCGGTGGTTGCCGTGCTGTAAACGAGCTGTGCGGCCGGCTCCGGCGTGCGGACTGCAGGACGGACCGTCGCACCGGGGCGTGTTGCGGAAGTTTTTCCGATGACAGGCGCCTCCGACTCCGGCACATCCGGTCCAAAGGAACCTCCGAGCAGTTTGGATATGCGGGTGGCGAGTTGATCCTGCATGACGCGCTTTCCGGCCTCCACATCCGCGATATAGCTCTCCGCGACACCCGCCTGCTTGGCAAGCTGTTTCTGGGACAATCCTTTTGCCATGCGCATCCGCGCGATTTCATCTCCGACTCTTCCCATCAGATCCTCCAAGGCGTGCCGGCCGGTTGATCCCGGCCGACAATTCCGTTCATCATGATTTTGCCGATGCAGGACATGTACGAATGACTACAACGTCCGTTTGAGATAACAGTCGACGCAGAACACGGCTCCCTCCTCGACGTCGGTGGCATCCGCCTGCATGTCCCGACCGCAGGCGCTGCAATGCACGGTGATTGTGCCCGGTTCGGCATCCGCATCCACCCAGTGCACGCATTCGAGTTCGCATTCACCGGTTTCGCAATTTTCACAGGCTTCTCCCGGGTACCCGTGCACACAGGAGAATTCACCTGTCGGTCCCTCGTCTCCCACTTCTTCACGCAGATTCGCGCAAGTGGAGCATATACATTCCTTCATGGCGAAAATCCTTCCATCGGACCGATCTGACACTGGTTGACTTCTATTCCTTGTACATGGCATCGATCTGCGCCTGGATGGCTTCATCCTCCAGGAATTCATTGAACTCCATGCGGCGATCCATCAGACCGGAAGGCGTAATCTCGATGACACGATTGGCAATGGTTTCGATGAATTTATGGTCATGGGATGAAAACAGCATGGTCCCCTTGAAGGAAATCAGACCGTTGTTCACGGCCGTGATGGATTCAAGGTCCAGATGATTCGTCGGGTCGTCGAGAAGCAGCACGTTCGCACCAGAAAGCATCAACCTGGAGAACATGCAGCGCACCTTTTCACCACCCGAAAGGACATGGGCCATCTTCAACGGTTCATCCCCGGAGAAGAGCATCTTCCCGAGGAATCCACGGATGAAGTTTTCGGATTTTTCCGAGGAAAACTGGCGCAGCCAGTCCACGAGGGAGTATTCAACCCCTTCAAAGAAGATGTTGTTGTCCTTCGGCAGATAAGCCTGACTGGTGGTGATTCCCCATTTGAACGAGCCCTCATCCGCTTCGATTTCACCCATGAGTATCTGGAACAGGGTGGTGCAGGCGGCTTCGCTTCGCGCAAGGAATGTGACCTTGTCGCCGTTTTCGACACGGAAGGAGATGTTGTTGAGCACCTTCTCGCCGTTGACTGTCTTCGACAGGTTTTCGACTGCCAGAATCTCCTTGCCGGCCTCACGGGTCGGAGTGAATCCGACGAATGGATATTTTCGCGAGGAGAGATGAATGTCGTCGATGGTGATCTTGTCGAGCAGTTTCTTGCGGGAAGTGGCTTGTCTTGATTTGGAGGCGTTCGCGGAAAACCGCATGATGAAGGCCTGCAATTCCTTGACCTTTTCTTCCTTCTTCTTGTTCTGATCGTTCAGCAGGCGGGTGGCCAGCTGACTGGATTCATACCAGAAATCGTAGTTGCCGGTGACAAGCGTGGCTTTGCCGTAGTCGATGTCCAGCATGTGGGTGCAGACCTTGTTGAGGAAATGACGGTCATGAGAGACCACGATGACCGTGTTCTCATAATCCATCAGAAATTCCTCCAGCCAGTTGATGGCCTTGAAATCCAGATGGTTCGTCGGCTCATCCAGCAGCAGGATGTGCGGATTCCCGAACAGGGCCTGTGCCAGCAATACTTTTACCTTGTCACCGCCCGATAGTTCCGACATCATTTTCTCGTGCAGTTCCCGGCCGATACCGAGACCCATGAGCAGTTTCTCCGCGTCCGTCTCGGCATCCCAGCCGTTGAGTTCCGCGAACTCATGCTCCAGCTCTGACGCGCGCATGCCGTCTTCATCCGTGAAATCCGCCTTGGCATAGAGAACTTCCTTGGCCAGCGATATTTCATAAAGACGTTGATGTCCCATGATGACGGTGGTCAGGACCGGGAACGCATCGAACGCGAAATGGTCCTGCTTGAGGATGGCCAGACGCTCGCCGGGCGTGATGGAAACATCACCCTCGTTCGGTTCGAGCTCGCCCGAGAGGATTTTGATGAAGGTGGTCTTGCCGGCTCCATTGGCGCCGATGACCCCATAGCAGTTTCCTGCGGTGAATTTTACGTTTACATCATCGAACAGTTTTTTGTCTGCGAATCTGAGGGATACTCCGGTTACTTGAATCATGCATGTCGTGCCATCCCTTGCGACGGCCACCTCCTGATAACTTTTCGGTCCTTCCAGTATACCACATTCAAAGGTCCACCCGAACAGCATGTTCACCAATCCACCAGGGAATGCCGGGATACTTCGCGTCAAGGTAGTCGGCGAAAAGATCGGGGTCTCCGGGATTTGCCGCGAACATTTCATAGTGTCCGGGCACAGCCAGTTTCGGACGTATGGTGCCGACGAGGTCCACAGCTTCCTGCGCGGTCATGTTGCCGATGAGGTTCCGGCGATACCGGACACCGTCGCGGCCGTTGATGGGGATGAACATCACGTCGAACCGGCCGAAAGCCTTCAGCTTCGTCTGCATGCCCTCATAGATGCAGGAATCGCCAGCGTGGTAAATTCGCATACCTTCCGCTTCCAGGATGAAGCCCAGATGCGGATGCAGCCCTGAAACCGGATTCGTATCCAAAAATTCGTGTGCGGAAGGAATGGCCTTAATGGTGAAGCCGTTTTCCGTGAACGGCAGATCTTCATCAATGCCGATCACCCGCTCTTCGGACACTTCCAACTCGGCCGTGACAGACGAACGGTGTATCTCCGGCACGACGAACCGGGTCTTCGGACTTGCCTTTGCAATCCGCTTCCAGGAGACGCGATCGATATGATCGATGTGATCATGCGTGCCGAACACAAAGTCGGCAAAATCCGGTTCATCCACATCCAGGGCCGCGGGGACGCGTCTGTGCGGATGATCCTGCAGAAATGCGTCGATCGTCAGAAGACATCCCGCCATTTTTATCCCGAAGCCCATCTGTCCCAGCCACCAGAATGCCAGGTGGCCTTGCTCCGGCTGGTATGTGCGCATTTCAACCAACAGCGTTTTCTGATCCTTCATGTTCACCTCCAGGCCTTCCGGCGTTCTCAATCGTCGCTTCGATGGAAACGGGGATGCGGCAGCCAACTCTCAGGGTATCTCATCGTAATCGATTTCCAGGAAAGAGGTGACTTCAGGCACCCATCGGTTTTCCACAAAGCCGACATGGTGCGGATGACTGTTGTAGGAAGCATAATCAGCCAGACTCGCGAATTCCATTGAAAACCCGTATTGGTGGGGATTCTTCGTCGACATCTGGCGGAAGACCCTGAAGTTGTGCACCCCCGGAATTCCGGTCAGAATGCGGCGTCCATCTGCCAGAAATGTTTCTGCCGGCACCGAGCCCGGTTCGTATTTCAGTGTGAAGATGACGGAATGAATGATATTGGCCATCAGGTTCCTCCAGTTGTCTGCTCCCATCTGTCCGGGAGCGGGAAAATTGCATCCGTACCCCTCGTGTCAGGCTCCGTGTTGTTTCAACCGAGCGCTTCTGCGGTTTCACGCAGTTGTTTGCGGATTTCTATCTTCTGCGGGCATTTTTCTTCACAGAGGCCGCACTCGATGCAGGCAGCCGCATTCTTGCCCTTCATCCAGTCAACCTTACCAATTTGAGCGTACTGCTCTTTCGCATAATCCGCAAGCTTGTAAACGCGAAGATAGTTCATCAGCTGAAAATTCAACGGAATGTTGACTTCATGCGGACATGGCATGCAATAGTTGCAGCCTGTGCAATACAGTTCAGCCATGCGCTTGTTTTCTTCCATGGAAGCGTTGACGCTGGCAAGTTCCTCTTCGGACAAGGGTGCTTCATTCGAGGCGACGCGGCAGTTCTCTTCCACCATCTCCATCGTCCCCATGCCGGAGAGCGCGCAGGTCACGCCGGGATTGGCCAGAACGAAGCGCAGGGCCAGTTGCGCGCTGCTTTTCACTTTCCCGGGGAGCAGGTTGCGGATGGCCTCGGAAGGCATGCCCAGGCGACCTCCGCCCACAGGACCCATGACGACCACGCCGAGTCCCATTTCCTTCGCCCGCGCGATGCCCGCCTCGTTGGCGCGATCCAACAGATTGTACTGCAGCAGGACCGTTTCAAAGACACCAGTATCCACGAGCGGAAGAAGATTTTCAGCCTTGTCGTGGAAGGAGAAGGAAATGTGCCTGATAAGGCCTTCTTCCTTCGCGCGGCGGGCAGCTTCCAACGGACCATTCGGTACATGGATGCTGTTGTTGTAGGCTTCGAGGTTGATGCCCCACATATGATAGAAATCAATGCAATCGACATCGAGCTTTTTCAGCGACTTTTCCAGACGTGCGCGCCAGTCGTCGCCGGAAGCGTTCTCGATGGGGTTCTTTGTAGAAAGGTATACCTTGTCGCGCCAGCCCTTCAGAGCCTTGCCGACAATGACCTCACTCTCTCCGTCACAGTAGTAGGGAGCCGTGTCGATATAGTTGACACCCAGTTCGAAAGCCCTGCGGATGATGCGGATACCTTCTTCCTCATCCATCACCTGTTTGCCGTTTATGGTTTTTCCAGGCAGGCGCATGGCGCCGAAGCCCAGCGCGGAAATGTCGATGCCGGTGTTGCCAAATGGGCGGTATTGCATGTTGCACTCCTTTCAAAGAAAAGCGGTTACATAAAATGTAACCGCTTCCTTTCAGAAACCAATCAGTATTTCAGTGTCACAGGCGGACGTTCGGAACCTGTTCCTTGTCCGCTTTTTCCTTCGCATCCTTCAACTCGTCCTCCCAGGTGAGGTGACGATACTCGGAGGCTTCCGGGTCGGTATCGAACCAGTTGCAGAAATCCTCCCACATCGGAACGGTCCAGGCTGCGTCGATCTGGGCAGTCGTATAGGTTTTGGTTTCCAGTCTGGCGAATCCGAAAATGTCCCGGACATGGGATTTTTCAGCGCCGATGACGCACCGTTCCGCCAAGTGCGGCGGGATGAAATAAATGCCGGACAATGTGCCAAGCACAACGTCGCCGGGCATGCAGATGGCATTTCCGATGCGGGTGGGGCCATTGAAGCTGGTCATCGTGACATCCGCGATACCGGTCGGATCATTGCCACGGTAGTAGGTCTGCATGTTCGGAATCTTCACGATCTGCTCCAGGTCGCGGACACCGCCCCAGATGACCGCACCGCCGCGCTTGGTTCGGGTGGCGATGGCCGTGGACAGATTGCCGCCGACATAAGTCCCCTGGTAAATCTTGTCGAACAGGTCGACGACAACAACGTCATCCTCGACAAGAGAATCGATGACCCATTGGTTGAAGAAGCCGCGGCGTCCTTCTTCCTTCAGTCCATAGTTCATGAGGGTGCTGTCCAGATCGGGACGCTTCGGAACCATGACGGCAGTCACAGCACGGCCGACAAGGATATTGCCGGGATGGGATATTTTAAAATCTCCCTGAAACTGGTATTTGTATCCTTCTGTCCAGATGGGTCCCCAGGCTTCCTCCAGGGTGATTTTGCGCATGCGGCGCAAAACGTCGTCGGACACTTTCGGGCGTCCATCTTCGAACCGTTCTCCGGTCCACATCGGTGTGAGTTGGATGATGTCCTCTTTCGCACTGAATTTCATCGTTTGCTCCCCTTCCCTGACGGGTCGCGTCTGCCGCGCCCGAATATCCGGATTGTTTCTTCTTGCCTGTCCACCCAGCTACAGCAGCATCGATCCGCCATCCATGCGGATGCTGGTCCCGGTCAGATACTCTCCTGCTCCGGAAGCGAGAAAAACCACGAGGTTTCCCACATCGTCCGGCACACAGACACGTCTCAATGGTGCCCACACATATTTTCTGTCACGTTGCTTTCGAATTGTCTTGAACGGGGCGGAAAAACCGGATTTGAACTCGATTTTCACACCTCCGGGCAGTACGGCGTTGACTGTGATGCCGTATTCCGCCAATTCGAGCGCGGCCTCGCGCACCAGCATCTTGATGCCGCCTTTGGTCATGGAATAGCAGACATCGAAATCGCCCGGCCTTTTGCCATGGACGGAGGAAATCATGATGACACGCCCGGCGCTGCTCTTCTTCAGATAAGGAATGGCAGCCTGCATGCACCGGAAATATCCACCGAGGTTGATGCGCATGATGTCATCGTATTGTTCCTCCGTATATTCGTCGATATCGAAGTTCGGTTGCCAGGCCGCATTGTTCACCACGATATCGATTCCGCCGAAAACATCCGCTGTGTGTTTCATCATCGCATCCACCTGGGCGCGGTCTCCCACATCAGCCCGGAAGAGTTCGACCGTTCCACCGAGGTCCCTCAGGGACTGTGCATGCTTTTCGGCCATCTCCTGGTTCGAGTTGTAGATGATCATGACCTTGACGCCTTCAGCGGCGAGTTTCCGGCTGATGCCGGCACCCACGCCTTTTCCGCCTCCGGTGACGACCGCCGTGCGGCCCTTCAGATTCAATTCCATGCCGTCACCCCCTCAGCGGTCAAAATAATGGAACAGGTGACCGCCGTCAACCCGGATTTCCGCCCCGTTGACCTGGGAAGCATCATCCGAGACGAGGAAGGAAACGGTTCCTGCAAAGTCGTCCGGCTTCGTCATCCGGCGCAGGGCAATTTTCGTGCTCAAATCGTAATTGAAGGGAATAATCAGGCTGTCAAGCTGTTCCGCTGTTTCCGCCGTGGTGTCCATCTCCACAAGATTGCACCGCACGTTTTTTCGACCCAGAAACAGGGTCATCTCCCGGCAGAGCATCTTTATCGCGCCCCGTCCGGCACTGTATGCCACGGAAACACCCGTGGGTTTTTCGTCGTGCAGGGAGGAAAGATAAACAACTGTTCCGCCGCCGTTCTGCGCGATGTCCTCGGCGAGGACCTTCGTGGTCAGAAAGGCACTCTTTGCGTTCCGATTGACATAGGTTCTGAAATCATCTTCCGAGATACTCGCGACACTGGCACGGAAAATGACGTTGTCGGTATGGATCAGGCTGTCGAGATGTCCTGCGGATTCCTTCACCCACGCGGACAGTTCCTGCACGGATTTCAAGGAGACGGTGGGGAAAGCGCAGCAATGCGACTTTCCCGTCGTTTCCTCCGGCAGACCGTCCGGATAGTTGCGCAGCACAGTCATTCCGTCCTGCTCAAGTCGCCTGGCCACCGCTTCCGCGGCCTGGGTGGAAGCATCGGTGATCAATGCGACCTTTCCCGTCATGCTCATTCTGTCACTCCTGTCTCTTTCCGGCGTCTTAGCACTTGGAAAGAGATAACTTGCTCTATGTATTTCAAAAAACAATGGCCAGATTCGCCATTCTTTTTTTAAAAAGAGCAAGTAATCTCTTTCCGGCGTCTTA
>JAIFNI010000314.1 GCA_020047785.1 Clostridia bacterium
CCCGACAAGCACCTTGTCCAGATGCCGCGACGCCACAACCGCCAGCCGGTGCAGATCCTTCACCCCAATCGGTTCCGGTTCCGTCATTTTGTAGTCCGGATGGTGTCTGGAGAGGTGCAGTGGAATTCCCGGCGAGATGGATGCAATCCAGGAGGACAGTTGCGAAATCTCTTCCTCACTGTCATTCATGCCGGGGATTAACAGCGTGGTCACTTCCACGTGGCACTTCCCGTGGCAGTTTCGGATTGTTTCCAGGACCGGCGGCAAAGAGCCACCGCATGTTTGTTTGTAGAAACCATCCGTGAACGCCTTCAAGTCAATATTCACGGCGTCCACAAAAGGGAGAAGAGCTTTCAGTGGCTCCTCCAGGATATAACCGTTTGTCACCAGTACAACCGCCAGACCCGCATCATGGGCGATTTTTGCAGTATCCCGGACATATTCGTACCAAATGGTCGGTTCATTGTAGGTGAATGCGATGCCGATATTTCCCTCCGGAACCGTTTCCCTTGCCAGGCGCAGAAGCTCGTCCGGCGAGATTTCCTCTGTCGGGGCGTGCCGTGTTGAAATGCGCCAGTTCTGGCAGAATCGGCAGGTCAGGTTGCATCCGAACGTCCCGACGGAAAGAATTCTTTTACCAGGGTAGAATGCGCTCAATGGCTTTTTTTCAATCGGGTCCAGCGCAAGAGAGGTCACTTTGCCATAGTTCCTGACCTCCAGCTGTCCATCGCGGTTTTCACGGCCGAGGCATCGGCTGGTCTGCCCGGATTTCAGGACGCAGCGATGCGGGCAGAGCAGGCAGCGGGCCAGCCCGTCAGGCATGGCTTCCTGATACGCGGCGATCATGATTCATACCTCGTCACGGTGAAACGGGAAATCTGATACGTTCCCTCCGGATCGATTCCGCCCTTGCGGCATGCGATGTTCAATTGCTGTTCCACAGTATCGACCCCTTCCAGATCCGGAAGCAGCAAACCGCGATTTCGACTTTTTTCGACGATAATGCCATATTTTTTCGGGTCCAGATCCTGCTTTCTTGCGGGTTCGGCAGGATTCAGAACATCCACATGAACCGTCAGATAGGAAAGCTCCTCGACTGCAACCGGCTTGAATCGTGGATCTCCGGTTGCGGCGCTGATGGCGTTCTGTATGATTTCCTCCGCCAATGAATCCGTTGTCGGGCCAATTGTGCCGATGCAGCCGCGCAATTCGCCAAACTTATGAAGCGACACGAATACTCCGCCCCTTGCATGCAGAAGTTCTTCCGCTGGTGCAGCGGTTTGGACATCGAGAATTTTGTGGTGTCTGATTCTCGCTTCCAGCGCCGCTTTCGCCAGTTCGACATGTGAAGAGCCGGGCTTTTTCGATGACATTCCGCCTTTCCGATTCGTCTTGGTATCGGAACTTTCTTCATGACATGCTTCATCACGTTCTTCCTTGCGTTCCTCATTTCCAGCCGGATTCACCAGCAGGGAAACTACGCCATATCCGATGCCGAAAGGAGCTTCATAGGAAAGCAGCTCGCTTTTCACGGGCAGCCCTTCGAGTGCGCCGCAAAGGGTCACAATGGAACGGAATCCGCATTCCGCTGCCTTCTCCCGCAGGGAATGATCGATCGAGAACACGCCTGCGAGGTCGCCTTTTCCCAGAAGGTCCGTCACCAGCAGATCGAACCTTTTTCCTTCCGGGCAGGAACCGTATGGGCTCTCTGCATTCACCTTGTGAGACAGATCGCCACTGGCCACCAGCAGTGTGCGTCGGCCCAGTTTTTCCGCGGCATCCCGAATGGTCCGGCCGATCGCATGAACCTGCTGCAGATCGATGCCTGGTGATGCGAGTACGACAAGTTTGAAGTCGTGATCCGGCTTTGACAGGAAATGAAGTGGGACGAGTGCTCCATGGTCCAGTGAGGATTCAAGTTTATGCCGTCTCATGATTTCCGGACTGAGGGAACCGGCTTCGATACCCATTCCGGACAATTCGGAAAGAATGGCTTCCTGAAGCTGCTTGTCCCATTCATACCGTTGTTCCGTGCTGTCGCCGAACTGCCGAAGGGCGCCGGAAAGGGTGGCTTCGGACTGGAGAGGTTCATAGAAAAAGACATAGTCCCGAAACACCGGCGCGTGGGGAGATACGAGTACAACCGTCTCCGGCTTCAGATCTGCCAGGCGTTTCGCGAGAAGGGCAAGTGCATCGCAGGTCTGTCGGGCGTCATGTTCCCGTCCGTTGCCTACGGCCGGGACAATGACAGGCGGATGCGGGACAACAAAACCGCCAAGGAAGTAATTTGGCCGATACGGCTGGTGTGATTGATTCAATTCTCCTGAATGCGGGGAATCTCCTGAATGCAAGGTCTCTTCTGAATGCATGGACTCTCCTGAATGCATGGACTCTCCTGAATGCGAGGATCGTGACATGTGATCACCTCCGGACAAGTCAGAACACCAAGTCGGTAATAGGCAGATGAACAAAGGAAGAACACGAAGCCAGAACACAAGATCGGGAATAATCGGAAACACAAGGTCGGCAACCAACAGATTTTCTGCTTCCGAAAGTTATTGTATTCCATTGTTCCGGCGGTTGTAAGGCCTTTTGAAAAATGGTTCCCTTTGGGGCAGGCATGGGATAGAATGGGAGAGCCCCTCGTCAACAGACGGGTATCTTCTACGGAAGAACTCCGGCACAATCAGAATCGGTACACGGGTATCTTCTATGGAAGAACTCCGGCACAATCAGAATCGGTATAAGGGTATCTTCGAGGGAAGAACTCGTGCACAGTCAGAATCCGGATGGTCATAATAAGAGGAGAATCTGATGAGAGAAGCTTTTCAACGGTTCATGGCCGGTCGGTTCGGTTTTCAGGGATGGAAGGACAGCTTCGGCATCTTCCTGCTTTTCATGGCGTTTGCCTTTCTGGGTACCCCGTTTCTCTGGGTGTTGTCCCCGTTGATGGCGGGTTGGGAGGTTATCCGGATGCTCTCCCGCAATTTGCCTGCGCGTGGCGCGGAGGAAATGCAGTTTCGGAAAATCACAGGCGTCGTGACCGGTTGGCTGACGCCCGTGTGGCGGCTGACGGGAAGAGTTGCCGCCTTTCTGACCGGCAAAGTATGGCGTGCGTCACACAAAACCGTCCTGACCGTTCGTCAGACACGCACCCGAATCAAGGAACGAAAAACCCATGTGTTTGTGAATTGTCCGAAATGTAAAAATGTTTTACGGCTTCCAAAGGGAAAAGGCCGTTTGTCGGTGACCTGTCCAGTTTGCGGAAACGGATTCATGAAAGAAACCTGAACAGGCATGACAAATTCCGACCAAGTGGACAATCCGGTTCCGCATGAACGATTATTTGGTTCTACATGAACCGACAACCCGGTTCCGCATGAACGACTAATCCAGTTCCGCATGAACCGGCAATCCGGTTTCCAAAACAAATGAAATTTGGCCCAAAGGAGCAAAATCGCCATGCATTTGTTAATCAAAGTGTCCCAAGTCATTGCAAGACTCTTCGTCCTGACGCTGCTCTTCGCAGGAGTCACCTGCTTGCCGAACACGGCCTCAGCCGCAGCGGCGAGCCCATACTGGACCACGTCCGAAGCCATTTCCTACGGGAGCGGCACGGCGAAGTTCACCGCCATCCGCGTGGACCTTTCAAATCCGAACATTCAGGTCGTTTCCGCCATCGCCGGCGACAAAATCGGTCAGACGGCCGCATTGGCGGAAATCGTGGCCGGAGAGACCGACGCGGACGGAACCGGCGTGGCCGGCATCAATGGCACTTTCTTCAATGCATATACGGATTTTCAGCCGACGGGAACCGTCATCAGAAACGGGGAAGTGCAACACATCAGCAATGCCGGCAGTGTGCTCGGTGTCACGGGGAGCGGCGAAATCCGGATTGACGCGATGTATACGCGCATCATCGGCGGAACATTGGATCAGTGGGTATGGCCATATGCCTGGGAAGCCTGGAACATCAACCACTGGTACGCGGACGACAAGGCCACCATGCTGTTTGACGCAACCTATGCAGGGCCGAAGCCTGCCCATGCATTCACTTCCATTGAAGTGACGGATGGTGTGGTGACCAAAGTCGGGCAGGGTGGATTCACCATCCCGGCCAACGGATATCTGATCCTTACCAAGGATGCCACCCTCATAGCCAAATTCCCGGTCGGGCGTACGGCTGAATACGATTTCAAATATCTTGCCAACAACTACAATCCCAATCAGGTCACACAGCAGCCGGAAATAGGTTGGGAAGATGTGAAATCCGCATTGGGAGCAGGTCCTGTACTTGTCAAGAACGGAGTGGTCGTCGTCGATCCCGCCAGGGAACATTTCACGGAACCAAAGATTCTGACGAACAAGGGGCAGCGCAGTCTTGTCGGAGTCACAGCCGGCCGTCAGCTGGTGATGGCATCCGTGCCCTCCGTCTCGGTTGCGGAGTTGGCGGTTGTCGCCAAAAATATGGGATTGGTGAATGCCATCAACTTCGATGGCGGCGGTTCCTCCACCACCTGGATTGCGAATGCAGGAGTTACTGCCAACGGAACGTCAGCCGCCGGGCGATATGTGTCGCCACCCGGCCGGAAAATCAGCAATGCGCTGGTTGTGCGGCTGATGAAGGATAAGCCGGTTCATGTATCCCTGAATGGCAGGGAACTGTTTTTTGACGCGGATCCGTACCGCAACAGCCAGTATGGCCGTGTGCTTGTCCCACTCCGGAAAATCGCCGTCTCGTTGGGTGCGACAGTCTCCTTCGACGCAGCCTCACAGGCCATCGTCATCAGCAAAGGGAGCACGTCGGCCAGACTGCGGACGAATGACCGCAATGCCGTCATCAACGGGGCTGCCAGTGTGCTGGAACTGCCGGTCATCACACGCAACGGCCGGGCGTATGTGCCTGCCCGCTTTCTGGGGGATTTGCTGGGAGCGGCAGTCGGATGGGACGGTGCGTCCAACACCGTCACGCTGACCATGGCCAACCAGGAAGCAAAGATCTCCGAGGGGCTGGCACTTGAGGCAGCCGGACGGTTTGAAGATGCCGCAACCGCCTTTGAATCCATACTCGTCACGGAACCGGCCAATCTGACCATCATGAAAAGACTGGTTTCCATCTATCATGCCAAACTGTCCAGATATGTGGATGCAGTCCGCGTCTACCGGATGATCCTGACACTGGAGCCGGAAAATCTTACCGTGATGACAAGTTATGCATGGGCCCTGTATGCTTCCGGGGATTATGCGGGCACAGTTGTTCTGATACAGGGCATGGTGGACAAAGGGCAGGCGAATGCCACCCACTACGGCATTCTTGGTGCAATCTACAGTTCTTTTTCCTGGAAGGATCCCGTGAAGGCAAAGCAGTACTATCAACTGGTGCTGACAAGCAATCCGAGCGCCGCGGAGAAAGCAGCTGCAGAGAAGTGGCTGGCAGCCAATTGATCAGCTGGCATGGCACAGGCAGCATCCAGGCAGCATCCAGGCAGCATGAAAGCAGCTGCAGAGGAGTGGCTGGCAGCCAATTGATCAGCTGGCACGGCACAGGCGGCATCCAGGCAACACCCAGGCAGCATCCAGGCAAGACTCAGGAGGCGCAATGGAAGCAATATCGGTCCGCGGCTTAAGCAAATCCTTCGAATACTATGAGAAAGAGGCGGGCCTGAAATCATCCCTGAAAAACCTCTTTCACCGGGAAAAACTGGTGCGGGAAGCCGTCAAATCCATTTCCTTCAGCATCGATGAAGGGGAGATTGTCGGTTTTCTTGGACCGAACGGGGCAGGAAAGACAACCACCCTGAAGATGCTGTCCGGCATTCTGTTTCCCACCGGCGGGGAAGCGACCGTTCTCGGCTATGTGCCGTGGGAGCGGAAAAAGCATTTCAAGATGAATTTTTCCATCGTCATGGGACAGAAAAGCCAGTTATGGTTCGATCTGCCGGCCGTGGAGTCTTTTCGGCTGAACCAGAGCATCTACGAAATCGATGACAGATCCTTTCAAGCCACATTGGATGAACTGACGGAACTTCTCGATGTGCGGGATATGCTGAAGGTGCAGGTTCGCCGATTGTCCCTCGGGGAGCGCATGAAGATGGAACTCATTGCGGCGTTGCTCCACAAACCGAAAGTGATGTTTCTGGACGAACCCACCATCGGGCTGGACATCATATCCCAGAGAAAAATCCGGGATTTCATCCGGTTCTACAACGAACAGACGAAAACGACCGTCATTCTGACAAGCCACTACATGACCGACATCGAAGCACTGTGCAAACGCATGATCCTCATCAACCAGGGTCGTCTTGTGTTCGACGGGGATCTGGCCCGTGTTAATGACTTGTTCAGCGAAAAGAAAATTCTCCGGCTGCAGCTTTCCGATCCACCGGATGCGGCGATCCTCGCCCGATTCGGCGAGGTGAAGAGCTGTGCCGGGTTGGAAGCGACGCTGGAAATCCAGAAGGACCGGGTGAAGGAAGTCGCCAAGGAGATTCTGGACACGTTGCCGGTCATCGACTTCACGATGGAGGACATTCCGGTGGAGGAAGGCATTGCGCTGCTGTATCAGCGTCAGGTGACGGAATGACGGCAAGAACAGGTGCACGCCGGAAATACGCCAGAGCCTTTTCACTCGGCATGCAGAACGGCCTGGAATACCGGGCGGACTTTTTTCTCAATATGACCAGTGCAATATTCCCCATATTCATCCAGATTTTCATGTGGTCCGCGATCTATGCGAAAACGGGCGAAGGAGCCATGTTCGGCTATACCTACGCGCAGATGATCGCCTACACGGTCATGGCCAGCATCCTGAACCGGCTGCTGCGGACCGGGTTCGAGTATGAGGTGGCAGAGGACATCAAGAGCGGGGGGATGGACAAGTTCATCATCCGGCCAATCAGTCATTTTCCATACCGCCTCTGTGTGTTTCTCGGGCAAAAGACGGTGCAGACCGGGCTGATGTCCATCCTGCTGCTCGGCGTTGCGGTTGCGGTGGCGCAGTTGACCGGGCTGTCCATCGGATGGCGGCAGGTTCTGGGATTTCTGCCGGCGTTTCTTCTGGCATTTGTCATGAAC
>JAIFNI010000088.1 GCA_020047785.1 Clostridia bacterium
ATAGACCCTTGATGCTTCGCCTTGAATCACCACGAAGACCTCTAATTGCTGCGCAATTAGAGGATAGACTCTTGATGCTTCGCGGCGAATCACCAGGAAGTCCTGTAAATACGCCGATATTCATGCAATTATATAGTGCGATCTGCGTATTTTCTGGATAGACCACACATGCTTCGCGGCGAATCACCAGCAATTCCCTATAAATGCGTCCATGTTTCTATGTGTTTTCTTCCTTGTACGACGCATTTATAGGGTAGAAGAATCATGGAGGATCGGTATGATTGTGCACGATTCGTGGTAAGATAAAAGGAAGCGCTTTGGATTCACTTGCAGGATCCATCCGTGGATGGCTTCATGGAGGGGCAGCGGATTGCGGGTTGTAGGATTCATTGGCCCGAGTGGTACGGGAAAAAGTCATCGTGCCCTTTGGGTGGCACGGGAAAACAAGATCAATTACCTCATCGATGATGGGCTTCTCATCCATGAAAACGGAATTGTAGCCGGACATTCCGCAAAAAAAGCGCCTACAAAGATCGGTTCGGTCAAGGCAGCCCTTTTTCAGGATGCCGGTGCGGCTGAAGCCATGCGTGCCGCTTTTGAAAGGAAAAAACCCGAGGCCGTGCTCATACTCGGCACATCCGAAGGAATGGTTGACAAAATCGCATCCGTGTTGGGCATAGGTCCGGTATTGGAACGGATATACATCCATGAGGTCGCAACACAGGAAGAAATTGACCAGGCGCGCAGCATTCGCGTGAAGCAGGGCAAACATGTCATACCGGTACCGGCACTGGAATTGAAGAAACAATTCTCAGGCTATTTTCTTGACCCGCTTCAGATATTTCGCCGCAAAGGAACGGAAGTGCAGCACGTTGGCGAGAAGACGGTTGTACGGCCTACCTTCAGTTATTATGGCCGGTTTATCATCTCGGATTATGCGATTTACCAGGTTGTCCAGCATATTCTGGATGAAGAGCCCGCAGTGGAGAAGATGACGCGTTTCCGCACAAACAATGGACCGGAAGGCCTCTACATCGACATGGACCTGATGATGCGGTACGGATATCCTCTTCAGGTCGTTCTGCAGCGGGTGCAGGAAACCATTGGCCGGGAATTGGACAGATTTGCAGGTCTTGTCATCCGGAGGATGCAGATTCATGTGAAGGGACTTGTTGTGAAGAACACGACGAAGGGAACCTCGAAATCAGCGTTGCCCCAGGATGAAATGGCCAGGATGATGCAGACGCCGGCTGTCATAGAAGGTGTCGGGAAAGGAGAACCTGCAAATGGCTGAAGGCCTTCGCGGGAACCGGACTTTTTTCCCCGGTAGTCCGGATGATGCCGAGTCGGCCCCGGAACTGACCGGTGGAAGACCTGGCTGCTTTGGGAAAGCAGGGGATCAAGTCGGACAAGAGGAGCTCGCTGCCGCTCGAAATGGCGATACACAGGCAGTAGAGAGCATCATGATCCGATACAAGCCCCTGGTTCGTGCCCGGGCCCATGCATACCATCTTGCAGGAGCGGATCGGGAGGACCTTGTTCAGGAAGGCATGATTGGACTGTTCAAGGCCATTCGGGACTTTCGCACCGAAACCGGTGTTCCGTTTTCTTCATTTGCCGATCTTTGTGTGACACGGCAGATCATGACCGCTGTCAAAACAGCCGCCAGAAAAAAACATCTGCCCTTGAACACGTATCTTTCTCTCAGCCATCCTGGAGGCGGAGGAGATGATGAGACCGGCATGACACAGCTGCGCAGCTCGGAAATCAGAGAACCGGAGCGGCAGCTGATTCATCGGGAGGAGGCCCGGCGCATCGGTTCTGTCATGGAGTCGGGGCTCAGTCCATTCGAAAAGCAGGTGATCGGACTATATCTGGCTGGAGTCCATTATCAGGAGATAGCCGAGCGGGTGCACAGGACACCGAAATCCATCGACAATGCCTTGCAGCGGATTCGGCGGAAAATCGGGGAGCAATTGCGTGCCGAAAGATAAAGCGCAAATGGCAGGCACCGCCAGATTGTCAAAAGCATGGATTGGGATGATATAATGTAACCACATACGGCCGTATTCGGAAGGAGGATGTGAATGAGCGAACGGAACAAGGTCATCGTGAATATCGCATCCAACGAATACACGCTGAGAGGGGAAGAATCACCCGAATACATGCAGCGCGTCGCTGCGCTTGTCGACAGAAAAACTCGGGAGATCATGAAAGCGGCGCCATCACTCAGCAGGGTTGAGACGGCCGTGCTGGCATCCATCAACATGGGTGACGAAGCGCTGCGTCAGCATCATCTCGCAGAAATGCATCTGCGCAAGGTACGGGAGATGGAAAAACGGCTTGAGGCCAGTGTTGGGGAAGGCGATGCATTCCGACAGGAAATTCAGGCTGCCCGGGAAAATCTGATTCGCATGAAGCAGGAGCTCATCCGCTGTGAGGCGGAAAATCGTGAATTGCGTCAAAAGATGCACCAATCGAAAAATGGAGGGGAAGTCCATGAGTAGGACCATCACATGGGGAGAACTGATCACAATCATCCTGTTCCTGCTTGGCGCGGCATTGCTTTTCTACCTGGTTCTGGCGGCGGCAAATCTTGTACGCATGCTCCGGAACGCCAACAAAATGGTGGAAAGCATAAGACCGAACCTGGAGAAGACGATGGCGAACTTGCCGGAGATATCCGACAATGCAGCAAAAATCACGACCTTGCTCACGGACAACATGGAGAACCTTGCAAAGGTGATGGACAATGTGGGGAAGATATCGGACAGTGCGAAGTCAGCGGCCGATATCATCCAGAAGGACATCATCGTCAAGGCGAAGGGGCTGCTGGACGTGGCGGATGGCCTGCGAAAGTTCTTTGTGAAGAAGAAAAAGGACGGTGGCCCCTCCGTGAAATCCGGCAGCGCCGTTTATCGATACACCTATCGCAAGGATCAGGACAATCCCGAAGAGGTCATTGTTGTGAAAGCCGCAGATGCCGCAGCGGATGCAGCGGAAACGATCAGTCCCGACAAAGCCGCCTACCGGGCACAGGATTGAAGGGAAGCTGAAGCATGACCAAAAAAAACGTTTCCATGGAACTGCTCGCTCCGGCCGGCACGGAAGATGCGTTCGCCGCGGCGCTACACAATGGTGCAGACGCCATCTACCTCGGCGCGGGACCGCATCATGCCAGACAATTCGCTGGAGGCTTCACGGAAGCCTCCTTTTTTGCTTTGACGGAGCAGGCGCATATTGCCGACGTAAAGGTATATCTCACGCTGAATACCCTTCTTGCGGAAAATGAACTGAAAATGGCTGCCGAATGGGCGGAACGCGCCTGGGCCGGTGGTGTGGATGCAGTCATCGTCCAGGATGCCGGTCTGGCCAGCATGCTGCGTCACAGGTTTCCCGACATGGTCCTGCATGCTAGCACCCAGATGTCGCTTCACAACCTGGAAGGCGTGCTTGCGGCCAAGGAGGCGGGCATGTCCCGCGTCGTACTTGCAAGGGAACTATCTCTGGAAGCCATTGCGGCAATTCGGGCAGGCACGGACATGGAACTTGAGGTTTTCGGTCATGGTGCCCTGTGTGTGTGTTATTCGGGCCAATGCCTCATGAGCAGTCTGATTGGCGGGCGCAGCGGAAACCGCGGGATGTGCGCGCAACCTTGCCGGTTGCCGTGGAAGCTCTCCGGAAACGTCTCGGCCAGTGGGTATCTGCTCAGTATGAAGGATCTGATGTCGCTCTCCCTGATCCCGAAGCTGCAGGAAGCTGGGGTCACCTCTCTGAAGCTTGAAGGGCGCATGAAATCACCTGAATATGTGGCAGTCGTGACAGGCATGTATCGGAAGTATCTGGATTTGCTTGTCACGGACGGTCCTGAAAAATACCGGGTCGATCCCGCGGATGAAAAGGAACTGAGACAGATATTCAATCGCGGCGGATTCACACGTCGTTATCTGACCGGATTGCACACAAAAGACAAGAATCCGGCAGATGCAGGGCTCATTTTGGATCCGGCAGATGCAGGGCTCCTTGTGGATCCGGCGCATCCGAAGCATCTCGGTATCCCTGTTGGAACAGTACTGTCATGGAAAATCCCGTATGCGGAAGTCCAGCTCACGGAAGACGTATCACAAGGGGAAGGACTGGAAATTCATGCGGGCCGACATGGCGGCGACCGGGTTGTTTCCACCATTCTTACGGCGATTCTCGCAAAGGGAAAACATGAGAAACAGGCTTTTTCGGGAACGGCAGTCCTTCTCGGAGACATCAGGGAACCGGTATCGGCAGGCGATACGGTTTACAGGACCTCCCGCAAGGCACAGCTGCTGGCAGCCGCGGAGACCGTTGCCCATTGGCGGTCAAAAAGGGTGCCTTTGCACATGACGTTTGACATAAAAGTGGGTGAACCTGCGGTTCTGACCGTCGTGGATAAAGCAGGCCATCGCATTTCCGAGTCTGCGGGAGCAACTGCGGAAGCGGCACGGGAAAAGGCTTTGACGGCAGAACGCATCAGGGAGCAACTGGAGAAGACCGGCGATGCGCCGTGGTTCCTTGAGGCAGTGAATATCCGGACGGATGATCACGCCACCATGCCGGTGAAGGATATCAACAGCATGAGGCGGCTGGCACTGGAACAGCTGGCTTTGTGTCGGGCGGAGGCGAGCAGGAATGTCCGTTCGATGCAGAAAACCGCGTCTGATGGAAAGACCGCCGAGGTTCGCATTCCACTTCCGATTGGAGCGGAGAGTCTGATGCTTTCCTTCGCAACGCTTCCTTCCACGGAATGGCTGCAGGAAGCCAAACTTGCAGATCTTGCAGATGATGTTCGACTGGCGCTTCCGATGATGACTGTGGAACAATTGGCATCCATCAAGGCGGTCTTCTTCGGCTCGATCTGGGTCAGGATTCCCACGATCCTGCCGGAAGACCGTACGATGCTGCTGCTGAAGCTGCTGGACACCATCCGGGACGATGTGGACGGGTATGTCGCCGGAAATCCCGGGATTGTCCGGCTGCTGCGGCATTGGGTGCCGGACAGGCCGATTATGGCCGATACCGGCATGAATCTGTGGAATGGGGAATCCATCCGTCAGGCGGCGGAATGGGGTGCCGATCTGGCGCTGCTGTCCCCGGAACTGACACCTGAAGCGACGCATGCCATCAAAAACGCTGCGCTGCCTCTGGCAGGCTGGACCTACGGCCGGGTTCCCGTCATGACGTTGGAACATTGCCCGGGTGCTGTGACTGGCCCTTGCGAGGGCCGTTGCGGGATATGCGGCAGAAGGACCGGGACGTTGACCGATCGTGCCGGCGCTTCATTTCCGTATTCACGGGATCTGTTCACGGAAAAGACGGTCATCCATCACTACAGGCCGCTTCGGTGGCAGGTGAAGGAGCAGCATCCGGAAACGGTCTGCCGATATGTGCATGTGACGGATGAATCACCTGCGGCAATCTCATCGCTTCTGGCTTCCCTTCTTTCGGTACGCCGTACTGAAACCGAGATCACACCCCCTGTTGCGCCGCACCGCGATTTGGTATGATGAAATGGTGCGACGCCTCGATTGTTTTTGGAACAGGAGAATGACAATGAGCCAGGTGGAAGTGTTTGTCGAAGTGTGCCGGGCGGACGTCAGACTGCCGGCCTATGTGCACGGCTGGGATGCCGGCATGGATGTTTGTGCCGCCGAAGAGGTCCTTATCGGCCCGGGGGATACGCTTGTCATTCCTACGGGTCTGAAATTCGCCATACCCGAGGGGTATGAGATCCAGGTGCGTCCCCGGAGCGGCATCACATCCAGAACGCCCCTCCGCATTTCGAATTCGCCCGGTACCATCGACAGCGGGTTCCGGGACGAACTCGGCATCATCGTCTCCAATACTTCTGAAATCTGCAGTTACAGTTATGATGACGCCATCACGGTGGATTCGCACGGAAACCGCAAGGGCAATTACCTCATCCGAAAAGGGGACCGCATTGCCCAGCTCGTGCTGATGGAAATCCCGCGCATGAAGCTTGTGTTGGTTCAGAACGTTGCGGAGATCGGTGAGAATCGCGGTGGAGGCTTTGGCTCCACCGGTGTTGGCGATTCAGGTACCTGAAGGGTTGTTGCTGAACAAACGCCTGTTTTTTTCTGCAGCCTGCAGCCATGAGTCTGTCATTCGCAAAAAAGCGCGTTGGATTTCCCACCCCCTGGAAAGGATGCATAAGATGATTAGCCAGGAAAGATTGGTCAATGCCTTCACGTCTCTTGTCGCAATCGACAGCCTCACACGTGGTGAAAGACTGATGGCGGATGAACTGCTGATTCGGCTTCGCGCGCTCGGGCACGATCCGCAGGAAGATGGAACCGCCTTGAAGATCGGGGGAAATGCCGGAAACATTGTCTGCCGCGTACCGGGGAATCCAATGCTGTCGCCGGTTCTGCTCATGTCCCATATGGATACGGTTGTTCCAGGTCTCGGTAAGCGGGCTGTCATTGACGGAGACCTCATCAGCAGTGATGGCACCACCATTCTGGGTGGTGACGATCTGGCCGGCGTTTCAGTCATTCTGGAAACGGTGCAGGTGCTCCGTGAGACCGGAAGGGAACACGGCGATGTCTGGATTGCCTTCACGGTGGCGGAGGAGGGCGGCCTGTTCGGTGCTGTGAATCTCGATACCTCGGCCATTCCGGCCAAATACGCCTTTATTTTGGATGATGAAGGGCCCATCGGGTCGGCCGCCATCAAGGCGCCGTTCTACAACCGCCTTGCAGCCACGTTCAGGGGACGGGCCGCCCATGCCGGGCTTGAACCGGAAAAGGGGCTCAGCGCCATTCTGATGGCTGCGAAAGCAATTGCCGCGCTTCCGCATTTCGGAAGAATCGATGCGGAGACGACCAGCAACATCGGTATCCTGCAAGGTGGAACCGCCCGCAATATCGTGACGGAAACCTGCAGGGTGGAGGGCGAAGTCCGATCCACCGACGTGGTGAAAATCGAGCAATACACCGACCAATGGGT
>JAIFNI010000008.1 GCA_020047785.1 Clostridia bacterium
GCATACAGCGGCAAAAGCCGCTGTATGGCACCGAATCACGTGATTCCGTGTGTGAATGGCACCAAAGGTGCCATTCACATGCAGGATTCCAGAGGAATCCTGCATAAAAACTCGTTGAAATGAGTTTTAACACGAGAATCAACTTTCAATGGAAAAGGAAGGAAAAGCATGCAGATACCCGCTTATCTCGTCAATGAACAATTCGATGACAGATACTTCGATGTGGTCAATGCACTGGACGAAGCACAGCAGATTTATTTCAGCAACAACCATCTCCTCGAAAGGATCCAGGAACGAGCTGCGGCCGGAAGCCGCTTCATCATTGGGGAAACCGGATTCGGCGCCGGTCGGGTCGTGGTGTCGCTGCTGGAGTATCTGGAGAAGAGCGGATTGAAAAACGTCCTGATCGAATATCACTCGGTTGAGCTGCATCCCATGAGCCCGGAGAGAATGCATGACATTCTGGACGGTTTCAAGGAGCGGGCGGGAGCTGAAATCAATACGCTGATCGAGGCATACAGGCGTATGGACATCACGATGCCTGGCTGGCATTGCGTGAGCGTGGAGAAGGCTTTCGGCACGATTGAACTGAATCTTTGGATCGGTGAGGCGTTGGAAATGGTGGAGGCATTGGAAAAGCCATGTGATGCATGGTTTCTTGACGGGCACAGCCCCAAAAAGAATCCTTCGATCTGGCGACCCGAGTTGATGGCCGAAATTGGAAAGAAAACGGTGCGGGACGGCACCTGTTCCACTTTCACCGTTTCTTCCTCTGTCCGGAACGCGCTCGGAGAAGCAGGCTTCACCCTTCAGAAACTGCCCGGGTGCGGTGGAAAAAAGGAAGTCCTGCAAGGAACCAGACGGTGAATGGCCGGCTGGCCGATGAGAATTCAGACGATGTATGGCCCGCCGGCCGACAAGGAGGATGCGATGCGTATTGATGCGATATTGTTCGATATGGACGGAGTTCTGGTCGATTCGGAACCGGTCATCACAAAAGCAGCCATGCTGGCGCTGCGGGAATATGGCATACAGGCAACGGAAAGTGACTTTCATCCATTTACCGGCATGGGGGAGGACCGCTTCATCGGTGGAGTCGCGGAGAAGCACGGTATCCCTTACGACCTGAAGATGAAGAAAAGAACCTATGAAATTTATCTGGAGATCGTTGGCGCGGAAATCGGAACCTATCCGGGCATATCCGTCCTGATGAAGGAACTGCGCGACATGGGTCTGAGAACCGCTGTTGCCAGCAGCGCAGACGCAATCAAGGTGAATGCGAACCTGCCTGCCGCCGGAATTGATGCCTGCCTGTTTGATGCCATTTGCAGCGGAGAAGATGTCACGCACAAAAAGCCGGCACCCGATATTTTCCTGCTGGCTGCCAAAAAACTCGGTGTTGCACCGGCGTACTGCCTCGTCATCGAAGACGCCCTGTCCGGAATTGCAGCAGCGCGCGCAGCCGGCATGCAGTGCCTGGCCATTTCATCAACCTTCCCGGAATGGCGGCTTCGGGAGGCAGGAGCCATCGAGGTGCTTCCTGAAACCCGGCTTGTGACAGGATGGATTACTTCAGAAAGAACACTTCCCGAAGGAATTTGATGGGCTCCGCTTCCGCGAAATCGAAGGAGCCTTCAACCATTTTTCCGGTGATTGCGTTCCAGCGTTGGCATGCCTCGCTTTGGTCGAGGTAAGCGAACGCTTTTTTCACATCATCGCATTCGAAGCAGTAGAAAAACTCATTCCCGTTCTGAAAAATGGAATAATTCCGGATTCCGGCCGCCGTGTGTTCATCCATGATCTCCTGCCAGGGAGACAAATGCATTTTCACGTATTCTTCCAGGTGCTCCGGCTTCACAGTCCACTTCCATGCATACTTGCTGCGCTCCATTTTGTTCATTCCTTTCATGTGTGCTTCTGGATTTTGGTGTAAGGACTTGGAATGGCATAATTTTACTCTTGCACGTCAGATATATCGTTTCACATCCCGTCCGGTGACGAACGCATACAGTTCGATATATTTTTTCACGGTGCTTGCCATGATCTTTCCGATCAGAACTTCCTCCACCTGAAAGAACCCGACCGAGGCAGACATTTCCACCGTGATTTTCAACGGCTTTTCCTCCCCCCGTTCCAACGATACGCGCTCCACGGCCGAAGACGAGTACTTGTGGATGTCTCCGACCCGTGATTCCTGGTTGATGAGCATCGGAATCCGCGCCCGTCCTTTCTCCATGTCGCAACCATCGGCGATCAGAATGATGCCGGCTTCCAGGGAATGTACGGCGTGATGGGTCATGTGCCCCATGATCCCCTCAAGGGCGGTCGTCTTGACTGCAATTTGCCTGGTCAGCTGCCCGGGAAAAGCAGTTTTCAGAATTCGCTCCAGGATGTTGTTTGCCAGAATGAAGGAGCTGATTTCATGACTCTGGCGGCCGATGGACATGCCGATGTCATGCAGGAAGGCGGCCAGAAGGACGGCGATGCGGCTGTCCTCCTCATTGCCGATTTCCTCCTTGACCAGGTTCGGCTGGATTTTCGCGTCCATGAGAATATTGAACATTCGCATCGCGTTCAGAGTGACCTTGCGCATATGAACCGGGCCATGGTCATTGAACCCAAGCCGCTTGATGGAGACGGTATTGGCAAGCTCCTGATAGCAATGGAT
The DNA here is from genome assembly GCA_020047785.1 of Clostridia bacterium. Taxonomy (GTDB): domain Bacteria; phylum Bacillota; class Clostridia; order DSM-8532; family DSM-8532; genus JAEWSN01. The sequence continues at coordinate 2,669 of JAIFNI010000008.1, forward strand.
TTCTTCGTCGTTGAAGACGAGGTTGGCCACTTCATTGGCTTTTCCCGTGAGCAGCCCCGAAAGTTCCTTTTCAAGATTCAATTCCAAAGGTGACTTCATTGAGGTCCTCCATGTATGGTTGGTATCCGCACCATTATATCACCGGAAAGGCGAAGAATGATTCCTTAAATTTTCCACAGTCTCAATCCAATCGTTTCCTGAAGCGCAGCATGGCCGCTGAGAGGATTAGGAGTGTAAACCCACCCAGCATCAGCGTATTCTTCCAGATGAACGGCATACCGACACCCTTGAGGACGATTCCCCGAAGGATTTCAAGAAAATAGGTGAGCGGAATGAAGTTGCCCAGAGCCGCAATGAGCGGCGGCATGGCTTCCCTGGGAAAAATGAAACCGGACAACAGGATGCTGGGCAGCAGGATGAACACCATTCCCATCATAGCCTGCAGCTGGGTTCCAGCAAAGGTGGAGATCAGCATGCCCATTGCCAGAGAGCACAGGACAAACAGAAATCCGACCGTCAGCAGCAGTGGAAGACTCCCGGCCACCGGGATGGAGAACCAGAACATGCAAATGGACAAGGCAAACAGAAAACCCATGTACCCGATGGCGATATAGGGAATCAGCTTCCCCACGATCAGTTCAAAGGAGCGGATTGGGGTGACGATTAGCTGTTCGATCGTGCCTCTTTCCTTTTCTCGGACCAGTGCGAAGGCGGTGAGCATCAGCGTGACATTCTGGAGGATCAGCCCGACCAGAGCGGGAATTGTGAACCGCACACTTTCCATTTCCGGATTGAACCAGACCTTGGTGGTCACCCGAACGGATGGCGCTTTCAGGGAGATGCCGCCCAGCTGTTTCAGACGTTCATCCAGCAGCTGCCGGGTGGCCATCTCGGAGACCAGCATGCCACTGTTGAATGCGGTTCGTGCGGTCGTCGGGTCTGTTCCATCCACGATGAGCTGTGGCGCAGCCGTCTCCCCTCTCTGGATTTTCCGGTCAAAGTCCGGCGGGATGATGAGTCCGACCTTGATGACATCCGCGTCGACTGCAGTCTTGATCTCCTGCTCGTTCTGCACGAATCCATCGATTCGGAAATAGCCGGAAGCGGCAAAATGTTCAATAAACGCACGGCTTTCCGCCGTGCGGTTCAGATCCAGCACCGCCGTCGGAACCTGGTCAACTTCCGTATTCACGGCATATCCGAACAGGAACATCATCACGATGGGCATCATGAACGGCATAGCCATGCTGATGCGGTCCCGCTTCACCTGGATGAATTCTTTTTTCACGATGGCCGCGAAGCGTTTCCATGAAAGCAGGGAACGCTTCGCAGGCTTAGGGCTTGGAAGAAAACGGCCTGCTCTGTGAATTCCCGAAAACAATGGCCAAACCGGATTCCGACCATCCGTTTCCTTCTGTATCCGATCGGCAGAGCGTTCACGATTCCGTCTCATGGATGAACCTCATTTCCTGAAATGTTCCGGAGACTGCATGCCCCGTTGCCCGCTCCACCCGTCTGATGAAGACATCCTCCAGATTCCTTGCTCCGGCTTCGGCCGCAATGAGGTTCTGCGGGGTGTCATGATCCATGATGCGTCCATCCAGAATGAAACTCACGATGTCGCAGCTTTCCGCCTCATCCATATAGTGCGTGGTGACGAGGATGGTGATGCCCTGCCGCGCCAGCGCGTGAATGATTTCCCAGAAGACCCTGCGGGAGACGGGGTCCACACCGGCTGTCGGTTCATCGAGGATGAGCAGATCCGGTTTGTGAATCAGCGCACAGCCCAGTGCAAGTCGTTGTTTCCAGCCCCCGGAAAGCGTGCCGGCCAGTTTCTTTTCCTTGCCTTCCAGATTGGCCATCCGGATGAGATCCTGCTTGCGACTTTCCCGAACCGCTTTGGACAAACCGTACACACCGGCATAAAAGTTGAGGTTTTCCTCCACAGTCAGGTCCTCATAGAGGGAAAACCGCTGGGACATGTAGCCCAGTGAATGACGGACGGTTTCCGTATCCTTCACCACATCGCGTCCCATGATCCGGGCATATCCGGATGTCGGTTGCAGGACACCGCACAGCAGGCGGATCGTGGTGGATTTTCCGGATCCGTTCGGCCCGAGAAACCCGAAGATGCAGCCCTTCGGAATCTGGAAGCTGATGTCATTGACGGCGGTGAAGGCGCCGAATTTTTTCGTGAGGTGCTCTACTTCGATGGCGTAAAAGGGAGCCTGTCCGTCATGCATGGGGTCTCCTCATTGTTCCGACAACGCGCCGGGGATTTCTGCCTCCAGCGACATGCCGGGCTTCAGGCCGGTATCCTGTTCAGAAATGGAAAGCTTGAACTTGAAAACAGTGGATTCTTTCGATGCGGTGGTTTCCGTGTTGCGGGGGGTGAACTCAGCCGCATCCGAAATCCAGGTGATGATCGCCGGAACAGTTCTTCCGGGAAACGAGGTAGCTGTCAGGGCAAGTTCTTTGCCAATGCTGATGGCTGCGAGATTTTTCTGTGGAATATAAAGACGGACCGAAAGCTCATTCAAATCGGACACGGTTCCAATGGCAATACCGCCATTCACGACTTCTCCCCGGTTGATGGACAACAGGGTGACCACACCGTCACAAGGGGCCCTCAGCGTATACTTGTCGAGCAGCAGGTTCCCTTGTGCCAAAGCTGCCCTGGATTGCTCCAAATCGGCCTCCGCCATCCTTACGGTCGTATCCGCAGCGCCATTCTCCAGCAGGGCCAGCTGTGCCTGTGCTTGCTCTTCGCGCGCTTTGGCCGCAGCGATCGCCTCTTCACCGGCGCCCTTCCTCACTTCGTCCTGCTGCGCCTTTGCGGATGCCAATTGTTTCTGTGCTGTCTTCAGCCCGGCCTGCGCGGCATCACGACGATATTCAGCATCCTTGAAGGCCGTATCGGAAAGATTCCCTGTCTTCTCCAGTGCTTCAGCGTCCTTTCGGGACTGTTCCGTATAATCAGCCAACACCTTCGCACTGTCCACGGCTGCTTGTGCGACCGCCACCTGGGTTTCCGCCATTTTCAACTGTTCGGACCCCGGCCCTCTTTTCACTTCCTCATATTGGGCCTTCGCGACCTCGACAGCGAAACGAGCCTGTTCGATTTGTTCCTTCCGGGTTCCGTTCATCAATTCCGAAACTTTTGCTTCCTTTGCCGCGACTGCCTGTTCAAGCTGCTTTACAGACAATGCCTGGAACGAGGAATCAAGCATGGCGACAACTGCTCCCTGCGTCACCTGTTGCCCTTCATCCACAAGGAGTCTGTCAATGCGCCCGCCAACTTCCGTCACGATGTCGGAGGTTTCTGCTTCCACCGTCCCCCCCAACATCAGAGGCTTTGCCTCGCCACAGCCGCCAAGCATCAAAGTGCCTGCGAACAGCATGATTCCGACAAGCATGGAATCAAACAGCATGGTGGTTGACTTCCTCTTGGCTGTCAGATTCATAATTGTCCGCCTCATGACTGTCAGATTCATAATCGTCTGCCTCATGGCTGTCAGATTCATAGTCGTCCGCCTCATGGCTGTCAGATTCATAATTGTCCGCCTCATGACTGTTTCTCCTTTTTGCAGATTAATCCGTGATACAGCAGATCAATGGTACAATCCGCCTCTGCCTCAAACGACGTTTCAGACATTCCGGTGAACACGGATTGGGCAATCAGACTTGCGAAGGCTCCGATGATGGTTCTCATGATGGTTTCACGGGATAATCCGCTTCGCAGCTCGCCGGACTCCTCCAGCCGTGTGAAAACAGGCTGAACGGTCGCCATGGCGCGTTTCAAGACGTTTTCATGCAAGGCGTTTCTGATTTCCGGATGGTAAAGGGCTTCCGTCAAGACCACCTGGAACACGGGCATCATGCGGTGCAGCAGACGAAGCCGATCCTTCAGGATTTCCTTCAGGACTACCCGGAGATCCTTCCCGTCTGATTCCATGACAATTTTCTCCACACCGCTCAAAACGATGTCTCCGCCGAGGGAACTGATGAATGTCATCACGATGGCGGAGAGCAGCTCCTTTTTTGTCTTGAAGTATCGAAAGATGGTTCCTTCCGCAACACCGGCAGCCTTGGCCACCTGGCTGGTGGTCGCGCCGGAATATCCCTTTTCCGAAAAGACAGAGACGGCTGCGGCTAAAATCTCATCATGCCGATCCATATTTTCCTCTGCGCTTTTTGGTTTTCTCGCCATGCTTGCCCTCCATACAAAAAATTTCAACTTCACTCTCTCTGTGATCACGTGATTCGCTCCGCAGCATGCAGGGTCTGCAAGTTGAATCCGG
>JAIFNI010000098.1 GCA_020047785.1 Clostridia bacterium
ATTGATGATACTCAAACTACTCGGCCTTCTCCAGCACACAGGTGAAGTAGAAACTGCTGCCCTTTCCTTCCAGGGTCTCCACCCAGATTTCCCCACCCATTTTTTCCACGAGCCCCTTGCATATGGAAAGGCCCAACCCGCTTCCGCCATGCATGCGCGTGGTGGAGCTGTCCGCTTGACTGAATCGTTGGAATAGAAGGTCCACCTTGTCGGGAGGTATGCCGATACCAGTGTCCTTTACGATGAACTCCAATTTTATGTTTTTGTTGCTCAGTTCCTTGATATCCTTGATTTCCTTGACAACAATGGCAATACTGCCGTTATGGGTGAATTTTACGGCATTGCCCACCAGGTTCGAAATAATCTGCTTGAGCCGAAATGAATCCCCCCGTATAACGGGAGGAATGTCTTTCCCAATTACTGCCTTCATGGACAAACCTGCAGCATCAGCCGTTATGCTGAATAAAGCCATCACCTCGTGAATCATGTCATGAACATTGAAGTTTCTTCTGTCGAGTTCCAGTTTTCCGGCTTCAATTCTGGAATAATCCAAAATGTCATTCACAAGGACCAGGAGCGTATCGGCTGACCTCTTGGCTATTTGCGTGAATTTCTGCTGTTCTTCGGTCAGACCCGAGAGTTGCAGGAGTTGCAGCATTCCCATAAACCCATTCATGGGTGTTCTGATTTCATGGCTCATATTGGCAAGGAATTGACTTTTTGCAGCATTGGCATCTTCTGCCCGTTTTTTTGCTATGGCAAGTTCGCGGTGTGCTGTCTCAAGATTCTCCAGACTAGCTCTGATTTCTTCATTCATTGCTTCCAGTTCTTCGCCGTTGGCAATCAGTTCATCATTCATTTTCAGCAGAGCCAACTCAGACTGGATGCGTGTGGTGATGTCCTGCGCGGCTCCCCAGAGACCCGCAGCGTTTCCGCCGGAATCCTTGATCGTCTCTCCCCTAACCCACATCCATCCATTGGATCCATCCTTCGTGACAGTTTCCAGTACCAATTCGTAGGGAATTCCGGTTATTCTTGTTTGCTCAAGGGAGTGGGACAGTTTTTCCCAACTTTCTGCGGTGAACAGCTTCATATGCTCCGTGTAGGGCGGAGGTGGTGCAGCTGGGTCAAACCCATACATTTTGTAGAGCTCCTCCGACCAGACAACTTGATTCGTCGCCAGATCCAGCCTCCACGTTCCCAGATGCGCAATTCGCTGTGATGCCAATAAATCGTCCATATTCTGCTTAAGCTGCAATTCAAGCTTCATGCGCTCGGTCACATCGTCGTAAACCGCGACAATTTCCCCATTCGGCAGCTTGAAGACACGATTTTCATACCAATTGTAATTATTTTCATCTTCATACAACTTGGTTGGAAAAAAGGAGGATTCCCCAGTCATCCAAACTTTCTGAAATACAGGAATCAGGCCATATTCGTCAATATTGGGACGTAAATCGAACAAGCTTTTCCCTTTCACGCCCATTATTTCTTTTTTTTCCATCCGAAGAGCGGCCTGATTGAAGTCCATGACAATATAGTCTTTCCCGCTTGACCCGTCATTGCGCACTTTGTATATGGCTACACCGCTGGACATATGGTTGAACAAGGAATAGAAAAGCGAATCATGTTCCTGTGAGGTCTCCTTCTTATGGTTATGCCCCATGCTGCACCTCATTTATCCGCGTAGAATTTCGTCCGATGTCGACTCATATCCATTGGGTAATTATACGCCTTGACGTTCATGGGTGCCATGTTCGGTGTGATATCTTTGGAACTCATCGTAGGCAGTCGCAAATACGACATTATTCGCTGTAATTCGTATTTATCCTGTAAGCTATATGTGGTAGTATACAGATGCTGATTTTTTTCCATCACGCCAGGAGCATAGCACTGCATGAAAAAAAGAGAAGCCGGTTCGTTTGCCTTTGAAAAAAACCCTGTCATGCGCAGATTGCTGCCATTGATTGTCATTGCCGTCGTGCTTTTGATAGCCGGGACACAAATGCTTCTTTGGCTGCAGCAGCAGCACCAGATGGCTGAGAAAGCCGCATACAAGGCAGATGAACTGTCCGCGAGCCTGCAGAGGGCTCTGGAACAGCAGACATCCGGAATGGTCATGACCCTGAGAGCCATCGCGTCAGATGAAATCGTCCGTCGCGCCATTCAGGAAAAAAGTTACGACGATCTTCTCCAATATGGAAGCCCTGTATATCAGGAATTGAATGACTCGTTCGGTGTGACGCACTTCTATTTTATGGACAGCAGCCGTGAATGCCTGCTTCGCTTGCATAGTCCTGAAAAACGGGGCGACTTGATTGACCGGTTCACAGCCAGAGAAGCCGAACGCACGGGGCGAAGCGCTTCCGGTCTCGAGCTCGGGCCTCTCGGCACTTTTACGTTTCGGGTGGTGGAACCGGTTCTGGAAAATGGAAAGACGATCGGGTACCTCGAACTCGGCAAGGAAATCGAGGTTGTCCTGCAGGAGCTGAATCGACTTTCCGACATGCATCTGACCGTTCTCATCCGCAAGGAACATTTAAACCGGCAGACCTGGGAGGAAGGTGCGCACATCCTGAGCCGCGAACCCGATTGGACCCGCTTCCCGAATTCAGTGACCAGTTTGCCGGCGGATAACAGCCTGCCGGATGATGTTTTTAAGTGGGCTGATTCACTTTTGGCCCGGAATGAACCTGTGAAAGCGCGAAAAAACTTCGATGTCGAAGGAGTGAAATGGGTCTCGACCGCTTTTCCGCTTCTTGACGTCACGGGTAAGGACGTCGGACTCTTGCTGCTTATGGACGATGAAACCTCTGTCAACGAGAACTTCCTCCGCACACAGGGTTGGTTCGGGGGTGTCGGTGCTTTCCTGATCCTGGTGATTGTCGGGTTGGCCTATGCTTCAATCAGAAGGACAGATGCAAGCATACAACTGCAGCAGACCCGTTTTCTGGAAAAAAGCGAAGAACTGGAACTGTACTTTGATTCGAGCCTCGATCTGCTTTGCATCACGGATTCCGACGGACATTTCATCAGGGTCAATTCCGAGTGGGAAACCGTATTCGGGTTTTCCCGGATGGAACTTGTCGGCCGTCCCTTCATTGATTTTGTGCACCCGGATGATAGGGAAGGCACCCTTGCCGCAGTGGTCTTGCGTACCTCCAGCCATATTTCAAGTTTCGAAAACCGATTCCGGAGAAAAGATGATGCCTATCGATGGGTTGAATGGCGGTCCATTCTTCAAGGCAACGTGGTCTACTCTGCCGCGAGAGACATCACCTCCCGAAAAAACGCCGAGGAAAGAGTATCCGAGTATGCCCTTCAGCTTGAAACCAAAAATCTTGAATTGGACAAGGCTCTGATTCGCGCAGAAGAATCCACACGGGCAAAGAGCGACTTTCTGGCCAACATGAGCCATGAAATCCGCACCCCGATGAATGGTGTCATCGGCATGTCCAGACTGCTGCTGGACACCGGGCTGAATCCCACCCAGCAACATTTTGCCGAAACCATTCTCACCAGTGGTGAATTTCTTCTCAGCCTGATCAACGACATCCTCGATTTTTCAAAAATTGAGGCCAATAAGCTGGAGCTGGAGGAAATGGATTTCGATTTGACCGGACTGCTTGATGATTTTGTGACAGTCATGGCGGTTCCGGCTCATGCGAAAAAGCTGGAACTGATGTACCAGGCAGATCCGTCGACGCCCAATCTTCTGCGGGGAGACCCCGGCCGCCTGCGCCAGATTCTTACGAACCTGACTGGAAATGCCATCAAATTCACAACTGACGGAGAAGTTCTCATCGTTGTCGAGTTGGAATCGGAGGCTGATCTTGACGTCCATCTCAGGTTCTCCGTGCGGGATACCGGCATCGGCATCCCGAAAGAGAGCCTGAACCGGCTATTCGATAAGTTTTCCCAGATTGATGCATCGACAACGCGAAAATACGGGGGGACCGGACTTGGGCTGGCCATCGCAAAACAGCTCTCGGAGCTGATGGGCGGACACATCAGTGTCAGGAGTCAGGAGGGGCAGGGTTCCGAATTCAGCTTTACGGTGTGCCTGAAAAAACAATCACCTGCCGCCCGCAGCGCAGAATACCAGACTGAGGCCCTGAATCAGGTGAAAATCCTGATCGTGGATGACAACGCCTCCCACCGCGAATACATGCAGAACCGCCTGAAAGGCTGGGGAATGCGGACATGTGCCGCATCAGGAGGCCAGGAAGCACTGGCGGCATTGAACGATGCCTTGCTTGCCGGCAATCCCTTCCGAATTGTTCTGATTGACCTCCACATGCCCGATATGGACGGCGAGGCGCTTGGCAGAAGCATCCAGTCCGACAGACGTTGTCAGGATGCCCGCCTGATCATGATGAACACGCCCGGGAAAACCGGGGATGGTCTTCGCTTTGCAGGATTGGGCTTTTTCGCCACGTTGAGCAAGCCAATCCGGCATCAGGAATTGCTTCACTTGCTTATCAGCAGTTTGTCACTGGAGAATCAGGCGGAAGCGGCGAATTCAACAGGACATGCCGGTCGCACGCCAGTGCCGCGCACTTCGGACAATCGTTTTGCCGGGAGGAATGCACGGATTCTGCTGGCCGAAGACAACATCACCAATCAGCAGGTTGCCATGGGCATTCTCAAGAAATTCGGATTGAAGGCAGACGCAGTGGCCAACGGCAAGGAGGCCCTTCGCGCACTTGAGACAATCCATTACGACCTTGTCCTGATGGACATCCAGATGCCCGTGATGGACGGGTTGCAGGCAACAGCAGCCATTCGGGGCAATCAGCTTCAGGCATGGGGGAATACCTTCCACAAGGAAGGTGTGGCTTTCACTTCCGGGCCAATTGTTTCATTGGCACCAGCCAGTGAGATTCCCATCATCGCAATGACTGCCCACGCCATGCAGGGAGACAGGCAGTTGTGTCTGGATGCCGGAATGAATGATTATGTCGCCAAACCGGTTTCCCCTCAGGAACTGGCGGATGTCCTGGATCGCTGGCTTCCCGGTGGAACTGACTCCAATGGCCGGAACCGTTCTTCCGTTTCTGAAGCAGAGGACCAGATTCGACATCCGGAATCCAATCTGAGCATCGGCAAGGTGGAAGCCGGGAGTACCCGAAAAACAGAACCCGAGAGAACCGATACCCGCACAACAGAACCCGAGAGAACCGATACCCGCACAGCAGAACCCGAGATAACCGGTACCCGCACAGCAGAACCCGAGAGAACCGGTACCCATGCAATTGTTCCGAATGGTTTTCCGCGATTTGACCTGCATGCCCTCCGCGACCGTCTGATGGGGGATGAGGAACTCATGACAGGTGTTCTGAAGGATGTTCTGATTGATTTGCCCAATCGGTTCCGCACCCTGCAGGAAAACCTGGATGAAGAAGACCGGCGTGGTGCAACACGGGAAGCACATACAATCAAGGGCATCGCAAAACTGCTTGGCGACGCCGTCATGAGCAGCCTGGCACTTGAAATGGAAGCAGCCGCAGCCAACGGAGACCTGGAGATTGTGAGGATGCAGTTACCGGATCTTGATGGTCAGATCACCTTGCTATGTGCGGAAGTGAACGCTGCGCTGGCGAAGTTCCCGCCTTCTTCCTGAATCCGCCCGATTGGCAGGCACATTCGCGAGCCGGTTGCGTTGAATCCGCCTTTGCATGCTGGTGTGCCAGTGGCGTCGATTCCGTCTTTGCATAGTGGTGTGCCGGTGGCGTGGCCAGATGCTCCCAAAAAAACGACATGCATCAGCCCATGCGGTTTCTTCTCCAGAGCTCGTTGAACACCTTTTCCATAAATACAGACACAAGGTTCGGATCGAACTGGGTGCCTGCATTTTTTCGGAATTCTTCCAGGCACATTTCCTCATCGGGACGAGTCCGATAAGGCCGTTCGCTGGTCATCGCGACAAAGGCGTCTGCCAGAGTGACAATGCGCGATAAGAGCGGGATATCCTCGCCCTTCAGTCCCCTCGGATATCCCTTGCCATCCCATCTTTCATGGTGGGACAGGATGGCATCCGAAAAATCAGCCAGTTCCTGAGAGGAGTTGACGATTCTGTAACCGACGACGGGATGCTGCTGCAATTCATCCCATTCGGCCGCAGTCAGGTCGCCGGATTTGTCAAGCAGGCCTTCGCTGATGGCAATCTTCCCAATGTCATGCAATAATCCCAGTGTCCTGACGCGAAGCGTATCGTGTTCAGACAAATGTAATGAAATTGCGATTTGCTGGGCGACATCGCTGACCCTGCGCGAATGGTCCTCTTCCCTGGGGCTTTTTTCATGAATGGCCTGAATGATGGTTTTGATGATGTTTCCTCTCAGCCCCTTGTTCTCAAGGACCTTCTGCCGGTACATGTGGTCTTCCGCGCTTTTCAGGATTTTTTCCACATCTTCGTCCAGGCTGACCTTCGTTTCCCATCCGAACGATATGCTGAGCGGAATGCCGTTGACATGCTCGCGCGCCGCACTGTCCCTGATTCTTCGCACGATGTCCGCTGCTTCGCCCGAATCGGTGCCGGGAAGAAGAATGACGAATTCGTCTCCCCCCCAACGGGCAATGATGTCATCGGTACGGCAGGCCTCACGGATGACCCCGGCTGCCTTCCGAAGAAACTCGTCACCTTTGGCATGTCCGAATGCGTCGTTCATCAGTTTCAATCCATTGACATCCCCCATGACAAAAGATAACGGATGGTTCCTCGACGTGTTCAGCCGTCGGATCTCTTCCTCATAAAAACGTCTGTTGTAAAGGCCTGTCAGCACATCATGATAGCTCAGGTAGCTGATCTGGCTTTTCTCTTCCATCAGACTGGTCGTGCGTTCCAGTACCCTGCCTTCGAATTCGCTTTGCAGTTGTTCGACTTTCGTCTCTGCTTCCCGTCTCTCCGTCACATCATGAAAATAGACCAGGATAGCCCGGCTTCCCATCCACTCCGCTCCGCTTCGAGTGTTTCCATGATGGCCAGACCTGAATCCTTGCCGACACGAAAAATATCGACTTCCGTTCTCTTGCCAAGTTCGAGGGGAAGACCCAGCAGCTGCCCGACAAGGGACTCCCGTTTTCGGTTGAACATCCTTTCACAGGCGGCATTCACATACAGAACCAGACCCACGCCATCGGTCACCACAATGCCTGTCGGGATCTGCTCCAGAAGGGACTGGTAGTCGGCTTTGTCCTGCCATTTTTCATCTTGCCCATTCACTTGCATCTATTCCTCATATTTCTCGATGATGCTGATTCGGCCTTTTCCGATCTCGTATCGGAAGACCTCCTTGCTGTGCTTGCTGCCTCTCATTTTCAGGATGTTCAGCATCTTCTTCACACTTTGGCCTCTTTCAACATACAGCAGCAGGATGATTCCATCCGTGAGGGAACTGAGCCGCATGTCGTTCGTCATGATGTTGCTCAGGAGCTGACCTCGAACGGCACCGAAGCTGGATCCGCTGAGGTAGTTCATGATGCAGGTGATGCCCTTTTCTTTCATATACCCGGACAGCTGGATGAGAAACTGACGCACATCCTCTTCCTTCATCGTGGCGGACATCAGGCTGGAAACGGAATCGATCACCACCCGTTTGGCGTTCGTGCGGTTCACCGCATTCAGAATCTCATAGAGAAGCCTGTCGTTTCGGATATCGATCAAATCCGTACTGACAAACTCCAGACGCCCGGCCTTCCGATAACTTTCCAAATCCCAACCGTGCCCTGCGGCCGTTTTCATGAGTTGTTCGACAGGTTCCTCCAGGGCCACGAACACGGCATTATCGCCATCCTTCAATCCGGAAAGCAGAAAATGCATGGCAAACATGGTTTTTCCCGTGCCTGTATTCCCGGAAAGCAGCACCATATGCCCCTGCGGGATCCCTCCATCCATCAGCTTGTCCACCAAAGGAATGCCCAGCTTTTTTCTGATACTGAAATCCGTGGTGGCATCCCGCTTCCTGATGGGTATTTTGGGATATACCTCCAGACCATGCTCCGTGATATCGAATTCCATCAGTCCGTTGATGTAGTCCGTCCCTCTGATTTTTCTGACAAAGATCGTACGGATGTACTGCTGCTGTCCCTTGATGAGGTCCAGTTCCAACACGGCGTCGGACACATATTCCTCTACCCCGTACCGTGTCTGTTTGCCGACGTCGCTCGTCTGTTCACCACTGATGAAGGTTGTCACGCCCATTTCCTTCAGATAGGTGGCGATTTGGTTGAGGGTGGACCTCACGGCATCCTTGTTGGTGAAACGCGTAAAAAATGCATCGATGCAATCGATGGCGACGCGTTTGGCATTCACTTTTCGGATGGCATGTTCGATTCGGCGGAACAGGGGTGTGAAGTCATAGTTGCTGCTTGTTTCGATGATGACATCCGTGGGGGAGACATCCACGAAAGCAAGTTGTCCTTTTTCAACCAGCTCCGCATAATTCCATCCAAAACTCACGACATTTTTCGCAATATCATCCGGTGTCTCCTCGAAGGTGACATATACGCCATTCTCCTGATACCGTGTGATGCCCAGATAAATGAAGCTGTTCAGGAATACGGTTTTGCCTGCGCCGGTCGGTCCTTTTATCAGCGTGGCTCTTCCTTTCGGGAAGCCGCCCTTCATCACCTCATCGAGACCCTTGATGCCTGTCGGAATTTTCTCGATGCCCGTTCTCAATTAACTCATGCGACCGAGGCCTCCATTCTGCACTCCTGTCTGAAATCTCTCTGCCGGCTTGTTCCTTTCGCGAAAATGACAAACTGAGCCCACCATTCGCGATGTCAAAGGATGAACGATTTCCCGGCATACCCTATCGGGTTGTGAAATCGAGGCCCAGAAGCACTTTTTCCTTGTCCGACAATTCACCGATGATCTTCCGGATTGGTGGCGGCAGCACCTTGATCAGGGTGGGCGTCGCCAAAATCTTGTCATCTTCTGCCAGTTGCGGATTTTTCAGAACATCGATGACCTCCAGGTCATAGAGACCGCAAAGTTCATCCTCCAAAATATTCCCAAGACGCAGCAAAGCCTTGTTGGAAGTGACCGTTTCACCTGTAATGTACAACTTCAAAATGTATTTTTTTTCCTTTTCAAGCATATGCCCCTCCGCCTGATTCCATAGGAAAACTTCCCAGACATTCCATGGGAAAACTTTACAGATATTCCGTTGGTATGTTCTTTCCCGGTGAGTGGAATGGAAGATGCTGAAATAA
>JAIFNI010000053.1 GCA_020047785.1 Clostridia bacterium
GATAAAAAACTCGATGATGGATCAAAAAATGATGATGGATAAAGAAATGATGATGGACCAAATAAACTGATATTTAGTCGAATAAACTGATGGAGGAAAGCAATGTCGATGGACGTCCGTATGCTCGGCAAGATGCCATATCCCGAAGCGCTTCATTTGCAGGAGTGTCTTCAGGCTGCCCGCATCGCCGATGAGATTCCGGACACGTTGCTGTTGCTTGAACACCCGCCGGTGCTTACGATGGGGCGAAGAGCCTCGTATTCCAATATTCTCCTTTCGAAGGAACAGCTTGACCAGCTGGCTGTGGAGGTGGTGGACGTCAGCCGGGGGGGTGACGTCACCTATCACGGCCCAGGCCAGCTGGTCGGCTATCCGATATTTGACTTGAAACAGCATGGGAAGGATATCCGGCTGTTCCTTCATCGGATGGAGGAGATATTTATCCGGATTCTTTCCGAATATGGGGTGGATGCCCATCGGGAAACCGGAACCCACACCGGTGTATTCGCCGGGACGGACAAATTGGTCGCCTTCGGCGTTTCCGTGCGGCAATGGGTTACCATGCACGGGTTCGCCTTCAATATCAACACCGATCTGTCTCATTTCGAATGGATTGTCCCCTGCGGACTGCAGGATCGGGGGGTCACTTCCCTCGCCCGCCTGCTTGGCCGCGAGATTTGCATGGACGAGATTTCCAATCGGGTTGCTGAACTTTTCAGGGAGACTTTCCCGGGGGTGTCGGCATGAACGGCGGAATCGAAAGGACAACTGTGTCCGCCGCGAGACCAGACTGGCTGCGGATTCGCGTACCAGCGGGAGAAAAGCGGGAATCCATGTTTGAGATGATGCGGGGGCTTTCCCTGCACACCGTATGCGAGCAGGCGAATTGCCCGAATCTCGGGGAATGCTTTGAAAGAGGGACCGCAACGTTCCTGATCCTCGGCAGGGAATGCACAAGGAATTGTACCTTTTGCAACGTTTCCCATCAAACGCCCACTGCGGTGGATCCGATGGAGGCCGACCACGTGGTGGAAGCTGTGACGAAGCTCCAACTGCACCATGTGGTGGTCACGTCGGTGACACGGGATGATTTGCCGGATGGCGGCGCCGGTCAATTCGCTGCCGTCATACATGCCCTGCGCAAGCAGGTGCCGGATACGACCGTTGAAGTGCTGATACCGGATTTTCAGGGAGACCCCGATGCCCTGTCGACCGTATTGGACGCGGGTCCGGATGTTCTGGCACACAATGTCGAAACCGTACCGGCCCTCTATGGAGATGTCCGCCCCATGGCGGATTATCAACAGTCGCTGACCCTCCTGAAACGGGCTTCCAGCAAAATGTCCCGTGTGAAATCGGGATTCATGCTGGGGCTCGGAGAGACTGAACAGGAAGTGCGCGCTTTGCTGCATGATCTGCGGGAAGCCGGATGTACACATCTCAGCATCGGCCAGTACCTGCAGCCGAGTGCCGCGCATCATCCCGTTCGCGCCTACATCCCGCCGG
Source organism: Clostridia bacterium (assembly GCA_020047785.1). Classification (GTDB taxonomy): domain Bacteria; phylum Bacillota; class Clostridia; order DSM-8532; family DSM-8532; genus JAEWSN01. The sequence goes on from JAIFNI010000053.1 coordinate 1,507, forward strand.
AGACATTTGCGCGATGGGCGGAGATCGCATATGAAATGGGGTTTGGTCATGTTGCTTCCGGACCATTGGTCCGATCATCCTATCATGCCGAGAAAGGTGTCTTCTGACAGACCGACAAGATGGGGAAGAGGGAAACTATCCCGCACCCTGCACATCCATACACAGAAAGGCAATCCGGAGCGGTGAATCGTTCCGGGCAAGGGAGGAAAACATGGCAACATCCGTCATCATGCCGAGACAGGGCCAATCGGTGGAGAGCTGCATCCTGTCACGCTGGCACAAGAAGCCCGGCGAGACAGTGAAAACTGGCGATCTGCTCTTTTCCTACGAAACAGACAAAGCAAGTTTCGATGAGGAAGCCAAGATGGACGGTGTCCTGCTGGTTTCCCTGTTCAATGAAAACGATGATGTGCCCTGTCTGGCGGAAGTCTGCCGGATTGGGACGGATGCCGAATGGTCCGCAGTTTCCATTTCAGGCGGAGCAGTTGCCGATACGACTGCTCCCTCTGAAGTTCTCCCTTCTGCCTCCAACCCGGCCGTGATGCCGGCGGAGGCTACTTTTACAGATGCGCCGGAAGCCCGGATGTCCGCGATGGCATCTTCGGTCCCGACGACGGCACACTCCTCTTCGGTCTCGACAGCGGCATATTCTTCTTCAGATTTGGTTTCGGGTTTGGCAACTTTTGCAGCCAATGGAAACGGCCGCCCCGCCATTTCCCCCAGAGCCCGCAAACTGGCGGAAAAAGTTGGTGTGAATCCTGCTTTCGCCGTACCGACCGGACCGGAAGGACGGGTGCTGGAACGGGACATCGCCCGTTTGAGTGAAAGCGGATTCCGCATGACCCCAGCGGCAGCAGCTGGAATGGGCCAGGGTGGACTGTCCGGTATCGAAGGCGCAATATCCTTCTCCGATGCGGCGCAGGGGAGCGGACTTGGCGGTCGGATGACCACGGCGGACCTGGCGTCTTTGAAGGAAAATGTGAAACTCCGCATGACCGATATGCAGGAAAAGGGCGCGAATGGGAACCCGGATGCTGCTTCGGCAAACATGTCGGCAGCAGGCGCATCCACTGCAAGCGCACAAGCAAATGGATCAGCAGCGGCATCGTCAAGCACACCTGCCGGTACGTCGGACAGTTTCCGGGATGTACCCCTGCCGAATATCCGCAAGGTCATCGCGAAAGCAATGTTCCAGTCCATCTCCACCACCTGCCAACTGACCCTGAACACTTCGTTCGATGCGTCTTCCCTGCTGGCGATGCGGGCTTCGTTCAAGCAGGCGGTTCAGCCGGAAGCCGCGGGGATCACCCTTACGGACATGATTCTGTTTGCGGTGTCCCGCACGCTCCTGTCCCATCCCGAACTGAACGCGCACTTCCTGGACGATAAGATGCGTCTGTTCGACCATGTGAACCTGGGCCTTGCAGTGGATACCGATCGGGGATTGATGGTGCCCACGCTCTTTGGAGCCGACCGCATGACACTCGCTTCCTTGTCTGTGACGGCAAAGGCCACTGCAAAGGAATGCCAGACGGGAAAAATCAGTCCGGACAAGCTGAAAGGCGGTACCTTCACCATCACCAATCTGGGCACCTTCGGCATCGAATCTTTCACTCCCGTCCTCAATGCCCCGCAAACAGGCATTCTGGGTGTATGCAGCATACAGACCAAGGTTCGGGACGGGAAAAACGGACTGGAAAGTTATCCTTCGATGGGTCTTTCCCTCACGTTCGACCATCGCGCACTCGACGGCGCACCGGCCGCCAGGTTCCTGAAGAATCTGACTGCGAATCTTGAACAGTTCGCGGTGATGCTGGCGTTGTGAAGTGGTGATGCTGGCTTTGTAAAGCGGTGATGCAGGCTTTGTGAAACTGAAATGTGATGAATCGTATTGCTCTGTGCGATGAGTCGAATTGATCTGCTTGAGAAAAGAGTCATACCCAATCAGGGAGGACATGTGACATGACTTATGATCTGTTGGTTCTGGGCGGAGGCCCGGCCGGTTACCTGGCAGCGGAACGCGCCGCACATGGCGGCCTGTCCGTCCTGCTTGTGGAAAAGCGTGCTGTGGGCGGCGTCTGCCTCAATGAGGGATGCATCCCTTCAAAAGCGCTGCTTTATTCCGCAAAAATCCTCGAACAGGCGAAACATGGCGCATCTTACGGCGTGAAGATCCCGGAGGCGTCCCTGGACCATGCCGCCGTCATCACACGGAAGGAGAAAGTTGTCCGCACGCTTGTGGCCGGTGTGAAGGCAAAACTGAAGAAGAACGGTGTGACCACGATTGAAGGCGAAGGTATTCTGAAAGGCCGCAATTCCGAAGGTTATCTGCTGGCAGTGGCGGATACGGAATATGTCGGAAAAAACCTTCTGGTTGCAACCGGTTCCGTACCTGTGCTGCCTCCGATTCCGGGTCTGAAGGAATCCATCGATAACGGATATGCACTCACCAACCGGGAAATCCTTGCACTGAAGGAAGTTCCGGCGACTTTGACTGTCATTGGCGGCGGGGTCATCGGTCTGGAGATGGCTTCCTATTATGCGGCGGCCGGCAGCAAGGTGACCGTGGTCGAAATGCTCGAACGCATCGGCGGTCCGCTGGATGCTGAGATTGCCGAGGCGCTGCTGGTTCAGCTGAAAAAGAAGGACATCACATTCATCCTTGGTGCGAAAGTGACTGCCGTTGGCCTTGGAAGTGCAGCCTCGCCGGAAACCGTTGTTCCTTCTGCATCTGCAAGCATGACCGGCGTAACTTCGGCGAGTGTCATAGCCTACGAAAAGGACGGCAGGACGGAAACCCTTTCAGGAGACAAGGTGCTGGTCAGCATCGGACGCCGCCCGAATACATCAGGCATCGGACTTGAAACCATTGGTGTCGAAACGGAACGTGGCCGCATTCCCACCGATGACCAGGGCCGCACCAATCGCCCCGGCGTCTATGCGGCCGGGGATGTGAATGGCGTTTCCATGCTGGCTCATACGGCCTATCGGGAAGCCGAGGTCGTTGTGAACCATCTGCTTGGAAAACGGGATCACATGCGCTATGGCGCCATTCCGGCCGTCATTTACACCCAGCCGGAAGTGGCCTGTGTGGGTGAATCCACGGAATCCGCGAAACAAAAGGGTCTGGATGTTGAAATCGTGAAACTGCCCATGACGTACAGCGGCCGATACGTGGCTGAAAACGAACGTGGCGAGGGATTTGTGAAGGTCCTTGTGGAAAAGGGTTCACGGAAACTCGTCGGCGTTCATCTCATCGGGTCCTATGCATCTGAAATCATATACGGAGCCGCCCTGATGCTGGAAACGGAAATGCGCGTGGAAGATGTCCGGGAACTGGTGTTCCCGCATCCGACCGTGTCGGAAGTCATTCGGGAAGCCATGTTCGAGTTTCCTATTCACGAGCATCGGGAATAGGAAACAACCCGCGGCAGCCCTTTTCTTGAAAAGGGTGAGAGCGGGAGAGTCCGCAATTCATCTATTCGCACCGGGTTTTCCGGCAGCAGAGGATATGTACCGTAAGGGAGGAAACACCATGCCGAAGACACAACACATCGATCCGAACATCGTCCGTCAGCCGGGCTGGATCAAGTTCACCGACATCCCGGTCAACCAGTACGCAAAGTCCGTGAAGGATGAGAAGAAGAACTTCAAGAAGGATGACTTCCTGCGGATCTTCCGGGACATGGCCATCATCCGCGAGTTTGAGACGATGCTCAATCTCATCAAGACGACGAATGAATACAACGGCATATCCTACAACCATCCCGGACCTGCCCACCTGTCCATCGGCCAGGAAGCATCTGTGGTTGGTCAGGCTTATCTGCTGGACAAAGACGACTACATCTTCGGTTCCCACCGCAGCCATGGCGAAATCCTTGCGAAAGGTCTTTCCGCCATTGAAAAGCTGAGTGATGCGGATCTGATGGAGGTCATGAAGACCTTCTTCGACGGCGCCATTCTGAAGGTTGTCGAGGCGAATCGTCCCGAAGGCGGCACGGTCAAGGATCTGGCCATCGATTTCCTTGTCTACGGGACGCTGGCGGAGATTTTCGCTCGGGAAACCGGCTTCCACAAGGGTCTCGGCGGCTCGATGCATGCCTTCTTCACGCCGTTCGGCATCTATCCGAACAACGCCATCGTCGGCGGTTCGGGCGATATCGCGGTCGGGGCGGCACTGTACAAGAAAATCAACCGCAAGAAGGGCATCGTCATCGCCAACATCGGGGACGCTTCCATGGGTTGCGGGCCTGTCTGGGAAGGCATGATGCTGGCCGCGATGGACCAGTACAAGACGCTTTGGGAAGGTGAATACAAGGGCGGACTGCCGCTCATCTTCAACATCTTCAACAATCAGTACGGCATGGGCGGCCAGACAAAGGGCGAGACGATGGGCTACGACATTCTGGCCCGTATCGGTGCCGGCGTAAATCCGGAACAGATGCACGCCGAACGCGTGGACGGCTACAATCCGCTGGCCGTCATCGATGCCATCCGCCGCAAGAAGCAGGTTCTGGCGGAAAAGGACGGCCCCGTCCTGCTTGATACGCTGACTTACCGCTTCACCGGCCACTCTCCTTCGGATGCTTCCAGTTACAGGACCAAGGAGGAAATCGAAGCCTGGATGTCGCATGATTCCCTCATCGGTTACCGTGCCAAGCTGGTTGAAGCAGGCATTGCCAAGGAACCCGCATTCGATGCGATTCTGGAGCAGACGAAGACCCTCATCACGAAAATCTGCAGACTGGCGATTGATGATTCCGTATCACCGCGCATGAACCTTGTCATGCATCCGGACCAGATCGGCGACCTCATGTTCTCCAACACCCGCATGGAAAAGATGGAGGACCGTCCGGTTGAAGTGAACCATCCCATGGCAGAGAATCCGCGCGTGCAGCAGATTGCCAAGAAGGTCCGCAGCGCGTTCCAGGACGGCAAGCCGGTTTCCAAGAACAAGATGTATCAGTTCCGCGACGGCGTGTTTGAAGCGGTGATCGACAAGTTCTACAAGGACCCGACACTCGTTGCGTATGGCGAGGAAAACCGTGACTGGGGCGGTGCGTTCGCCGTGTATCGCGGTCTGACCGAGGCGCTTCCGTACCACCGTCTGTTCAATTCATCCATCTCCGAAGGCGCCATTGTCGGATCTGCTGTCGGATACGGCATGTGCGGCGGCCGTGCCCTCGTTGAACTGATGTATTGCGACTTCCTGGGTCGTGCAGGCGACGAAGTGTTCAACCAGCTGTCCAAGTGGCAGGCTATGTCCGCCGGTGTTCTGAAAATGCCTGTTGTGATGCGCGTTTCCGTGGGCTCCAAGTACGGCGCCCAGCATTCCCAGGACTGGACCGCTCTCGTGGCGCACATTCCGGGGTTGAAGGTTGTTTTCCCGGCTACGCCTTATGATGCGAAAGGCCTGATGAATGCAGCCCTCGCCGGTACC
>JAIFNI010000329.1 GCA_020047785.1 Clostridia bacterium
GCGATGAGTGCTTTTCTGGGATTCGGGAGCGGCATCAAACCGATGGATTTCTCACTGGGGAAGTATGACAATGTTGTCCTGGGCACGCCTGTCTGGGGTGGGAAAACGACCCCCGCGGTCAACACCTTCCTGCGTAAAGCCAATCTCAGAGGCAAAAAAGTCTGGGTGTTCATCACCAAAGCAGATGAAAAAGTTCCACAGAAAGTGATTGATTCGATCACGAGCCGAGTTGGGAAAAAAGGTGGAAGCATGATGGATTGTCTTTCCCTGACAACCCGATGGGATCCGAAAACGAATATTCCCATCGCAGCGGAAGAAGCAAGAAACGGTATTCAGGATTGGATGAAAAAAGTAAAGATATAAACAAGATGAATGGAAGAAAGCAGTTCCATAGTGGTCCAGACGGTTCTGGAGGTTGTCATGAAATTTGTCGCCATCATGGGTACGAATCGGGAAGGCAAGACACTTGCCGTGGTCCGCGCCATTGAGACACGCCTTATGCAGAAAGCGAAATCACAAGGGATGGAATCTCCCTCATTCACCTATATCTTCCTCAAGAATGAGGATATCCGGACTTGCACGGGCTGCCATCAATGTATTTTTACGGGGGAAGCCCGTTGCCCGCTGAAAAACGATGCCGTCGCAGACATCGTCAGTCGGATGGAAGCGGCTGATGCGGTTGTATTTGCTTCGCCGGGATACATGATGAATGTGACCGGCATCATGAAGCAGTTTCTGGACCGTGTGGCCTATAACTGCCACCGTCCCCGTTTCTTCCGCCAGAAGGCCCTGCTGGTCGCCAATTCCAGTCAATGGGCCACGAAGGAAACCATCAAGGCCATGGAAAGTTTTGCCGGGGGGTCCGGATTCGAAATTGCCGGTCGGTTGACCACAAGCTACCTGCCAATTCCCATGCGGCCGGAGGCTGTTGCGAAGGAAGACGCAAAAGTGGAACAGATGGCGGACCATCTGTGGGACAAACTGTGTACCCGTGCACCCCGTCCGCCCATCGGACTGGGAGATCTGATGCAGTTTGCAGCCATGAAGCATCTCAGTGACAAATTTCCTGCTCGGTGCAGCGCAGACCATGCCTTTTTCTCCAAAATATGCGCAACTGGGCTCCGGCACTGGTATGTTCCGGTCCGAATCAAGCCTGCGGCCCTGCTGATGAAGACACTGATGATGCCTTTCGTCAAATCTTCCATGAACAAGATGTTTCTATATGAAGAAACATGATGTCTTGCCACGCCTTATGGTGACTTGCACACCTTATTGGGCGAGTGCGTCCATCATCGTCTTCATGACCGAAGGTTTGGGCATTGAAATCACTTTGTTGATTTTTTGCGGCAATCCCTCAATGTTGAAAAGGCTGGTATTGACATTCAGGCTGGTTCCGGTTCTGAAACCATGCTTTTCCCAGGTGATCCTTTGAATTTCCGGGTCCATCATCGCCGTGATGCCATGAATTCCATTTTCAGTCAACGCCATGTACGGGTGGGCGCTCCACACGGTCGGAATGGGATAGAGGATGCGGATGCTGGATTTGTTGTCCTTCCAGACTTGGGGATTCTGAACGGCAAACTCAATCATCTGACTTTCATATCCGGCGATGATGGGGCATTGACCTGCACCCATTCTGAGGTACTCCTCAAAAAGGTTTCCGGAGGAGCTCTGCATGTAGCCGAGTTTGTCAAAGCATTTCTTCAAGTCGGGCAGCACGTTCTGAACCGTGATTTCATCCACGATTTCGCCATTGTTGAGCATGTTGGCCATGAGTCCTGAAAACATGTTGCCGGAGTTTGATTTTGTGGGGTCGGTCGTCACGATGGCCACACTGCCATACAACTGATCCAAGCCGAAATCCGACCATTTCCTGTTCCGGATCATGGCGTCGATGAGTTTGGGCATGTCTGTCACATAATAAGTGTCGTCCATCACCTGTACAATTCCCTGGCTCATGAGGGCGTCGGTTACGAAATCCCAGCTGTAGAATACCATGGGGGAACTGAAAAGGATTTCACTTTTCAGAAGACCGGCACTGTTTTCCTTGAACAGTTCCAGTGCTGTCTGACTGGAGGGGAAGAGGAAATCCTGACTGGAAGTATCTCCCTCCACCATTTCCATCGATCCGGCTTTTGTGTAATCCAGTTCAATGGCATATTTTTCTTTCAGAATTCTGACAACATCAGGGTCTTCCACCAACCCGATTTTTTCCCCGCCGATGAGCCCTGTGAGGATCCGTTGAGGCGTTTGATTCATTTCAAATGCTTTGTACCCGATTGCGCCCGCAATGATCAACGCGAGCAAGAGAATTCCGACTGTTTTTTGTTTCATACGTTCAACTCCTCGGATTCCAGTGTTGATTTCAGGACACGAACCTCCACCTCAAGATCAATCACTTCGTTTTGCACCAGGCTTGCCAATTGTTTGTCAAAAGCACCGGCCATGATGGTCAGGACTTCCTCGGCCCGCACAAGCACATGTTGGATGTCCGTACTTTGAAGTTCCCGGGAAGAAAGCTCCAGGTATCGCTTGAGGATGTTGGCTGCCGTCTCCAGGTAGTAGGAGAAAAATTTGCGTGCCAGTCGAATCTTCTGAGGATTCTGCTCCAGATATTTGAGAACCTTGTCCGCCTTGTCGTAGACCAGACTTGCCTTTTCCTTCACGCTGGCAAGGGGAATCGCTTCGCGGCAGGCAGCCAGCTGTTCCATGATCCGATAACCCGACTGCATTGTCTCTTCCGCATCCTTGAAGCTTTCCGCATTCATGTCGGCTGATTTGGCAAGCTTGAATCTTTCGGGGATCAGAAGAAGAGAAAAAGCCAGATATCCCATCATGCCTGAAATGATGGAAAAAACAAGATTGAATTCCAGCGCAAAAAGGAAGAACAGCATGAGTGCCCCACCTGAAAGCGCGCTGATGACTTCTCCCTGGAGCCGTTTTGCGTTCCTGCTCATGTGATGATCCCCCTAATTGTATCCTTTGGCCTTTTTGAAGGCGCTGATCAGATCTGATTTTCCATCAAAGACCCTTGCTCTTGTCAACTCGGCAATCTCTTCCAACTGAGCTTCAGACGCATTTCCAAAAAGTATGGAAAAAATAGGGATTTCTTTCTTGTTTTGATCCCAGATATGCTTCAGGTCAGAGAAGGTTTTCCCGGTATTGGATGCCCCATCGGTCATGAGAATCACGGCAGGCGCATAGCGGGCCGTGTCCACGTCTTTCAGCAGATCAAGAGCGGCAATTGCGGGCGTGTAGATATCGGTCCCGCCACGGATGGATTGGGCCTGTATCTTTTCATTCAGGTCCCCGAGCAACCCTGCGTCGTTGCCGGTGACCTCCCAAACGGCCATGATGCTGTCATCAAAAGGAATGATGACGATTTTGTCCTGACTGGTCGCCTGAAGGAAATATTTCTTTGCCTTTGTCTGGTCCAGGAGCAGATCCATGGCTTCTTTGGAAAGTGCTTCTCCCTGACCGCTCATGCTCCCGGAAAAATCGATGCAGAAGACCGTGAAGGAAGGTTTTTTGAATTCCGTCTGGTAGAGGTTCAAGGCTTCGAGGATAACGTCCGCACTTGGCATTTTGATGGGTGAGAGCACTTTGGTCGGATTTATGCCCCAATCAGGATTGAAAACCTTGGGATCCGCATTCAGGATTTTCCCGCCCAGTCCTGTGCGGCGGCCCAACTGGGCCAATTCCTTCCGGATGTTTTCCGAAAGCATGAATTCCTGAAACATCAGGAATAAATCCTCTTTGTCCTTGTCGCCATGATTGAGGTAACACAAGGGTGAATCGGAGAAAGTCAGGCCATCATAGGGGTACAGCAGATACAAGGGTTCCCGGCCTTCTTTGATGAGAGCCTGATTGGTACTGATCATCAACGCCTCGTAATTGACCATGGCGTCATAATCTCCCTTGAGAAAAAGTTCCTTGAGCCATTCGGAACTTCCGGATGAACGATTGACCCCTGCGAGCAATGTTTGTATCTTTGTCTTCAATTCAGGTTTCTGAAGGTCTTCAAGGGTTATCATGCCGGGATTTCCCAGCAATGAGTAAAGAAACCCGATATAGGCACTGGCACCTGAATTGGATTGTGAGGCCGATGTCATGCAAAAGGTCAGTTTCCTGTCTGTGATTGCGCCCAGAATATCGTTGATCGATATCTTGTCCTTGCCGACAAAACCCAATTCCTGTGCCTTGCCCATCCGGATGCCAAAAACGACAGGGGTCGAAAAAATCGATTTCTGATGCTTGCCCAGCTTCCGGGTATCCCCAAGGCTAATCCAGATGCTGTTGGCCGGCCAAACCGCGTCATACCCTTCGGCGCCGTTTTGGAGTGTTTGCATGATATCGACGGATCCCTGGTATTGCATCTCGATTTTCACATGATGCTGTGCCTCGAATTTCTGTATGAGGGGTTCCAGTTCCTTGTTTTCCGAACCGGACAGAATGACGAGTGTTTGTCTGGAAGATGAACAACCTCCCATAGCAAATACAAACAGAAAGACAAGAATGAGAATGAAGTGGAGTTTGAAGAATTTCCGAAACACGTTCACTACCTCCTTTTGGAATAAGGGTTGCCAAGGTGTCGGAAAGAAACAGCCTTTTCCATGCAACTCGGCAGGCATGACTGCCTGTCAGGCGACAGAACGAGGCAGACGGACCCGGATTTTTCCGCCGCAACCGGAAGTGTGCAGGCAATCCCATTCCATTGTACTGGTGGTGACGGAACCGGGATATCAGATTCATGTTAATTCTGATAACACATGAACCATTCCGGCCGATTCTTCGTCCTATGATTGTGACAACGGCAGAGGTTATCGACAGCATGCCGGCACGGAGTGCTTTTTCTGCAGGAACGCATCCTCCTGTCGGCCTGATTGAACGGGATTGCCCTTGCACTTATCAAAACATCCTGGAGGACTGCTAGTGAAGACGAAATCCTTTCTTTCAACCCCGGGTGCATTCACCCGACGTGTATCCACCCATCTTGTATCCGCGCTCCTTGCAACCACGCTGATTGCTTCCATGTTCCTCTTGACCGCATGTTCAGCAGGAACCGGCATTGGCAGCAAAACGCCGGTTCTTGACGAAAAATTCCTCGAACAGGCTCACACGGCTGTCAAGGAAGCATACGGCGAGGATTACCTCCCGAACATGCCCTTCGAATCCGCCACCTTGAAGGAAGTCTACGGTCTGCCCATGGAGGATGCGGAAGCCTTCTTTGCGGAAGGGCCCATGATCTCCGCCCATGTGGACACATACATCGGCATTCGTGCCAAAGCGGGCAAGGGTCCGTCCATGGCGGAGGCGCTGGAGGCGTACCGGGAGAAGCTCATCGCGGACAGCTTCCAGTATCCCATGAACATGGCCAAGGTCCAGGCATCCATGGTCTACACGATCGGGGACCATGTTTTCTTCCTGATGCTCGGCAGATACAATGACGCCGATGAGCAGACCGAGGAACAGGCGCTTTCTTACGCGAAGACCCAGACCCAGATCGGCGTGGACGCCATCGGAAAGCTGATCGAATGATATGGTGTTCAGCAGCCTGATTTTTCTGTTCCGCTTCCTGCCGCTCACGCTGCTGGCCTTCTTTCTGGCACCCCGTTCGATGCGGAACGGGGTGCTCCTGGCCGCCAGCCTTGTTTTCTATGGCTGGGGCGAACCCAAATACATCCTCATCATGCTTCTTTCCATCTGCATCGACTATACGGCCTCGAATGGCATCGAACGTCACCGCGGCAGCAGGATGCGGATGCGCGCCTTTCTGATGCTGTCGGTCGTCGGAAATCTTGGCCTGCTGATGGGATTCAAGTACGCGAACTTCATGATTGAGAATTTCAACATCCTCACGGGTCAGGCGATTGCGCCGCTTGCCGTCACCCTGCCGCTGGGCATCAGCTTCTACACATTCCAGACGATGTCCTACTCCATCGATGTGTATCGCGGACACACCCGCTCGGAGCGGAACCTGGTGGATTTCGGCGCCTATGTGTGTCTGTTCCCACAGCTCATTGCCGGTCCCATCGTCAAGTATGTGGACGTGCAGCGGGAACTCAAGAACCTTCGGATCGATCCCTCCCGCATTGAGGAAGGCATCCGGCAGTTCGTGCTGGGGTTGGCCTGCAAGGTGCTTCTCGCCAACAATGCGGGTCTGCTCTGGCAGGATGTGCAGGATCGCGGTTTCCTGCAGATCTCCATGCCGATGGCCTGGTTCGGAATTCTGGCATTCGCCTTCCAGATCTACTTCGATTTCAGTGGCTATTCCCTGATGGCCATCGGTCTTGGGAAAATCCTCGGGTTCGAGTTTCCTCGCAACTTCGATTTTCCATACGCATCCCGCAGCATCACGGAGTTCTGGCGCAGATGGCACATGACGCTGAGTGCCTGGTTCCGGGAATACGTTTACATTCCGCTCGGAGGAAACCGGCGCGGTCCCGCGAGACAGCTTGTGAACCTCGTCATTGTGTGGCTTCTGACCGGTTTCTGGCATGGCGCGAGCTGGAACTTCATCCTGTGGGGATTATGGTTTGCGGTGTTTCTCGTGCTCGAGAAAGCCTTCCTGCTTGAATCGTTGAAGCAACATCCGTTCTGGGCACATGCCTATACCGGCCTGGTGGTGCTCTTCGGCTGGGTCATCTTTGCCATCCCCGATCTGCCATCCGTTGGTGTCTACCTGTCCCGCATGTTTTCACTCACTTTTTCCGGGGACATTCTTTATGTGCTGCGTAATTATGGTGTCACACTGTTGGCCGCCGTTCTGTTTTCCTTGCCGGTGATGAGACGGGTGCAGACATTTCTTGCGGAGAAAAAGACGGTTTCCGTCATCCTGCTTGCACTCGTCTTTCTGCTGTGTGTGGCCTATCTGGTGGACGCGAGCTTCAATCCGTTTCTATATTTTCGATTTTAGTGCTTGG
>JAIFNI010000009.1 GCA_020047785.1 Clostridia bacterium
AAGCAGACAACAATAAGACAGGCTGATATGGCTCTGTACAGCGAGATCACGCAGTTGCAGCGGTTCGGAAAAATGGTTCTGCATATAGTCCAGCAATTCGGAAAAAGCCTGATTGTCGACTCGGACCTCCATCTCTGTTCTGCCTGAAGCCATGGCATCCGGAGCTTGATGCACCTTCTCATCAAGACGGATTTCCAACCTGCGCAGAAGGATATCGGCTTCCTCAAGCGAGACGGGCTTCACCAGAAAGTCCAGTGCACGCCAGTGCATGGCCTGCTTCGCATACTCGAACTCGGAAAAACCGCTGATGATAACCACCTCAGCCTCATTTGCCTTTTCCCGCAGCCGCTGCAGCAACTCAAGACCAGTCATTCCGGGCATGCGAATATCCGTGAAAACCACGTCAACCGCTTCCTTCTCCAGATAATCCAAGGCAGTCCGGGCACTGGAAAACCGCTGCATCACCTGGAACCCTCTGTCCGCCCAGCGAAATGATTTTTCCAGACCGGCCAGTGTCCAGGCTTCATCATCAATCAAGATCACGCGATACACGCTTTGCCTCCTGTTAATTCGAGCTGTGTTCCGCCCTCACGTCGGGCTGCGATGCGAACAACACCGATCAGAATACTCACAGTGCGAAGACCGTACAATGAACGCAATTCCTGTAAAAATGGACTGATTTCCTTTCGATGCATCTCCATAGGGTACATGTATATATAAAAATTCTTTATTTGTTATATTTTACACGATTTCAACCGAGTATAATGTATTTATATTTTCTTTTTATCATCTTTATTTTCGGAGGAATCCTATGATAAACAATACCAATTCTGTATGCTGGCACATTGGCGATGCCATCCTTCGTCTGCAGGAGGGGGCATTGTCAGACAATGGGGCCTTCCAGTACAAATCCGGAAATTTGATCTGCCTGACGGAAGCCATTCAGTCAGCTGATGCGCTTGTCTTTCGAACCCGAATCACGAACCCGACGGACCGGACCCTTGTTCCAGGCGACATTTTCCCAGTTGGAACAATCCTCATCGAGAATGGGATCCTGTTTGACAAAGTTCATACCGTGTGCAGGGATATGCTGGGTTTCTGCGGACCGCAGACATTCGACAGATCGTGGGACTCCTTTGGCGTTTTCGGACTGTCGGACGATCAGGGTACCCAGGCAATTGTTGCCGGCTATGAGGATGCTGCCCATTACAGCGCTCATTTTTTTGTGGAAAGAGAAGATGGACAAATCCGTATCCGCCCGGTCCTTCCTTTTGAATACAAAACCCTTGCCGCAGGGCAAACCGTCGTACTGCCGGCCCTGCAAATATCAGCCGGCCCATCCCTCAGTCATCTGATGGCGGCGTTCGCGGTCAGATTGTCCGACGCCATGGGCGTGCTTCCCGTTCTGCCTCCAATCCGTTCCTCAGGCTTCTGCAGCTGGTACAGCCACTACGGCACCGAATGCTGGGAAGACCTTGAACATCTGTTGGATTCATATGCTGCTTCCCCTCTCGGAAAGCGTCTGGAATATTTCCTGATCGACGGCGGATGGAACGAAGATGCCGGAGACATGGAATTCTTCTGGGGCGACTGGGAATCCGGCAACAAGTTTCCGCAGGGGATGAAAGCTGTGTCCGATGCCATCAAGACGAGAGGGTTCAAATCAGGGCTCTGGGTCGCGCCTTTTGCCGTCACCCACAACAGTTCCATCTACCGGGACCACCCCGATTGGCTGATTGCGCAGGGAAAGGACCTGCTGAACAATGGCGGACAAACTTTCGGCCTTGACCTGACCTTGCCGGCCGTCCAGGAATATGTTCGGGAAGTTGTGACGAAAATCTTCGATGTGTGGGCATTTGATTATATAAAAATCGACTTTCTCCTGTATGGCGCACTTCCGGGAGAGCGTGCCGACAACGAAAAAACTTCGGTCGAGGCGTTTCGGGAAGGACTTAAGATCATCCGGGAATGTGCCCGAGGTAGGCTTGTCCTGAATTGCGGCAGTCCACTGCTGTCGTCCGTCGGACTTTGCGATGCCATGCGGATTGGTCCGGATGTGGGAAGTCAGTGGAGTTTCCCGCTCAATGAAGGTGCCTGGCAGTACGGAAACTGCTGCGTCAAAGCCGGTATGCGCTATATCCTGCACAATCACTGGATGCATCGGAATTTCTGGCAGAACGATCCGGACTGTCTGGTGGCCAGAAGCCATTCCAACGGCATCGAATACCGGCAGTTCAGGCATTGGTTCAAGGACATGGACATCCGGGAAGCGTCATTTGGCCTGTCCCGGAATGAATTTCTTGCATTCGGAAAACTCGTATGGTTTACCGGCAGTCTTTTTTTCCTGTCCGATGACCTGGAAGGGCTTGAACAGGAGCGCAGGGAGCTGCTCCTCCGGTTTTCAGAACCAAACCCGCAGGAAGTGGAAACGGTGGACTGGTATGGCGCTTTCGATGTGACGCTGATGAAGACAAAGCAGGGTCCGCTGAAAATCGGTGTGTTCAATATCGGAGAGCAGACGGAATGCATACGGATACCCTTGGAGAAATTTGCAGAATTCCAGACCTCGTCAGGGAATTTCCCGTTGGAACGGGTTCGTCTCAGGGAAATGACCGAATCGCTGGAATTGTCTGTGGAGGAAGGATTGCTCGTATTTCCTCCCATTCCTGCAAGAACCGGGTATGTCTTTGAAATGGACTGAATGTTGTCATGGAACTAGTTGCTCTATGGAGCCGTCAAGAAGTGGTTCGTTTTTCGGAGGAATAACTTGCCCTATGAATTTCAAAAAAGAATGGTCAACTTCGCCATTCTTTTCTGAAAACGAACTTGGTATTTTTCCATATAAATTATTGAATGGTGTACCCGCCATCCACAAGAAGATTGGTTCCCGTCACCATACCCGCCGCATCACTGCATAAAAATGCGATGCAGGCAGCGATTTCATCCGGTTCCGCAAAGCGTCCAGCGGGAATCTTCGCCTTCATGTCTTCTCCACGCTGACCAGCCCATGCATTCTTCCCCAACTCTGTCATGACGACCGTGGGCGATATGGCGTTGACACGAATGCCGTATCGCCCCCATTCCCCTGCCAGAACCTGCGTCATGCCGATGATGGCGGCTTTGCTGGCACAATAGGCGGCATGGAGATCCAGCGCAATGACTCCTGCCTGGGATGCCAGGTTGATGATGATGCCGTCCTGCTGCAGCATCATCTGCCTGCCTGCAAGCTGCGCCATGAAGAAGGATGCCTTGAGATTCAGGTCCATGGTTCTGTCCCACTGGATTTCCGTGAGGTCTTCCGCCTTGTCCAGCAGGGCGATGCCTGCACTGTTGACAAGGATATCTATTTTCCCGAATCGCGCCATCGTCTTCTCAACCACCCGGCGGCGGAATCCGGCATCCGTGATATCGCCCGACATCCCCGAAAAATCAGGATGGATGCCGCGGAGGATATCTTCCGAACGCGGATTGAGATCCGCACCCACAACCTGTACGCCTTTTTGGGCGAAGAACGCCGCGGTTGCCTTCCCGATGCCTGCGGCAGCTCCCGTGATGATGGCAACCTTCCCTTCGAGACTGAAGTTTTTATCCACCTCCCCGTATTTCAACATGATTCAATCCCCCTTCCATGCGTCTGCCTCTCATATGCGTCAATGCGTTCCACCTTGGCGATGGACCCTCCCCCGGCAAACTCGCTCTGCAGCCATAACAGAACAAGCTGCTTCGCCAGCTCGATGCCGATGACCCGGGCACCCATGCAAAGAATCTGGATGTCATTGCTTTTGCGGGAGCGCTCTGTCGAGAAGGAATCATGACAGACTGCAGCACGAATCCCCGGCACTTTGTTGGCGGTGATCGCCATGCCGATTCCCGTACCGCACAGCAGGATCCCCCGCTCCGCCTTTCCTTGAACGACCGCTTCTCCAACCGCAATGGCCATGTCGGGATACAGAATGGGTTTCTCATCATATACGCCAAAGTCAACCATATCATGACCCATGTCCAGCAGCATGAGTCGAAGGATTTCCTTGTACTGAAAAGCGGCTTCATCACACCCGATGGCAATTCTCATCATTCACTCCCCTCTGTCAAACAACCTCAGGTTTGCTCGGTCATCTCCATATTCCTGTCAAACATCCTCCAGCAACTCATTGATCCCCTTCGCCATGGCCTGAAGCAGCAGGCAGCAGGAAGCCGCTCCGGCATCCAGCACACCACGGGAACGCTCTCCCAGACGGCTGGAACGACCAAATCGGGCGACCATGCCAACCGTGGCATCCCGCCCTGCCACGCAGGCCTGAACCATATCGTCAAGTGCCTGCCGGAAGTCTTTTCCGTCCCGCACTGCGCCTGAAAAGGCGTCCCTGGCCGGAAGCAGCACATCCATGAGTGTTTTGTCACCCACCTTGGCTTCAATGATTTCATCAAGACCTGCTATGCCCGCTTCAAGCATCGCCAGAAATGCATGTTCGTCAATCCGCGACGGAGTCTTGACGGCCCCCGCCATCTCCATGAAGATGGTCCCGTAAATGGGTCCCATCGACCCTCCTATCTCGGAAAAAAGGATATCCCCCAGGACTTGCAGTCCCTCCAGAAAAGATGCATCCATTGCCTGCAACCGTTCTTCGCAAAGGGTGAATCCCTTGTTCATGTTTGTGCCGTGGTCGCCGTCCCCGATCATTCCGTCAATTTCAGACAGGTGCGTTTTGTTGTCTTGAATCGTCCGGATCATCGCTTCTACAATCGGTAAACCACGCTCATTCGAAAAAGCCTGCATGTTTTGTACCTCCAATGACTCGAAGCCCTTTCAGACAGAGTGTTTCCCTGGAAAGCTCTTGAGGCCGACCGTATCTGCTTCCGCATCCAGACAGGCTTTCAATTCATCATCCAGTTTCATGAGCGTAAGGGTGACTCCCATCATTTCCAGAGAGGTAAAATAGTTGCCGACATAGGAACGGGAAATGCGGATTCCTTTTTCTTTCAATTTTTCTTCCACTTCCCCGAACAGAATGTACAGCTCCATCACAGGGGTGGCCCCAAGCCCGGACACAAGGACAGCCACCTCATCCCCTTCGCTGAATGGCTGATCCGGCAGAATGACGTCAAGCATTTTTTCTGCCATGACATTGGCCGATTCGAGGGTATGCACGGCAATCCCCGGCTCCCCATGATGGCCGATGCCCACTTCCATGGTTCCTTCCTGAATCTCGAAATTCGGGTGTCCTACCGCAGGCAGCGTGCAGGGAGACAGACCGATACCGATGCTTTTCGTCTGATCGATGGCTTTCTGCGCCACTGCGATGACTTCATCAAGAGTCGCTCCGGATGCGGCCTTGGCACCACCGACCTTCCACATCAGAATTTCACCCGCCACACCACGTCGCTTTTCAGATTGTCCTTTCGGCGCGGAGGCAACATCATCATTGGCAACCACAGTTCGAATTTCGATTCCTTCCCGCTTCGCCATCTTCATCGCCAGTTTCACGTTCATGTTGTCCCCTGAATAGTTTCCGTACAGGCAGGCAACTCCTTTTCCGCCATTCGCTTCCCGAAAGGCATCCAGAAAAGCGCCGGCCGTTGGCGAGGAGAAAACTTCCCCGACCGCCACCGCATCCACCATGCCGCGACCGAGATACCCGATGAATGCAGGCTTGTGACCGGATCCGCCTCCGGTGACCACACCGACCCGACCCTCCGTATCGCCGACGGCCCGCACGACGCGACTGTTCGATGTGGCGACCACGAGGTCGCTGTGTGCTTTCAGAAATCCCTTCAACATGTCTTCAACCACATAATCAGGACGATTGATGATTCGCTGCATGACGCACCCCTTCCTCTGCGACAGGTTGTTCCCGTGACAATCCGCATGTTATGCCGCCAGCCTGCGCGATGCCTGTACTCATGAAAACATTTCTACTTCGATTCCCATCATTTCGCAGACCATCTTGAGCTCCTCCACCAGGTTTCCATATACGGCATGGCAATGGTTCGCATCGAAACGGTCAAGAAAAACGGTGTGATCGAAAGGAAGTTTAGCAAAGACATGCGGCCATTCTTTTGTTGTTTCAGCCATTTTCTCTTCCGGCAGTGTGACGAATTCCGTGGGTATGATTGTCATGCGATAACGCCCCTCCGTCCGGTTGAGGCGGGCAATTGTCGCCTGTCCGGGTGCTGTCATGCAGTTGACATGGCAACCGCCGCCTGCGTAGATATCCAGACAGGGATACAATTTGACTTTCTTCAGATTTTCCGCGGGATTCTCCCTGTTCCGTCCGGCATAGAAGGTGGACTGCGACCCGCAGTTGCAGAAGACCATGACCTCATATTCCTTGTCATAATGCCGCACGTCCATGAAAAGAACCGGGTCGTCCGTCAGCATGTGGAGGATCTGCATGGTCAAAGCCGCGTCGGAATCGGCTTCACAGGCAAACACGACCGGTTCCTTGGGCCCATCCCAATCATAGGGATCGTTCATGAACGCAGCGCTGAGGCATTCCGTGCAATGGTGGCGGCTCATCTCATAATGGCACTTGACTCCGACAAAATCATATTGGTTCAGCCGGACAATCTCCTTGGTAGCCTCATAATGGCGAATCTGGGTTTTCAGCTTCTCCGGAGTCAACTTTTTATCATCATAATAGATGGCACCCATGTTCGTGTTCAACCAGTCGAATGCTTTCTCCACTTTCTCCTGAGGAATGGTTTCGGCAATACGAACGATTTCGGACTGATCCATGTGGTCGATGTCGACCCCGAATTTCTTCTGCCAGTCCTGCATGCTGACGGTTGCACTGTACATGCCCAGACTGCGGCCCCCTATCAATCCATACTTCTGCCCGTTGAGTCCGGACACGACTTTTGCGCATCGCGCAAAGATGGCAATCTTCTCGAGAATGGCCGGGTCATTGAAATCACCTGCGATCCGATGATGGTCGATGCCCAGGTGGTGCAGGGCTCCTCCTGCGGCAAGCATGGCCACCATGCCGGGCCAGTCGGGATTGAGGTTCGCTGCCAGCAGGAATGGGCCCTTCCCATTCTTGGCGGCAATGGCGGAAAAATTCGGAAACGCGAAGACGCCGTAAGAGAAAATTGTCGCATCGACGCCTTTCGCCTTGAGTTTTTCAGCTTCCTTCTTTGCCGATGCAACAGATGCGACCAGTTCGTCTGCGACGATGACCTCGATTCGACCGTCACACCTCAATGCTGCAGCAATCGCGTCGACTTGCGTCTGTACGATGTCCTTGAGTTCCGCATGCACCTCCGCATCCCCATCAGAGAACCCGATGATGCCAAGTATAGGTTTTCTTTTCATTTCATTCTCCTTCTGTCATGCCGACCCTTGAAAGCATCGTTCCTTATCGGCGACCCGTGTCTGTTCGATTGGCAGTTCTAGCCCTTGACTGCGCCGCCCGTAAATCCTTCCACAATATATCTCTGCACAAAGAAGTAAAAAATCATGATCGGCAGAACCATCAGAACGGCGAAAGCAAAGGCCAGGTTGACCTCGAGATTGTATTGACCGATAAAGTAATACTGCATCAGGGGCAGTGTCCTCACGGCCGGCTTCTGTGCGATGATGACGGAAACGATGAAGTCGTTCCATGTTCCCAGCGCGGTCAGGGCGCCCACGGTCATCGTGATCGGCTTCAACAGGGGGAAGATGATTTGCCAGAAGGTTCTAAACCGTGAGCAGCCGTCGATATGGGCCGCTTCTTCCAGAGAGATGGGGATCGACTTGATGTACCCGATGTACAGAAAGATGTTCAACCCGAGCTGAATTCCCGCCAGCACAAGTACGAGACTCGGCAGCGTATTCAGGATGCGGGTATCTTTGAGCAGCTTGTAAAGGGGGAACATGATGATTTGAAAAGGAAGGAAGATGGAGGCTTGAAACAGATAGGAAAGGATCCGATAAAAGCGATTTTTGTTTCTTGCGATAACGTATCCGGCCATGGAGCAGATAAGAATGGAGAACAGCACGGTAAAAACAGTCACAAACAAACTGTTTCCAAGAGAATGAAAAAAGTCGGACACTTCGATGGCTTTCACATAATTGGCCAAGGAGAATGATCTGGGCCAGGATAGTGGAGACGAAGCGATTTCTTCGTTGGACTTGAACGAGTAGGTGAACGCAAGATAAAACGGAGAGGCAAAAATGATCACAACCAATGAAATCAGCGCATTTGCGACCCATTTTGGAAGCATGGAACGAAAGCTTCTATTTTTCATTCAGTAATCGACCTCTCTTCGCCGCAGTGCCTTTGTGATCCCCCCGGTGATCAGTACGACGCCCAGAGACATGACGATGGCGGCCATCTGCCCATACCCGGATTTGTTGTAGGGAAATGCATAGTTGTACACATAAATGCCCATCGTCCAGGAAGCCTTGCCCGGGCCCCCGTTCGTAGCGACAAATGGATAATCGAACACCTTCAATCCCCATCCGATCCAGAGAGTGATGCAGGTTGTAAAGGCTGGTGCCAGCAGTGGAAGAATGATATGACGGCATTTCTGAAGAAACCCGGCTCCATCAATCACGGCCGCTTCCATTGTTTCCTTGGGAATCGTCTGCAGATTCGCGTAGTAGATGGCCATGGCCAGACCGGAATCCCGCCAGACGCAGATGATGACAATGCCAAGCATGACGGTGTCTGGACTGCCAAGCAGTCCCCGGATCCCAAACAAGCTTGGAAAAACATCGATGTAGATGTTGGTCCACATGAAGGCAGCCAACACAAGGCTGGTGGAGATCGGGAGAAAAAAAAGACTTTTCAGAAGATTGGACCCGAGGAACTTTCCGTTCAACCCGATTGCCATGACCAACCCAATCAGATTCACGAAAAAGGAGGCGACTACCGTAAAGAACAAGGTGTTTTTCAAAGGACCAACCACACTCTTGTCGGTAAAAAGAATTTTCAGATTCTTCAGGCCGACATACTCATATGTTGCAGAAAGACCGTTCCAATTCGTCAGGGCGATGCCCACGCCATTCATCAACGGGATAAGAATAACCGCTGAAAACACCAGAAGCGCTGGAAGCACAAAGAAAAATTTTCCCATCTCATCGCGAATCTTATTGGTTCTCATGGAACTTTCTCCGTTCAAGCATGCAATCTCGTTTTCGTTGTCACGCTGAGTGTTTCCAAGTTCCCCGGATGCAACAGGTGAAGGAGGGACGGCACAGGCGCGCCGCCGTGCTGTCCCTCCTGCGCAAATCAGGACTTGGCCTTGATATTGTCAAATGTCGCATCCAGGTCTTTGAGAAGCTGATCCACGCTGATCTTGGGGTCCAGCAGGAATTTGATCAGCGTGTTGGTGAACTCGGCATCATATTCGCCTGCCAGCATGGGTGTCATGCCATCCAGGACAATCGGCCCCTTGTTGATGGACGAGATGGCATCGGCGAGCATGGGGTCCGCATTGTCGAATGTTACGTCCTTGACGGCGCTGATCGTCTGGATGGTTGAGGCCCACAGTTCGGCCACTTCTTTTTTCGACATGTGGTCGAGAAACAGCAGCGCGGATTCTTTCTGAGCCGACTCTTCCAATATCATGAATCCATCATCGATACCTGCGCTGACAACATTGCCCGCGGCATTGTCTGTTGTCGGCAGCGGGAAGTAGCCGAAATTTCCGTCCTTGCTGTATTTTCTGATTTCAGGAATGCAGTAGCTTCCATAGATGGCCATGGCTGCTTCCCCGGTTGCAACGGCCTGCAGGGATTTCGTGTAGTCGACATTCCAGCCGTCGGAATTGACAAACCCATAGGTTTTTCGGATTTGTTCGAAGGCAGGTTTCATTTCGGGTGTTCCGGCAAAGGTGATTTTCCTGTCCATGGCCTCGCTTCGCCAGTCGGGATACTGGTTGAGCATTGCCCCATACAGGTCGCACCAGTAAAGCATCAGGACCGGCCATGATTCCTTGAGGCCCAGTGAAACGGGAACAATTCCAGCCTTTTGGATCGTTTCGCACAGGGTATAAAACTCCGTCGTCGTAGTCGGAACCTTCACGCCGGCTTTTTCAAAAACGTCTTTGTTATAAAAGACACCGGTTGCCATCAGATCCACAGGAATGCCGTACACTTTTCCACCCAGTGAGGATGCGCCAACCGCGCCGGCATTGAAGTTCTCCAGGAATTTCTGTCCCGTAATATCCATGATTTGTCCGGACGAAACCATTTCCGAATTCTGTGCGACGCGTCCGAACATGATGTCCGGAACATCGGCCGCGGCGATTTTCACCTTCAGCGTATTCTTGTAATTGCCGAAATCGATGAACTGTGCATCAATGGCCAGGCCTGCTTGGTTCGCAGCAAATGAGTCCACCACACCTTGCAGCGCCGATTTCTTCGCCTCTTCCCCCATGTGGTGGAAAAGCGTCAAGGTTTTCAACTCGGCCGCATTCACATCCGCCGTAGCAGATTCACTTGCCTCGGTAGTTTCGGAAGGTGCTGCGATTTCACTCGCCTGGGCAGTTGCTGAAGGCACCGCAGCACTGGTTCCGCATGCGGCAAAAACACTCAGGCACAGGACGACGACAAGCATCAGGCTGATAGTTTTCTTCATTTTTCCTCCTAATATCGTTCAGAAATCTGAATCTATGCTCATCACGGCAAGGATGATTCAGCGCATGACAAAACAAACCCGCATTCTGCGTCGAGAACCAACCGCCCATGTTATTGCCCCTGGATCCTGTCGAGTGGCATCCTCCGACAATGGAGAAGAATGCCGTTCATCAGTTCTGTTTGTTCATGAAGATACACACCGGGTTCATCCCGTCAGGACAGCTGCCTGCCTTTGTATTCCAGAGCATGTACCTCATATGGCTGCAGAATGAAGGCGGCCTGACCCGCATGCGCCTCTTCCGTTCCGTCCCAATGGATGATGATGGCGTCCTCCGCGGAGGCCTGCGCTTCAATGCTCGCACAGCGAATGTCGGCTGTGGTATTTGCAACAAGAACAACACCCGAATTAAGTGTGTGATTCCGGAAATGCTTGACCACAACCCCCTCTTCACATTCAACCGCGATACCGTCCTGATCTTCAAAATCGCCATCTGCATAGGTCTCGCGCAGTCTCTTCTTGAGATCCGACAGCTTCTTCAGATACGCCTGAAACGCAGGAAAATCAGAAAGAATGCCTACACCGCCTTCAATCTTTAAGTCGAAGAGCATGCCATGGGCAAAACAGAAAGCCGCTTCGGAATAATCCATCGCATCAATCTCACAAGAGAATCGCATCCACGGGACACTGTATCGGACAACAGCCGGATTCTCCAACTGATTCCAGTTCCAAAACCCGTCGCACCAGCTGGCTGTCAAATCAGAGAAGCCCTCTCCAATCACAACACCCTCTGGATTGTAGGCCCGCAGGTCATCCTTCAGTTCTTTCAGCAGAGAGGTCAACCCATCCGTATAGGCTTTTTCAGGTGCGGCATGTCCATGCCCGGGGTCATAGCAGACGAAGGACTTGTGGGCCAGCTGGTCCAATTGGATATTCCCCGTCTCATAGGTGCGGCTCAGCCGACGGACCGTATCCAGAAACCATTTACCGCCTTCTTTGCCCGTGATGCACACTTCATACAGCATGTTGTTGCGTGTCATCGTATATCCGTGATAGGTTGTCAGCGGGAAATCAAACACCGGCCTCGACCAGTCCTGACCGCCGTATCGGCTTCCCGTACTGCCCTGAACGCACCATTTCAGCAGATCCGGCTGATTTTCGAGCAAGCGTGAATCCATCAGGGTCCCATTGAAGAAGGGAATCACCCGAACGCCTTTCTGCTTCAGTTTGCGCACCTCTTCCACAAATCTGGACGGCCCGCCCCATGCCTCGTTCGGTAAATAAGCCATGTCGTAATCATTGTCATGTCCCTTGTCATAGAGGCCGAACAGCATGATGTTGTCAATTCCAGCATCCAGAGAGGCCTGCGCCATGGCTTCCATCTGGCTGAAATCCCTGATTTCCGTGCCATCCTGCAGCTTCATCAGAAAAAAATGCCAGCCAAGGCTTTCTCTGAAACCGGCCGGTGTCTCCGGCCTTTTCATCACGGTCTCCAGCCAGTTCCGATGTGATTTTGCGGTCTGATGCCAATCGGCCGTGTGGACACGCAGAATACAGCTGGGAGATTCCCAGGCCCCCCCCGGGGAGATGACCGGATAAAACTGCGTCCCCGTAAAAAGTCCACGGATGGCCTGTTCTTCCGATTTTTCATTTTTCCGGATGACCTTCTCCATACAAAAATCGAAGATCGTTGCATCTTCCGAACGGATGTCGAAAGAAATCCCGCCTTTCTCATCGGAAAAATCCACCCATGCCGTTACGAGTTCCAATGGATAGCGTGCCTGAAGAAACCGTCTGTCATGAAACCATTCCTTGTGACTATCACGTCCCAGATTCAAATACGGCTTTGAGACAACCCGTTTGTTGATTTGCGTCTGAACCGGCCAAACCATATCCATGTCACGGCTTTCTTCACCGAATCCGCTGACTATTGGAAAGATGACGCTTTTAACTGTCATTTCGCCTTCATTCCGCACGGACATCCTCATTTGGATGTCTTCCTCCACCAGCTTGACATAAATGACACACCGGATGTTTTCAGCATGTGTTTTTTCTCTGTTCCGCTCGGTCACACCGGAGTGGGAAAGATTAAAGTCAAAATCGGCCATCTGGGGTGCGAAGTCAAGGCTATCAAATCGAATCTCCAGTTCCGAGTCACCATGCGCAATAAACGCCGGATTCATCTGATAACTGGAATCAGCATGGCTTCCCGCCCAAGCTTCTGTCGGGGTGAAAATACGGAATAACCCTGAAAAAATGCTGTGACTCAAATAGGTCCG
This sequence comes from Clostridia bacterium, assembly GCA_020047785.1. Taxonomy (GTDB): domain Bacteria; phylum Bacillota; class Clostridia; order DSM-8532; family DSM-8532; genus JAEWSN01. Next base: position 12,842 of record JAIFNI010000009.1, read on the forward strand.
CCTGGTTCGTTTATCTAAAATGCTTACAAGAGAGCCACTTTCATTGAAATGTACCGATAGGATGCGGTTTTGGATGATCATTTTCTCATCCCTCCTTGCGCCGGGCAACAATTTCATATATGATATTGTTATTTCATATTTGATATTCAATCATGTTGATTCTTCTTTGTCAAGAGACATGTGCCAGGTAAATCAACTCGTTCAAACAAGCCGCTCCGTGAAACATGCTTCGCGGAAAAGCCAGAGTATTGTATAATAAGAATGCCGACTTTCTTGCACTCAAGGAGGGAACAACGTGACATCACCACTCGCCAATGGATCTGATGTACCTGCTTTGGACCGCGGCCTCAGCCTGCTGGAATATGTCATGGAAGCCAACCATCCCGTCAGCATGAAAGAGGTCGCGCAAGCCCTGTCCATTCCTTCCGCATCCGCTTTCCGCATCATCAGGAATCTGGTTCATCGCGGATATCTGGAGGAGATCGAGACTTCCCAGTTGTTCTATCTGCCAGGAAACAAACTGTTTCAGCTGGTTCAGTTCTATCATATGAACCATTCCCTGCACGCATCCGCCAGGAAACCGCTTCAGGACCTGGCAGCCCGCACTGGGCAAACCGCCCAGCTGGCGATCCTTCAGGGGGGCGCCATCGTCTATATTGACCAGGCTATACCGAAGGAGCCTGTTTCCATCATCGCTTCCCTACATACGCCGGTCCCCATCAATGTAAGCGCCGCAGGAAAGATCATATGCGGACAATTGCCCGAAAGTGAGCTCCAGAAAATCATTTCAGAAACCAGCCTGATGCAGAAGACTCCCCAGACCGTCATTACGGTGCAGGCTCTTCTCAAAGAAATATCGATTTCCCGAAAAAAAGGATACGGAACAGATTTGGAGGAATTCGCGCGTGGCATCGGCTGCGTCGCCGCTCCCATATACGGTCTTCACAACCTATGTATTGGTGCTGTCGGCATTACAGGTAAAATCGAGCATTATCATGACAAGAAATCATTCAAGGAGAATGTTATCGCAGTTTTGGAAACAGCCCGGGCCGTCACGCTGTCCATGGGTGGGCAACCCAAGAACCCGTCATGCCAGAAATGACTCGCTCAGAAGCAATGCCTCCAGACTGTACCCGGTTTCCCATGGGCGATGACGAACCGTGATCGTGTGCCCGTTTCTGTAATACTCGTCCCAGGAACCATTTTCATTGGCATACGCGCGCACAAGGTTCCTCGCCTCTGTAATTTCCTCCTTCGTTCCGCCATGTCGGCAGAGCGCGTATAAAAGCATGGCCGGTTCATGGCCCGCCACCACCAGGTTTTCTCGATCCATGCGCATGAAGCTGCGTGCCATCCGCAGCATTTCCGCATCGTTGAACAATGCGGAGCGGAACCAGGCGGGGGTGACCAGCACCTGCCCGATTTCCTTTGCAGGCTCTGCCTCCCCGCGATAACCACCCGACGGGAGTTCCATATCCCTGACAAAGTGTCCCTTTCCATCATGCAGCAGCAAACCGACATAAAAGGCTTCGTGTCCGAAACGGTGCCCTGAAACATAATCCGCCTGAGCACAAACACCGCGGTTGGCGGAGAGACAGGGCATATCGGCATCCATCCGTCGCGGATTGTTCGCGAGGAGCTTTCCTTCCGACAGAAAATTCCTGCGATAGACTGCTTTTGCCTTGAAGGCGGCTGCTTCCAATCCGAAGACCTCACGGGTGCGACCGTTGCGTACAGCCCATCCACTCAGCCACAAGGCACCTTCAATGAACATCAGGGTTGATTCGGCAGACCCGTGATTCACCGCGCTGCGCCCCAGCAGGCCGCCTGCGATATACGTCTCGTCTCCGTTGAATGGCAGCATGTCGTGATGCAGATACGGAATTTGAACCTGAAGGCACCAAAGAAGCATTGGGAAGACCATATGAATGTAGGTGTCGTCTTTGGTGGCCTGCCAGTAGTCACGCGCCGACAAAACCGTATAGGATGTCTGCTCCACTTCCTCGTTTTCCGAAAAATGTCTGGGTTCGAAACACCCCATGCCCTCCGCATTTCTCAACGAGCCGAAAACACGCCATTTGTTGAATCGGAAGTCCAGCACCTTGCGGGCATCCTCATGATATCCCAACGCCAGGAAAGCCCTGGAAGGGCCATAGTTGTCCCGGCTGTATCCATACTGCAGTTCCCTGCAGGAAGGCAGCCCGCCTTGAACAGACTGCTGGGTTTTGATGCAGACGATGGCGGCATCCACATAATCCGGTTCGCCTGCTGTATTCCGTCTTGCTGCATACCGTTTCCAGAACACCCTTCTATCCTTTAAGTGCGAAGCAGTTAGAGGTCCTGCAGGTGCATTCGCGTGGACGCATACATCCCTATCCACCTGGATTCCTTCCAGTCCGGAACCGACGATTTCCCTCAACCCGAGAATAACCGTACCGGCATCCTCCGCGCCGGATGCCAGCAGCATGGTTTCTCCGGGAGAACAGGTGATTCGCCATCGGTTTGCGCCAATTTCCGCGATGCTGGAACATGCGCGGGAGATCAGCACATGCCCGGTGAAAGGTGTATGGGAAGTATGAAAAATAATCGGGTTTCCACCCTTCACGACATAGGTGATGCATTGGTATCCTGCATCAGCAAACAATCCGCTCATATGGGAATCTGTGATTCCCGGAAAACAAAGCTCCAGAGAAAAAGTCTCCGCACTCCGGATTTCCCGGATCAGGCAGGGATAATCGGTATGGCAGTAGTCCAGCATATGAATTCTGTCACACCCTTCTCCCGCATGATGATGGTGAATATCCGTATGGGGTTCACGACTGGTCTCCCAGGTGCGTCCATCCGATTCCACCTTCAGGGTGAAATGGTTCGGCGAGGTGTACGGCGCATAAACACTGACGATGTTGGGTCCTTGCCCATATCCGATGATGCTGCCGTTCCCGATGGAATGGATTGCACCTGTGTCGCCCGTTTCATTTTGGAATATTCTTGCCTTGCCGGCCATGTGCATTGCTCCTTTTCATGTCGTCTTCGACTTCAAATACCGAACGATGGCTTCGAGATTGATACCCGTGCGCATCTCAGGTCCAGAGAAAGGCAAGGTCAGCCTCCACCTCGGAAATATGGCCATCGGTCCGCCGGGGCCCCAGCGTGAACCACCGATGCACCAGATTGGTGTTCCTCACGGTGGTATCCACGATCCGAACCGGGATGTCCTCTATATAGCACTCTCCAACGAGGCTCCCGGTTCCGGGAATCCGGTGCATATCCAGATGAATCGGATGCGTCTTTCCATTGCGGACCAATCGCAGGGATTCCCGTTGGAGAAAATTCGGAGAAGTGTACCCTGGACCAATCAGAAAATTCCAATCGCAATCCCCGTCCACGGTTCCGGCTCCGACAACACCGCTTCCAACGAAGGATTTCTCGGGAGAACCCAACGGCATGCAGGATTGGACTTCCCTGGGGCGCCCTTCTTGTATCTTCATGTTTTCCCCTCAGATATCCACAACGGAATACACGTATTCATCGGAAAGGACCAGTTTCACGAACTTTGGCTTCCTCACCCGCACGAAGGTCTGCCCGTTTTCCTTTTTCACATGAACCACCATTCGTCCGTTCGGAACAGGAACAGCGCCATAGGCCCAGTTCAAATCACCAAGGACCGGCCGGACCTCGACCGTTGCAAAACCAGGTTCAACCGGCTTCACACCGAGAATATCACGCAGGAAGAAATAACAGGGGGCCGCAGACCAGGCATGGCAATGGCTTCTGGTCAAAATTTCCTTTTCCCAACCGGGGAATGTTTCGAAACAGGTTGTTGCCCCATAATCCAGCATTTCGCCCCATTTTTCACGGATATCGGCAATCAGGGTTTCCGTCATGCCGGCTTTTTCCAGCGCTTCATAAAGAAAGAAAGAGGCAAACGGGCTGTTGATCTTCTGAAAATCCCTTGGAAAACCCTTCAGGAAGTGGGCTTTCAGAATTTTCTCCTGTTCCGCGCTGCAGCAGCCGCACAGATAGGCCATGCTGTTGGCCTGTGTGGAAAAGGATTCCGACAGTTTTCCTTCCTGCAGGCTGTCAGCAAAAGCCCCTCTGTCCCGACTCCATAATTTTTCCATCACATTTTGCTTCAGTGTCTCACCGATGGCTTCAAATCGGTTCGCGTCTTCCTCTTTTCCGAAAGCGCGCGCAAATTTGCCAAAGCAGCGAAGAACATGGTACACCTCGGCGTTGACATTGGTGGCTGTCCTGCCGGCTCCGATGTCCATAGGCGCCCAGTCCAGCATGTCGTTCCACTCAAGGCGGATCAGCCCGCTTTCATCGATTCGGGAAACAAAGACTTCGACGCATTGTTTCATCTCGTCGTAATACTGAACCGCTTCCGGATTAGGGCGGTAAAAATACAACTCCCAGAATGACATCAACCAAAGCAGCGTCCAGGTGGGGGTGATTCCCTGGGGAGCTGACGGAACGGATGCTTTTGGCAGAATTCCTGTTTTCAAGGCACCGAGGGCAACCATATGACCGTTTTCGATAATCTTTTCCGAATTGTAGAGATAGAGGGATATCAAAGCTTCATTTCGAAAATCCCCAATCCAGAAAGACTGTTCATGCCCCGGACAATCAACGAATGTATCCTGCATGCACAATTTTGTGGTTCTTTCCGCTATTTCGAAAATCTTGTTCAGTTTGTGGTCATCACACTGAAACTCCCCGATTTTTGTTACAGGATAACTGCTCTGATATAGGCCGATTTGCCTGATTTTCATTCTTCCCGCGCTTCTCACGGTTACGTTCAGATAACGGAACGCCCTAGAAATATGGGAAATGAAAGACTGCTTCCCCTTTTTCGTGAGATAACGCAAGCCGTTGTTGACCCCGTCCATTTCCTGATTTTTTCCATGCCAATCCCGGTATTCAAACCCGGAAAAATCAAGAATTTCTCCGGCATCCGACTCGTCGATGTCAAAAAAGACATATCCGGAAACCTCTTCCCCGAAATCAAGAAGAAAATCCTTGCTGCCGGGATCGAGCACGCAGGCATCCTGGTTGTCCAGGATGAGGTTTTCGATGTTCCTGTCGATGGACAGGCTTCCCATCTTCTTCTGCGTCAGGATGCTGTGCTGCGGGTGCGCATGGCTGACATTGATTTCCCCGATTTCCCTGACCCAGTTTTGCAATTGCAAATCACCGGCATCGCATCGTCTCAGCTTCTCCCAGCAATCCGTTCGGGCATTCTCTTTCAAATTGTCCGCTACGTTCGGATTGACAGGATGATTGATCCAATCGCCACTCGCCAGATTCACCAGATGGCTGTCCGGGTTCAGGAGAGAAGTCACGCCACACCAGGCTGTTTTCCCGGAAAATGGAGAAATAAATTCAATATCGCCTTCCGCGCAGTCAAAATACAGGCCGACATGCATGCCCATTGCGATATTGTCCATCCGCATCGCAAAGAGATTGTCGCCTTCATCCAGTTCAACCCTCCAGGTTTTTGAGCCGGCTGCAATCGGTTCAAAAACAAAATCCCGCATTTCCGTCGCATATTCCCGACCGTTGATCATGAATTCGCCATAGCAGCACCAAAGCCTGCTGTAAGGGAATGTTGCATTGCATGACAGGGCTTTCTCCGCCCGAATATTCGTCACAAGGTAAAAGAACTCCGGTTTTTGAATTTCACCGATGAAAAACGGATGGAGATCGATGTGGATCAGCTTTCCATCAAGCGCGACCTCGCTTGCCTCAAGCACCCGGACGGCCGATGTTCTTTCGAAGGTTGGGGCCGCCAGCACGGATTTCACCAGCGCGCCCCATGGCATCATGCCATATGCTCCGATGACGTGGGCATTGCGCCATGCCTGTTCCCCGATATCCGCGTCATACAGCTCGGAATAGGCCTGTCCGGCACTGATGCGGATGTTTTCCTTCATGAACCCGCAGGCATCGGAAAACAGCCATCTCTCATCTGTCACGACTGTTTCGCAGCTGCATGCATACTGCATTTCCATGGAAGCGATCAATCCGGCCCGACCCAAAATGTATTGATGTGTGCTCATTCCGATATGATTGACTTTGATTTCGATGAGATTGGTACCCGGCACCAGGTGCCGTGCGATATCCATGCAATCAAACTGATAGCTTTCCGGGAATGCCTTGTTCGGCCCTTTATGGACCCTGACCCCATTGAGGTACAGCAGATACCGGGAGTCTGCCGTTATTTCAAGCCGGGCCTCCCTCAAATCGTCCTGAACCTCAAATTCCCTTTTGAACAACACCCATTTGTTTCTCGGATTCTCTTCCCTGTCGGCCCATATCCATTTTGCCTTTTGTATCATGCATTCCCTCCTCGCGGGTCGATGCGTCAGATTTTTGGTCAGATCAGCGTCTCATCGGAAAGGTACAGTTCCGCGGCTTCATCAATCATGCGGTAGAGCTGCCTGGGAACTTCCTTATGGCTGATCCCGTTCTGCTGTGTGAATATTTCCAGCGGAAAATCGGCCTTGACGACGCATTCCGTAAAAGGCTCCCCCTTCGCGGCAGGAATACCGTCCATATCCCAGATATTGCTGTCCCCCCATCCAAGGTGGGTTGGCGTGACAACAACGACATTGGCGCGAACCACCACCATTTTTAGCAAGGTAGCAAGCGCGGCCTGATTGTTGAGAACCATCTCCCGATGGGCATGGGAAGAAAAGGACCCGATGCCTGGAACCACCATCTCTGGATGCATGTCATTGAAATGCGGTGTGAAAAGAAGTCTTGCTCCTTTCAGGCGCATATAGAGCGCGGGTTCGACAAACGAGGTTGTATGGCAGATGGCAATACCGAATTTCACGCCTTTGGCTTCAAAAATCCTGATGTCGAGTTCAGACTGGAAATAGCGGTTGTCATACCCCTGTGTCAGCATGATCTTGGTCTGAACGCCAAGAAGCCGACCCCGGTGGAGCACAGCCTGGGTGTTGTATTCACCGTCCTTGCGCCGTTCGCTCAAACCAACGAGTATGACGGTGTCGTAATCCGCTGTAAATGCAATCAGATCAAGAAAGCGCGGATCATCCAACGCAATGGCACTTTCCTTGATGGACGCCGGTGCGTATCCGGACAGATATGTTTCCGGGAAACAGAGGAAGTCCAGCGAGCCGGCATGTTCCGCAACGACTTCGCGGACTTTGCGCAGGTTGGCTTCCAGATCGTTTTCTGCGACAGGCCCCTGAAAGCTGCCGATTCGGATTCGGATTCCGGATGTGGACGGATGGATATTCATCATGAAAATCACCTCCCATGCCTTGCAGCATGCACTATAACCTGTACAGATCAAACGTATTGCGTCCAAGAATCCGATCGGACATATCAAAAGCATCCTTCACGCTCAAGAACCCGCGTTCGGCTTTATCCGCCAAAACCTCGCACAGAACATCCCGGGTGATCGAAAGACCCCCCGCATACTCTTCGAGACAGGTCGCGTCGATGGATGCCGTGATTCTGGAAGCGGGCACCATCCCGATATACTCATGAAGTGCCTTGCGGAGAATGTCTGGAGACTGCAGCGCCTGCCAGGACGTGTCCACCCAGACATTCGGATTGTTCCTCGCAAGATAGGCTGCCTCCGAAATGAAAGGATACGCATGAAGCAGGACAAAACGGACATTCCGGTAACGACGGATGACAGGTTCAAGCAGGCCCGGATTGGAATCGGAAAGCGTGGTCATGCCCGTATGGAACTGGTATGGCATACCGCGTTGATCCGCCTCCTCCAGTATTTTCCGCAACGTATAGTCCTGAACGCGGATTGCCTCTTCGCGGTATTTTCCGAGACCACCGGCTCCCCGCGCAGCAAGCGGGGTGGAAAGTGATTCAGCCATCATGTCCCGTGAAACTTCCCCGATGGCCAGATTTCGTGAATAGGCCTGAAGCTGCTTGAGCGACCGGATATCATACCGGTCGCAAAGCGAAAAGAACCAGGCGATCATCCGCTCCAGACTATCGGCATCGGTGATGGAAAAACCCGCCACACGCTCGACACCGGAAAAGTCAAGAATGAGCGTGTCATCGTAAAACCCTACGAGAGATTCAACCCGGGCGATGGGAACGGCAAAGTCGAGTTCTTCCGCACCCTGGCCTTCGCTCATCCGCAGAAGATAGTCGGGATGAACCGGCTTGAGGATGCGCAAAGTACCGGTTCGACGCATCACCTCCGCATACCAGCGAAAATAATCTTCATACCGTTCCGTGATGGCCAGATTCAAGGCAAGCAGGCGCGTGGGTTCAGCGTCCGCCAGCGCCTCCTGCAAGCCGATTCCGTAGAGATGCTTCAGACCGCGGTCGATGGCGGCAAGCACACCGATTCCTGCCGCGGCGGAAAGCGCGGGCCGAAGGGCCTGCATGGTCCGAAGAAAGGCATCCTCCCGGCAGAATGCTTCCGGAGGCGGATAGGACGCGCCCATCGCGAAGAGTTGTGAAGACGCATAGGGTGTGAACAGCAACTCCAGCAGTGTCGTTCTCGTCGGCCTGAGAGCCGGCTGGACATCGGAAGGAAACCACGGGCCAGGTGAGTGCCCGAACGAGGTCAATGAGCCGATATGCTCATGTGCGGAATGGACCCGCGAAACCGCGGTGTGCGCACGGATCGCTGCACGGATGTCAGGAAGCAGCGACTGCGAATATCGGACCACGGCAGACCGTGCGGGCACCCTGACATTTTCCGTATTTCCGGACAGACGTTCTTTGCCGATGCCCTGCAGCCCGGCGGCCAAGCGGGCAAGCGGCAGAACAATCGCCACTTCTTCCTCCGCCATGTTGAAAAACCCGATTTCTCCGTTCACGCCGTCTTCCTGCAGGATGACGACCTCCGCGGCCGCATACTGGTCCACCATCCGGACTCTGCCGGCCAACCGTTCGAAGCAGCGCATTACAAGCGACTTTCGGTCCTCGGGAAGTTCTTCCCA
>JAIFNI010000004.1 GCA_020047785.1 Clostridia bacterium
AGATCCCTGTCCGCATTGATCATGGTGGTCGCAGCGATGTAAGTCGTGTCGTAGAGACTTTGTCTGCTTTCCTTGGCGGTGACCGACATTATCTGTATGGCCATCATCGCAATCAGGAGAACGGCCATGAACGGAATAAGAACCAATAGCAACATCTTTGAAAGCAGCTTCAAATTCCTCATGGAAATCCCCCCCGTGATAGATAATCATCATGTCTCGGTGATATTGATTTTGGCTTGTTCAATAGTTACCCGAAAATCCTGCAAACCAACAGATTCCATGTGTGAATATCATCGAAAAAATGCGAAGAGGCGTCATATTTTTACATGACGCCTCTTCGCATGATTCTCTGCATGTATCAATCCATGAAGATTCTCTGCATGTACCAATCCATGATGATTCTCTGCATGTACCAATCCATGATGATTCTCTGCATGTATCAATCCATGATGATTCTCTGCATGTACCAATCCATGATGATTCTCTGCATGTACCAATCCATGAAGATTCTCTTCAGTTCACCCGTTTGCGGATCTCCTCCGCAATGCGCGCCACGAAATCTTCAAGCGGCATGGCGCCAAGGTCGCCTTCCCTGCGTGAGCGGACGGCCACGGCACCGGCTTCCAGCTCCTTGTCCCCGAGCACGAGCATATAAGGGACTTTTTCCATCTGCGCTTCCCGGATTTTATAACCGACCTTTTCGTTCCGGCGGTCGATTTCGACATCCACATCCATTTCCCGCAGGGCTTCCGCCACCTTCTCGGCATATTCGGCATGCCGGTCCGTCAAAGGAAGGATTTTCGCCTGCACCGGCGCCAGCCAGGTCGGGAACGCGCCGGCATACTGTTCGATGAGGATGCCGAAGAAACGTTCAATGGACCCGAGAAGCGCGCGATGAATCATGTACGGGCGCTGTTTGCTGCCATCTGCGGCGATATAGGTCATGTCGAATCGTTCCGGCAGATTGAAGTCGAACTGGATGGTGGAAAGCTGCCACTCGCGACCGAGCGCGTCCTTGATCTTGATGTCAATCTTCGGGCCGTAGAAGGCGCCGCCGCCTTCATCCACATCGCAGTCCAGACCTTCTGCCAGCACGGCTTCCTTCAGGGCGACCGTGGCGGCATCCCACTGATGGGTTTCACCGACCGATTTGCCCTTCGGCTGCGTGGAAACATAGATATGGTACTGGTCGAACCCGAAATCCTTCAGGAGGTCGAGGCTGAAACGAAGGACACGGCGGATTTCCGCCGGCATCTGTTCCGGCGCGCAGATGAGATGGGCGTCGTCCTGGGTGAAGCCGCGGACACGCAGCAGTCCATGCAGGGCACCGCTTTTTTCATACCGGTAGACCGTGCCGAGTTCCGCCCAGCGGAACGGCAGATCGCGGTAGGAGTGCATGCCCGCCTTGTAAATCATGACATGGAACGGACAATTCATGGGCTTTGCATAAAACTCCTGGCCGTCCACATCCATCGGAGAATACATGCTCTCCTTGTAGAAACCGAGATGCCCGGATGTTTCCCACAATTCGCCGCGTCCGATATGTGGCGTATAGACCATTTCATAGCCACTTTTGAGGTGTTTTTTCTTCCAGAACTCCTCAATGCGGTATCGGATCTTGGCGCCCTTGGGGTGCCATAGCGCGAGACCCTGTCCAACCTGGTCGTTCATCGAGAAGAGATCGAGATCCTTCCCGATGCGGCGGTGGTCGCGGCGTTCCGCTTCTTCCTGCAGTTTCACATATTCCTCGAGTTGGGCGGCCTTCGGATAGGAAATGCCGTAAATCCGCTGCAGCATTTTGTTCTTCTCGTCCCCGCGCCAGTAGGCACCAGCCACCTTGAGGAGCTTCACGGCCTTCACCTTGCCGGTTGAAAGCAGGTGCGGGCCGGCGCAAAGATCCGTGAAGTCACCCTGTCTGTAGAACGACAAGGCCGCATCGGCGGGCAGGTCGTTGATGAGTTCCATCTTGTACGGTTCGGAAGCCATCAGGGCGAGTGCCTCTTCCCGGCCAAGCGTGAAGCGTTCCAGCTTCAGATCGGCCTTCACGATGGCATCCATTTCCTTTTCGATGGCAGCCAGATCATCCGGTGTGAACGGGCGCTCGACATCGAAATCATAATAGAAGCCGTTGTCGATGGCAGGTCCGATGGCGAGCTGCGCCTGAGGGAACAATTTCCGTACCGCCTGGGCCATGATGTGGGACGTGGTGTGCCAGAAGGCCAGTTTGCCCCCCTCCGCATCGAAGGTGAGGAGGTTCAGGGTGCAATCGGCCTCAACGGCCCGGGAGAGATCCACGACAGCGCCGTTCCTCTCCGCAGCCAGTGCCACACGGGCCAGGCCCTCGCTGATGCCCTTTGCGACTTCCAGAATGGTGGTTCCCGCAGCCACCTCTTTCACGGAACCGTCTTTCAAGGTGATGTTTGGCATGATGACCTTCTCCTTTCTGCAATGATGCGTTTTCATTGGCCGAAAACGCAAAAATGCGCCCATCCGTCAAGGATGAAGCGCTGCTCCATGGTTCCACCTCGTTTATGCAGTCCGTCAATCTGTCGGAACTGCATCACTCGCACGCCGTAACGGGGCCCCCGTGGATGATTACTGGGAATCCGCCGATCCGTCCGAAAACAGGATCGCCGATTCCGTTCAAGTCCAAACTCGGAAGGGGTATGCCTTTGCTCCTGCACAGGCGGCTTTCAGCCGGTGGCCTGCCCTCTCTGCGGTGTGGTGGCGAATGCACATGTCTTCGTCATCGTTGTTGTAACTTTCATGCTAACACAGGGTTTTCCAAGTGTCAATCCTTACGAATGGAATATATTGCCTTTTATATGGTATATATTTCCTATCCAAATTGGCAGGACGTTGTGATATAATTGTCAAGATTCTGTCAGGCATCAGGACAGGGACATCAAGTTTCGTCGCCGAGGCCTGCCGGGTTCCGCAAAGCGTACCACTTCATCGAAAGGAGCCAAACATGGAATACACACACGAAGTCGCCAACATGATGTGCATTGCCAAAGGACCCAACCATGGGGCGGCCCCCATTCCCGAGGAAGGGAAATGGGTTCAGGCCAAAGAGGTTTCGGACATTTCCGGCCTCACCCACGGCGTAGGCTGGTGTGCACCCCAGCAGGGCGCATGCAAGCTAACCCTGAATGTGAAGGACGGCATCATTCAGGAGGCCCTGGTGGAAACACTCGGATGCTCCGGCATGACCCATTCAGCCGCCATGGCCGCTGAAATCCTTCCCGGCAAGACCATTCTGGAAGCCTTGAACACTGACCTCGTATGCGATGCCATCAACACCGCCATGCGCGAGCTGTTCCTCCAGATCGTATACGGCCGCTCCCAGACCGCCTTCTCCGAGGGGGGACTCCCCATCGGTGCCGGTCTTGAGGATCTCGGAAAAGGCCTGCGCAGCCAGGTCGGCACCATGTACGGCACCCTTGCCAAGGGCCCGCGCTACATGGAAATGGCCGAAGGCTACGTAACCCGCGTTGCCCTCGACGAAGGCAACGAAATCATCGGTTACGAATTTGTCAACATGGGCAAGATGATGGATGCCATCAAGGCCGGTGTGGACGCGAACGAAGCCGTGAAAAAGGCGACCGGCAGCTACGGCCGTTTCGCAGAAGGCGCGAAGATCGTGGATCCGCGCCACGAATAAAGAAGGGAGGACCTCAAGCATGCCAAAGTTTGAAAGCTATGACAGACGTATCAAGCAGGTGAATGCCGCCCTGAACCAATATGGCATCGCCGACCTCGATGAAGCCGAAGCCCTTTGCAAAGCCAAGGGCATGGATGTCTACGCCCTCGCGAAATCCATTCAGCCCATCTGCTTCGAGAATGCCTGCTGGGCCTATGTGGCCGGTGCGGCCATCGCCCTGAAGAAAGGCTGCACGAAAGCAGCCGATGCGGCCGAAGCCATTGGCATCGGCCTCCAGGCCTTCTGCATCCCCGGCTCCGTCGCGGACGACCGCAAGGTCGGCATCGGACACGGCAACCTGGGCGCCATGCTGCTGCGTGAAGAAACGAAATGCTTCGCCTTCCTCGCCGGTCATGAATCTTTTGCCGCCGCGGAAGGTGCCATCGGCATCGCCAAGAGCGCCAACAAGGTTCGCAAGACGCCCCTGCAGGTCATCCTCAACGGCCTCGGCAAGGATGCGGCCCAAATCATTTCCCGCATCAACGGGTTCACCTATGTGCAGACCCAGTTCGACTATGGCACGGGTGAAGTGGCGACAGTCCGGGAGATCGCCTATTCCAAAGGTGAACGCGCAGGCGTCCGCTGCTACGGTGCCGACGATGTCCGCGAAGGCGTCGCCATCATGCACAAGGAAGGCGTGGATGTCTCCATCACCGGCAACTCCACCAACCCCACCCGCTTCCAGCACCCTGTCGCCGGCACCTACAAGAAGGAATGCTACGAACAGGGCAAGAAGTATTTCTCCGTCGCCTCCGGCGGCGGAACAGGCCGTACGCTCCATCCGGACAACATGGCAGCCGGTCCCGCTTCCTACGGCATGACCGACACCATGGGCCGCATGCACTCGGACGCGCAGTTCGCCGGATCTTCCTCCGTTCCCGCGCACGTCGAGATGATGGGCTTCCTGGGCATGGGCAACAACCCCATGGTCGGCGCGACCGTTGCGGTGGCCGTGGCCATCGAGGAGTCCGCAAAAGCCTGACAGGATTATGTGTATCCATTTCTTCTTCACCGTGTGTGACCGAAGGGTATTCCGCATGGTCAGGAAGGCATGACGCAACACAAAGACGCTTGAAGAAAGGAATGCATCCCATCGGATGCATTTCTTTCTTTTTTGTACAAATCCGCTGCCGGATCGTCCATTGCTCCTGATTTGGACACGTGTTATGATGCATCTTGGCCCCTATGCCGACAGGAGGATCCCATGCGAACAATGAACGACGCATCCACTCACACAGGCTGGATCGACATGACCCTGTTCAGGCGGCTCATGATGCTGGCAGCCCCCATGGCCCTGCAGAATGTCATCAGCTTTTCAGTCGGCCTGGCCGACAACCTGATGGTCGGCTCTTTGGGCGAAGTCGCCCTGTCCGGCGTCTTTGTGGCCAACCAGATCCAGAACCTGCTGAACATGCTGGTCATCGGCCTTTCCTCCGCGATGATGGTGCTGGCGAACCAGTACTGGGGGAAGCGCGATGCTGTGCGGGTTCGCTCCATTGTGGGCATGACGCTGATCTTCGGTCTTTCCGTCAGTGCCATGATGTTTGCCTGGGCCATGATCAATCCGCTCGGAATTCTGCGCCTGTTCTCGAACGACGAATCCGTCATGCCGGAAGCGATGCGCTACTACACCGTCATCCGCTGGTCCTACCTGTTCTACTGCATCACCCAGGTGCTGATGGCTTCCATGCGGGTGGTGGAGCGTGTGAAAATCGGCATGTACCTGTCCATGGTCACATTTACCGTAAACGTGTTCCTGAACTGGCTGCTAATCTTCGGAAATCTCGGCGCACCGGCGCTTGGGGTTCAGGGCGCCGCCATCGCCACCTTGTCCGTCCGCATCATGGAATGCGTCATCATGCTGGTGTTTGTCCGGTTCTTCGACAATCGGCTGGGCATCCGGTTCAAGAACCTCTTCCATGTGGAAATGGATCTGTTCAAGCGTTACTTCCGGTATGGGATGCCTGTCATCGTCGGCGACATCACATGGGGCATCAACCTGGCGGTGCAGGGCGGCATCATCGGTCATCTCGGCGCAACGGCCACGGCAGCGGTCAGCATCGCTTCGATCATCTTTCAGATGACCGGGGTGCTGATTTACGGTACCGCAGGCGCGACGGCCATCCTGATCGGGCAAACGGTCGGATCCGGCGATGTGGAAAAAGTGAAGCATTATGCAAAACACCTGCAGCGGATTTTCATTGTCCTCGGCGTCTTGTCCGGCATCGTCCTGTGGTTCGTCCGGGAACCCGTGCTCCTGCTGTACAATCTCTCCCCGGAAGCCAAAGCCATGGCCCTGCGGATGATGGGTGTCCTGTCCGTCACCATTGTCGGCACCTCCTATCAGATGTCATGCCTCACCGGCATCGTCCGTGCAGGAGGTGCGACGCATTTCGTACTGGTGAACGATCTCATCCACATCTGGGGTTTTGTCATTCCATCGGCCATGCTGGCAGCCTTCGTGTTCCATGCGGATCCGGTCGTGGTGTTCGCGTTGTTGAAATCGGACCAGATTCTCAAATGCTTTGTCGCGGTCGTCAAGGTCAACCGGTTCAAATGGATCAAGAACCTCACCCACGATACACCCGCCAAGGCGGAAACAGCGTAAAAATCATAGCTGGAATCTGACGAGACAGTGGATGGGTTTCGTGAATACGGATACATGAAAGGAGGAAGATTCATGGAAAAAGTACAGGAAAATCGTTGCCCCGCAGACTCCGGCCTGCCGGTGATTCGCGGTGTGAACCTTGGCGGATGGCTTGTCCTGGAGAAATGGATGACCCCCGCCCTTTTTGAAGGACTGCGCGCCCCGGACGAAACATCGTTCTGCCGGGAACTCGGCGAGAAGACGTCCGAACGGCTCCGTCCGCATCATGAAACCTTCATCACGGAGCCCGATTTTGCCTGGATTGCCGCGCATGGACTGAACCTGGTCCGGATTCCCGTCGGGCATTGGCTGTTCGGCGACAAGCCGCCGTTCATCGGCGCCATCGATATCCTGGACAAGGCATTTGTCTGGGCGGAACAATATGGACTGCGGGTGCTGCTTGACCTGCACGCCGCGCAGGGATGCCAGAACGGATTTGACAACGGCGGCATCCAGAACGTCTGTGAATGGCCGTTATATCCGGAGAACATCGATGACTCCGTCCGGTTCATCGAACGGCTGGCGGAATCTGGGGCATCCAACTCCTGAATGAACCCCGCTGGGATGTGCCGATCGACGTCCTCCGCGGGTATTATGAACGCGGGTATCAGGCCGTCCGCCAGTATGCCGGCGAGGATGCGTGGGTGGTCTTCCACGACGGATTCCGCTTTGCGCTGACCGGTGCGGATGAGGGAGCCCGCGTGAAGGAGGACCTGGCACCTCCGCTTTCAAAGGAACAGCTCTCTGAAATCACCATCTGGGATGGGTTCCTGGAAGGTCCGGAATACAGGCATGTCATGCTCGATACCCACATTTATCAGACACACAGCGAGATTCACCAGATCATGGATTTATTCGACCATCTGGACATGATGAAAAATCGTCTGCCCATGATGGAGAAGATGCATACCCACTGGCCTGTTCTGGTGGGGGAATGGTCGCTGGGGCAGCCTGGCCGTCTGACGGATGGTGTCGGGGCGGATCGGACCGATTACGTGCGCAAACTGTACGCCAACCTCCAGCTTGAACTGTACGAGCGGCTGGACGGATGGGTGTTCTGGAATTACAAGCTTTCGCCCGAATCAGAAGCGCAAATGCCGGTCTGGAGCTACCGGGCCAGTGTGGAACAGGGATGGCTTCCGGCATCCTTCCGATAGTCTGCAGGGTATTGCTGCTCCTGCAGATTCGCGTCCAGCATAGGGTTCCTGCAGATTCGCGTCCAGCATGCATGCTCCTGCGATTCACCTCAGGCAGGGGCGTCCCTACAGATTCGCATCCAGCATGCGGGTCAGTTCGGCCTCGAATTTTGCGTCATCTTCAGGCGCCCGTTTTTTCATGCCCTTTGTTCGCCCGCCGGCCCGACGCACTTTCTGTCCGATGTGCCGATCCATCAGCAGCTGATCCATGTTTCCGTCATCATAAACCAGCCCGTTCTGATTCAGCGCCCAGCATCCTTTCCCCAAGGCAAGCGCCGCCACGCCGAAATCCTGTGTGACGACGATATCGGATGCCTTCAGGCGGTTGGCCAGCACCAGATCGACACTGTCCCTCCCCTGGTCCACGGTGATGACTTCGCTGTATCCGTCGCGGATGACATGATTCATATCGCAGACCATGACAACATGGACACTGCGGCTTCGCGCCAGGCGGACAATGATTTCCTTTACGGGGCATGCATCTGCATCAACAAGTATTCTCATTCTCACCTCTTTGACTATGGGGTCGTTCCATGGTTG
Source organism: Clostridia bacterium (assembly GCA_020047785.1). Classification (GTDB taxonomy): domain Bacteria; phylum Bacillota; class Clostridia; order DSM-8532; family DSM-8532; genus JAEWSN01. The sequence goes on from JAIFNI010000004.1 coordinate 8,087, forward strand.
ATTGGTGTACCAACTCGCTTTGGCGAGTTGGTATGCAGGATTCCTTTGGAATCCTGCATGTAAATGGCACAGAATGTGCCATTTACACACCGAATCACATTCATCCCCAATTTATCCCGTGTTTCATTCACTCACCGGAATCATTCATTTCGAAACAATGCAAACCGAACCAGGTTTCAAGCCTTCTGCCGAAACAGTCAGCAGGATCTCGCCAGGTTCCCCGTTCGCGCGGACCACAGCCGTGGCCTTCCCGTGCCAGACCGAACGGACCGGCCCGGCAAAGGACTCATCAGACGCTGGATCCCCGTTTCCGACCGCAAGCAGGCTGCCTGCTCCATGAACCGCAAACAGCAACCGGTTGGCGGCATTCGGAACCAGTCGGCCTTCCCCGTCCAACACTTCAACCCTGACATAAGCCAAATCGCCGAAACCACCGTCCAGGCATTCGCGATCAACGGACAACCGAATGGCAGCAGGCACGCCGGATGTGACCAGCACTGAACGGGATGATTCCACGCCGCCGCGCAGACCAATCGCCTCCAGAACACCCGGCTGATACGCAACCTCGAAGGATGCCAGATACCGGTTCGCCTTCCCGCAGGGCTTTCTTCCGACTTCACGACCCTCCAGGGTCAGGACGATTTCATCATCCATCCCATACACATCCACCATGCAGGGCTTGCCTTCCCATCCGGGCCAATTCCACGAAGATGCAACATCCTGCCAGGCCCAGGGTGACAAGGTCATTGTCTTTGCAAAGTCTTCGGGTTTGTGCACGGCAATGTACGGGGCATTGGAAATCCCCCAGACACAGTCCCGGTAGTACGATTGCGGCCGTTTGTTCCCGCAGATGTCGATGTCGCCGCAGTTCGCGTGGTGCCAGGGAAAGGGCTTCAGAAATGGCTCCGTGTCCTTTTCCTTGACATGACCGATTCCGGCCTCTCCCAGATAGTCCATACTGGTCCAGACAAAATCCCCGATGACATGCGGCAAGCGTTCCGTCGCCTCCCAGTAATCGAAGGCATCCTTCGGGAAAGTCTCCGTCCCGCAGATGATGCGTCCCGGATACTTTCCGGCATCCCGTTCATACCGGTGAAGCAGATAATTGTAGCCGACCACATCCAGTGGCGACGTGAAAGCAGTCGTGGCATCTTCCCAACGCGTCATCTTGGCTTCCGGCGTGTCTTGGGGGATCGCATCCTCCCACAGGTCGCACAGCGCATTGGTGACCGGTCTGCTCGGGTCGAGGGCGCGCACCTTTTCAGCCAGTCTCCTTGCCCAGACTGCGCCGTCGGAACGCCCGTCGCGCTCGATGATTTCATTGCCGGTGGACCAGATCACCACACTCGGATGGTTGCGGTCCCGCAAAACCATGGCCGTAAGATCCCGCTCCCACCATTCCTCGAAATTCAGGCTGTAATCGCCTGGGTTCTTCCCGTGCCGGAAGCAATCAAATGCTTCATCGATGACGAGTACGCCCAGCCGGTCGCAGGCATCCAGAAAAGCGACCGACGGCGGGTTGTGCGCACACCGGACGGCATTGTAGCCGCTCGCCAGCAGCAGTTCCACCTTGCGTTCCTCGGCACGGGCGTACGCCGCGGCACCAACCAGACCGCAATCATGATGGACGCATCCGCCTTTCAGTTTCAACGGTTGTCCATTGAGTCTGAATCCGTTGACGGCGTCCACGGAAATCGTCCGGAATCCGAACCGGGTTTCGGTTTTGTCAAGCAAGTCACCTTCGCGGAACAGCTCTGTCCGCAGCGTGTGCAGGAAGGGAGCGGCGGTCGACCAGAGGCGGGACCCGGTCACCCGGATCTGCTGCATGACCTCCTGAAAGCCTCCTGCCGGCAGTTCAACAGAAGATTCCACCACGGAAAGCATCTCATCCCCCGAAAGGATGGAAGAGCGGACCAGGATCTCAACGGGTTCCGTCCCGCTGTTTCTTGCTATCGTTGAAACCATGGCTGTAGAAAAAGAAGCCGTCGCATCCGGGGTCCTGATCGAAACATCCCAGGGACCGGTTCGTACAGGGCCGCCCACCAGCAGGCTTGCCGGACGATACATCCCCGACCCGCTGTACCAGCGCGTATTGGCAAGCCCCCCGTTGTTGGCCTCGACGCGGAGGGTGTTCTTTCCGACTTTCATCCATGGGGTGAGATCACAGTGAAAACTTGTGTATCCGTACGGCTGACGACCGACCAGATTCTTGTTGAGCGTCACCACGGCATTCATGTAGATGCCTTCGAATTCAATCAGCAC
>JAIFNI010000142.1:0-6851 GCA_020047785.1 Clostridia bacterium
ATTGGGATCACAAATATTTACGCGTGCTGGTCGAAGCAAGCCTGCCGCCACTGGGCTATGCCACTTTCCAGTTGATGGAAGCCGATTTGGTTTCCTATCCTCTGTTCTTCCAGCCTGCCACACGCGTTCATCTGCCGTATGACAACTATGTGATGGACAACGGCTTGATTCGTGCTGTCTTTGATCGCGCCAGTGCAGAACTGGTTTCACTGGTGGAACTTTCTTCCGGCCAGGAGTACATAAAAACCGGCGATTCCGCCGGCTTGCGGTTCATTGAAACCGAGGCGCATACATCAAATGCCTGGAGAATCGGCAGATACCTGACGGAGAAGAAGCTGGATCGCAATCTCAAGGCTTCCTTCACCGATGGCCCGCTGCGGCAGAGTCTTGCCATCGAAATCCCATTCGCCGCCTCTATAGCGAAGGTAATCGTTTCCCTCGACCAGGGGGATACAGCCGTCCGCTACGCGCTGGAGATCGATTGGAACGAAGTGGGACGCGGCGAAGGTCCGATTCCAATGCTTGCCTTTGCTGTGCCGTCCGCGGAACCGGTTTCCGAATACCTGTACGATGTGCCGGCCGGTGTGCAGAAGCGCCCTGCGCTGCATCAGGACGTCCCGGGCCTGCAGTATGGAGCCGCCCTTCTGGGAGACCGTGCCCTGGCCATTGTGTCCGACAGCAAATATGGCTATCGTGGCGCGGACGACCGCATCCTCGTCACCCTGATGCATGGCGCGAACAGTCCGGATCCGTATCCGGATCGCGGCATGCACAAGATCCGTCTTGCCGTCGCTGTTACGGAGAACTGCAGCAAGGTGCTGGAGGAAACCGCGACGGATCTCAACCGTCTGCCCGCTTATGTGACGGGAAGCGCCCACGCCGGCACCCTCCCGACCACCAAAAGCTTGCTCTGCCTTTCGGAAGACACTGGTGCAGTGCTCTCCGGCGTGAAGGGCGCGGAGGATGGAAATGGGCTGATCGTACGGCTGTACAACACCTTTGCCTCTGATACGATCGCTTCAGTTTCCTTCGGCTCCGCCATCCGCAGCGCATCAGCCGTGGATATCTCGGAACAGCCTGTTTTGAATGCCGAATTGGAGTTGCCAATCGTTCAGGACGACAACTCCATCACCCTCAAAATGGCTAAGTTCACACTCGCGACGCTTCGTATCACCTTCCAATAATGCCCCTCTGATTGATAAGGCTTATTGCATCAGGGTCGAGATTCGAAGAACAATCTTCCATCAGCCTCATCTGAAAAGGCCGGCATTTCACGGAGTGCCGGCTTTTTTCGGCCAGGTTTGCGACTGGTTTTCGCGGGGAGCTGCCCTGAAAGGGTGTCGGGACATGACGAATCCTGTCATTTGCTTTATAATGTGCTTGCGGTAACATTGGCACACCACCCCCGATGGAGGACACTTGATGGATTTTTCAAGCAAGAAAGCTTTTTTGTGCGACATGGATGGTGTCATTTATCACGGAAACCGATTATTGCCCGGCGCTTCGGAATTCGTCGACTGGTTGAAGCGGGAAGGCATACCGTTTCTGTTTCTCACCAACAGCAGCGAGCGCTCTCCACGGGAATTGTCCCAGAAATTGTCCCGTTTGGGGATCGAGGTGCCCGAAGAGAACTTCTATACGAGTGCTCTGGCTACGGCAGCGTTCGTCTCATCGCAGATCCCGGGCGGAAGCGCTTATGTCATCGGAGACGCTGGCCTGGTGAAAGCTCGGAGGAAGGCATCGTCCCGGCCACACGTGCCCTGATCGCGCCAATCGAACTGGCATCCGGACGTTCGGCGTATTTTGTCGGGAAGCCAAATCCCCTGATCATGCGGAATGCGCTTCGGGCACTCGGGGTGAAGCGAGAAGAGGCTGTGATTGTCGGAGACCGCATGGACACCGACATCATTGCCGGAATCGAATCAGAAATCGAGACGATTCTCGTTCTTAGCGGAGTGACCAGCCGGGATGCGATTGAACAGTTCCCTTATCGACCGAATCATGTTCTCGACGGGGTTGGAGACATCGTGCCCCGTTGAAGGAAAGAGTAAAATGGGAAAACAACTTGTTTTGGCTGAAAAGCCTTCCGTAGCCAGGGAACTTGCGCGCGTTCTCGGATGCAGCCGGGGTGGGAAGGGATATCTGGAAGGCTCGAACCACATCGTGACCTGGGCTCTCGGACATCTGGTCACGCTGGCTGACCCCGATGTCTATGACCCCAAGTATCAGAAATGGGTGCTGGAAGACCTGCCCATGATCCCGGAAAAAATGGAACTCGTCGTGATGAAGGAAACCCAGGGACAATACGGTACGGTGCGGCAGCTGCTGCACCGGCCGGATGTGGACGGGCTCATCATCGCAACGGATGCCGGACGTGAAGGCGAGCTGGTGGCCCGGTGGATTCTTGCAAAAGCCGGATTCCGCAAGCCCATCAAGCGCCTCTGGATCTCCTCCCAAACCGACAAGGCCATCCGGGAAGGCTTTGCCAGCCTCAAACCGGGTGAAGCCTATGTCAACCTGTACAAGTCCGCTCAAAGCCGGGCCGAGGCCGACTGGCTTGTCGGACTGAACGTCACGCGCGCCCTTACCTGCAAATACAACGCACAGCATTCGGCCGGCCGGGTACAGACGCCTACGCTGGGGATGGTTGTTGCCCGCGAGGAAGAAATCCGTCGATTCGTCCCTCAGGATTATTGGACCCTGCAGGCATCATCGGACGGCATGATCCTGCTGTGGCGCGACAAAAACGGGCAGGCGCGCCTGTCAGACAAAGAACGCGCGGACAGCCTCGTCAAAGCTGTCACGGGTCAGACCGGTCGTATCGTCCATCTTGAAAAAAGCGGCAAGCAGGAGCTTCCTCCCCTCGGATACGACCTCACCTCCCTGCAGATGGATGCAAACAAAAAGTACGGCCTTTCCGCCAAACAGACCTCCAATGCCATGCAGCAGCTGTATGAGCAGCACAAGCTGGTCACTTATCCACGAACCGATTCCAAACACATCACAAGGGACATTGTTCCCACCTTGCAGGAACGGTTGAAATGCATCGCCGTCGGCCCTTACAAGGAGGCCGCCGCCCACCTGCTGCGCAGCGGGATCAAGCCCACCCGTCGTTTTGTGGACGATGAAAAGGTGTCGGACCACCATGCCATCATCCCGACTGAACAATTTGTGGACCTGAACGGATTGAAGCCGGATGAAAGACATGTCTACGATCTCATCGTGAAGCGGTTTCTTGCCGTGCTGTCTCCCGCCTATGAATACGAACAGACCCTCATCCGTGTGGAAGCGGGAGGAGAAACCTTTCAGGCGAAAGGCCGCACGGTCACTGCTATGGGTTGGAGAGCCGTCTACGGGGAGGCGCCCGCCGAAATGGATGCCGACGAGGATGATTCGGAACAGAACCTGCCTGCCCTGAAACGGGGAGATTCGCTGCCGATCCGCTCCGTCAAGGTTGTCAACGGCAAAACAAGACCCCCGGCGCGTTACAATGAGGCAACGCTCCTGGCTGCCATGGAGCATCCCGGAAAATTCATCGAGGACGAACGCCTGCGGGAAGCCATGGATGCGGGAAGCGGTCTGGGTACACCGGCTACGCGCGCCGATATTCTCGAAAAACTGTTTGACTCTTTCTACATGGAACGTCGGGGAAAAGAAATTCACCCGACTGCCAAAGGAAAACAGTTGATCGATCTGGTACCGGCCGATCTGAAAAGCCCGGAACTGACCGCCCGTTGGGAGCAGATCCTGCTGCGCATCAGCAAAGGACAGGCCGACCCTGCGAAATTCACCGGAGACATGCGTCTGTATGCGGCGAAGCTGGTATCCAATGTCATCGCGGACAGTGGAACCTACAGGCATGATAACCTGACAAGGGAAAAGTGTCCGACCTGCGGAAAATTCATGCTGGAGGTCACGGGGAAAAAGGGGAAAATGCTGGTGTGCGCGGACCGTGAATGCGGCGCGCGTGTCAATCTGTCCATGACCTCCAACGCACGCTGCCCCGAATGCCACAAGAAGATGGAAATGCGGGGAGACGGCGACAAAAAGGCTTTCTTCTGCACCTGCGGGTATCGGGAAAAACTCAGTGCGTTCAAGGAGCGGGTCGGAGAGCGGGTCGACAAACGGGAGGTCAGCAAGTACATGCAGCAGCAGGACGCGCCGGATGCCATCAATTCCTCGCTGGCAGATGCGTTGAAAAACTGGGGGAAGTAGGAAAAGGAGCCTCCTGCATGGATGGCTCCTTCCCTTTTTACGTGAATCTATCGCTTATGCATGGTTTTTGTCAGTCTTCGTCACGCGCAACGATGATGGTTTCCGTATTCAGGCAATAGGAAAACTTCGGTTCAGTGAGCAAACGGGGAAGCATTTCAACCAACGCAGGGCTTGGAATCCGTTCCACTACGAACTTCCGTACAGTCCCCGTGAAATAGGAAGCACCCGTTTCGGGGTATCCCTCGCTGTGTATCTGAATCTCCATTTTGGCCAGTTCCGGTGAAATGTTGTATTCCGGGTCTATTTCCTCTTCCTTTTTTTTCAATACGAACTTCTTCAAAAAATCTCCCTTTGGCAAGCTGCGCTGTCAGAGACCTGTTCCCTGCATCAAACACATCCTGTTTCTTAAATTATACCCCGCCGGTCAACCGTTGATTCAAAGTCTTTGCCCGGCTGCTTCGAATTCATCGACGTAACAACGCCATCGTGCGTTCATTCCTCGTATGTCGCAAACCAGAACTTGTACTTCGATCCGGTCGCTTTCAGGGAATAGCCTTTCATCTGGGATTTGAACACTTCTACTTTGCTGCTCTTCCCAAACAGGCCGATATTGCCGCCGGATTCCCGCAGGTAATGAATGCCCCTGTCGACAATCTGCCCGTTGGCATCCCGCACAACATATTTGCCGATTTTCGTCCCCGAAGTGGCACCAAAACCTATCTTGCCGAACACCTTGCCAACCTTCCCGAGCGCTCCGGCCTTCGGAACCATCTTGCCCAGATTGCTTTTGGTGATCCACTCCGTGTCGCCCGTCGCCGTCACACCGTACAGGGTGCTGGACAGGTTGCCCCGGAGCAGTTCGTTGTATCCGTTGTCCGTCTTGTGGACAATGGATTCGGTTTCCACCTTGAACCGGTCTCCATTGAACTGCACGGAACCGCCGGCCAGACCGAATGCATCCGCTTCAACGCCGATATCGCCCAGGTCGCCGGGTTCCGGATATTTGGTGAATGCCTCTTTTTCGATATCCGGAACCATTTCCTCGCCGTTTTCTTCTCTTTTTTCTTTTTCCTCTTCCGCCACAGCTGAATCATAGGCAGCCGCTGTTCCTGCAAAAGCCTGTTCCAGCATGGCCAGTTCCTGCTCCGCATAACCCAGTCGTTCTTCTTCATCCAGCATGGTATCTGCCAAATATTGAAGTTCATACAATGGTTCCGGCAAGCGTTCGTACACGAATATTTCCCGTTCCGCAGCCTGTTTCTCGAATTGGTCTTCCTCCGCAAGGTATTTGAGAAGCCCCCCCGTCTTGAGCCAATATTCTTCCAACATCTGGGACAAATCAGCATAGTACTTGGCGGAAACTGTGACAACCTCGCCTGCATGCCGTTTTGTGACCGCGATGCCCTCCTTCGCCTCTTCAACCCGAAGTCTTGGTTTCAGAAGACCAGCGGTCTGCAGTGCCTTGATGTCCGGGAGTTCCCCGCCGTCAAGGGCTCCGATCAGGCCCGTCCACATCTCCGTCTGTGCGTCATCCAGTTCCAGATCAGCCTGTGCATCAAGTTCTGCATATTTGTCAGTGATTTTTTGCTTTGACTGTTCGCGTTGATCGAAGATTTCCTGAATTTCCTTTTCGTATGACAAGTCCCGCTGCAGAATCCTGAAGTCGTAAAAAGAGGTCATGACGCGAATGGCATAAATCTGTCGGAAATTCCGAGCCACAGGATAGGTTCCGGCAGATATGTCCGCATATTCATACATGGAATCATCAGCACCGGAATAAGGAGACCGGCGTTTTTCCGCAGCGCTCCGTGCGGCGCCGATTCCCTTGATCTGCGCCTCAATCCAGTCTCTCGAATTCTTCAGGTTGTCCGCACCGGTGATCTGCGGGAAAGGCTTCAATGTCAATTGTCCGGCCGGCGTATCGGTCCCCTTGCCGTTATCCAGGGTATCCACATTCTCTTTCGCGATTTCATACAGGATGTCGAGATACGCTTCTTTCAGCGGGTATTCATCCTTCTCCGGGTCCAGCGCGTCACAGGCCGCCAGATAGGAATCAAACTGGTACCGCGTCAGATCATCGAAGTATCTCCGTGCGCTCTTGATCATCGTTTCCGCTGCCAGAACGCTTTGATCCCGCTTCAGATGAAGGGTGGTCATGACCTGGTAAGCCGGTCCGAATTCGTTGTCTGCTGCAAGAGCCTGCTTGACAAGCTGCTCAGCAGCCGAATCGTCGCCGAGTTCCAGCTTCAGGTTCGCGAGATTGGTCAGGAGAACCGGGTTGGCTGACTCCTGGTCAACAGCCAACTGGGCAAAGGGCAGCGCCGCTTCCGGGCCTTCCCAGGCAAGCACCATGGCGCCGTAATTGTTCAGCAGGAGCGGATGCGGATAACCCGCTGCCGCTTCCGCCCCAATGGCCATCATATCCGGCGTCATCAGCCCGAAAAACTCCGATTCCGCCATGTCATCCGCCAGTTCCAGCGCCATTTGGCACTTCTCGGCATCACTGGCATTGCCGAAGAAATCCGAACCGGCCGAACTGCCGCCACCGGTGCCATCCGCATCCCCCTGATAACCGGAAGCAGCCTGCACCACTGCCTGGTAGCTGTCCAGCAGAACGCCGGGACCGGCGGGAATGT
>JAIFNI010000142.1:6890-10325 GCA_020047785.1 Clostridia bacterium
GCTGCTTCTTCCCTCTGCCCGGCTGTTGAAGCGGTCGAATCGGATGCTTCGGCGGATGCGTCGGTATTCGACGATAGTCTTCCGCAGGCTGAGGCAGGCAGCACAAGCAGCAAAGAGACAAGTCCTGCCATCAGCCGTTTCCTAATGGTTGCAGATCGATACCGTCTATTCATCCTGTCAAACCTCGCAGCATCTGAGAATCCTTCATTTCACTTGAAACGCAGTATCCGAGAGTATCTCACTTCATTTGCATCGCAGGGTCAGAAATTCTCTCTCTTCATTTGCATCGCAGGGTCAGAAATTCTCTCTCTTCATTTGAACCGCAGAAGATAAAGGACTTCTCCGCTTGCATGCATGCCCATTCGCTCATATCCGCAGTATTCATACAGCCCCTGTCCCCGAATATTGGCGACATGGGTGGTCAGAAGAATCCCGCCTTTTCCGCATGACATGGCATGGTCGCGAGCCGTATCCATCAGCCTGCGTCCAAGGTGCTTTCCCTTGCAGTCCTCCGCCACGCCTATGCCTAGCCATGGAACACCCGTGTCAAGATCCCAGAGGAAGACATATCCGACCATTCTCTCCTGATCCAACGCAAGCCAGCGGACGGCATTCTGGTCCTTGCCGTCAAAAAAGCCAAGTGCGCCATTCCGGTTTCCACCGGCCCGGTCAAAAAAGGCACGCGTCTCGCCACCCATTTGATCAAAAAAAGCTTCGACCCGCATCCGGTCATCTGATGCAAATGGTCTGACAGTCAGTTCATTCACTTCCATGCGCATACCCTCCATGTCCTGATGTCCTTCCTGTCCCGAAAGCGACTTTTTCACCAGAATACCCATGCCGCCTGCGCGGTACACGCAACGATCCAAGTACGGATTCTGCGTATCTGCATACCAATCATCATATCAGCACATGGGCAGAATGGCACGAAAAAATAAGCAGATGAAAAAGGAGACCATCAGGAGATGGACCCCTTTTCGCAATTGGATGGCATGCTTGATTCTGGTGCAAAAAGTCGATTTTCGACTATTTCATGCAAGTTGCAGAATGCAACTTGCATGCATACAGCGGCATATGCCGCTGCATGGCACCGAATCACGTGATTCCGTGTGTGAATGGCACCTTTCGTGCCATTCACATGCAGGATTCCTTCGATTTGTCCGAAATCAGGGAATCGCCACAATTCTCTGTTCCTTATGGGAAACATATGCATTCTCAAGCAGCTCGGTGAGCGCTTCGCCTGCTTTGGTTCCGAAATAGATCGGAGTGCCGTCCTTGATGGCATTCAGCCAGACACGCATGGCCGCCGGTCTTTCCTCGGGAAGTTTTTCCACGATGACCCAGCCATCCACACCAAGTTTCGTGCTGCGGACCTTCACTTCCCGTCCTTCACAGACGATGGCGCCTTCCGAACCAAGCAGTTCGAAGTTGCCGGAGTTCCATTGGGAGATGAAGGAGGTTTCCAGCACGGCGATGGCCTTGTTCTCGAACTCCACCACGGAAACGGCATTGTCTTCGGCCGGAGCCGGCGCAATGGTACTGTTGAACATGGATGCGATGCGGGCCGGTTTTCCCAGCAGGTAGGCCGCCGTGTACATCGGGTGGCAGCCGAGATCCATCATGGCCCCGCCGCCGGCTTTGTTCACGTCATACCAGTAATCGGGCAGCCAATGCAGGATGGAACCGCCATGGGCGGTGCGCATGCGCATATAGTGCACATTGCCGAGCAGTCCGTCGTCGATCGCCTGCCTGCAGTACTGGGCAATGCCGGTCATGAGGTGCGGGTGGGAAATACAGAATTTCACACCGGTTTCCTCGATTACGGCGGATATGCGCTTGCATTCCGCAAGCGTCGGCGCCATGGCCTTTTCGGTGAAGATGTGCTTGCCCGCCCTGGCAGCCTTGGTCATCACCATTTCATGATCACTTGTGGCCGTGCAGACGACAACGGCATCGACATCCTTGCGGGCAAGAACGGTATCCAGGCAGGATTCGAAATCCACGCCCAGCTCCTTTGCCCATGCGGCGCCGCGTTCGGCGTCGTCATCCCACACGCAGGTGATCTTCGCATCTCCGGAGTTGTTGACGGTACGGGCGTAATCCGGTCCGTGGACATGCCATTTGGACAACATAGCAATATTGATCATGGTTTGTTCCTCCTGTGTTGATTGATTTGCGGGCATCATTTCTTCAGTTTCGGAATGACGATTTCCACTTCTCGACCGAGTTTCGAGGAACGGTAAATCCCGTCGCAGATCGCCTGGTTATACAGGATCTCTTCGCCGGGGATCGGCGCCGGCCTGCCTTCGAGGATGGCGTCGCAATAATCGCGGACCTTCATGACGAAGATATCCTTGTATTTGGGCTGCTCATACGCGTTGAACGGATGGGACGGAAGGACCTGGCTGTCGACATGCATGCCGTTGACATCCGTATAATACATGACGCGGGATTCGCGGTTGTGCGCGTCGTGGCCCTGGATGATTTTCAGGCCGCCTTCGGTTCCGAGCCACAGGTTGTCCCCGAGGGAGTCCGCATGCATCGCCCAGGACTGTTTGAAGACATAGGTCATCTCGCCTTCCATACGGACGAGTGCCACGGAGAAGTCGTCCACGTCGAAGGTGTTGTAATCCGGCCAATACTTGGGATTCTTGCCGAAATGATTGGTGGCGATGGCGGAAACGGTCAGCGGTTTCGGGTACTTGACTGCATGAAGCATCTCATCGATGGAATAGCAGCCGATATCACCCAGACAGCCGTAACCGGCCTTCGCCTTGTCCACGAAGGAACCGGCTGGAATGCCGCGGCGACGGCCACCACCGCTCTGAATGTAGTAAATCTTGCCGAGAGCACCCGACGCAATGATGTCGTCCACTTTCCGGCGCATATAGTCATAACGGGGCTGGAATCCGATTGTCAACATCTTCTTTGCCTTGCGGGAAGCATTCACCATGTCGGCTGCTTCCTGAAGGGTGAAGGACATCGGCTTTTCGCACTGAACGTGCAAGCCGCCTTCCAGTGCCGCGATGACGCACTCCGCGTGGGTTGTGTTATAGGTGCAGACCGAGACGCCATCCATTTCCACGTTTTTGATCAGGTCCATGGCACTGTCAAAGGCCCTGGCCTTTGGCAGTTTCCACTTGTCCAGGAACTCCCTGGCCTTGCCCGGCACGATGTCGGCGCCGCCGACGATTTCCACATCATCGAACTGTGAATAAGCCCCCATGTGCGCGCCTGCGATGCCGCCGGTTCCAATGATTCCGATGCGAAGTTTCTTCTTCATCCTGTTCATCCTCCTTGTGTGGCTCCCGATGAGAATCAAACTGCAATTAGTATATCGCTTCCTGTCCCATCAGGAAATACATGATATTTGCTTTTACATGTATTATTTCGTTGACTTTCATGATTCCAACTCCCCATGCAGCAATCTTTACC
>JAIFNI010000079.1 GCA_020047785.1 Clostridia bacterium
TGCCCTCCTGTCGGCATGGTTCCGCTGCTTTCTGCCCGAATCCATGCATGATTCCTGTGAATGTGTCCGTGTCGTCGGGGATTGACAATCATTTTCCGGAAGCATTCCGGTTTCTGTCATCTGTTCCATTATAGCAAGCGAATGTCTGCCGCCTCTATGACGCTTTTGTCATTGCTGGTAAAAAACAGAGCAGTTTGAATTCCCCAAAACCCTTCTCTCAAGCGTATTTTGAACGATTTTTACTTTTTGCGCGGGAATGACTTTGAAAAGTGGAAATCCTGCTATCATGCCGCAAAACGGCAATGATATAATGGATCCGACATACCTGCCACAGTAGGCGGCTCCCTTTGTCGCCCGGGAAAGGAAACTCCGAACAATGGCAACAGCACCCGAACTGCTCACGCCCGACATGGCCAGGGCGGCAAAAGCCTTCCGTCTTGGCACAGGCGTTCCCTGTTTCTACATAGATGCCCGTGGTCGCCGCATCCTCCCGTGCTCCGAAGCCAATTCATCAGAAGCATTCTGTCTGAACTGCGTCAGCCTTCGAAACGGCGAATGCGAACGGGTCAGCCTGTACGGCAGATATCAGGCGGAACGCTTCGGTGGCCGCTATATCTACTTTTGTCCAAGCGGGCTGACATATTGTGTTTCACCTGTTTTTTCAGATACCTGCGATGTCTCGGCGCTCTTTGCCGGGCCTCTTCTGATGGTGGATCCGGATGAATTTCTGCTCGAAGACCTGTTTCATCCGGGCATTGGCGAAGAATCGTCCATAGACGGGATGAAAAAGAGAATCCCCGATCTGCCCGTCATCCCGACAGATCGCGTTTCTGCACTTTCCGACCTCATTTACCTGATGGCGGATTCCATTTCCAAAAATGGACTGCGCCAGTACGACCACCAACGGGACCTGCTGGAGAGCAATGCCGCAATTTCTTCCAGCATTCACGCCCTGAAGGAACTCGAGAGGAATGGAAACGTACCGCAATACCCGCTGGACAAGGAACGCGAGCTGCTCACCAAGATCAGCATGGGCGACAAATCCGGTGCCCAGCGCATTCTGAATGACATTCTCGGGTATGTGTATTTTTCCACGGGGAGCGACTTCGACATCATCAAGGCACGGTCGCAGGAACTGGTGGTCATGCTGTCGCGCGGTGCCATGGAAGGCGGGGCGGACATTCAGGAGATTTTTGGTCTGAACCACCATTATCTGTCCGACATCCGAAACCTGAAAAGTGTAGACGAACTGTCGGTCTGGCTTTCAAACATTCTGGCCCGTTTCACGGATTGCGTGTTCAACCTGTCGGAAATCCGTCACAAGGATGTAATCTTCCAGGCAATCACCTATATCCGTCGTCATTATACGCAACACATATCATTGGATGACGTGGCGAAGCATGTCCACCTGAACGCCTCATACCTGAGCCGCGTATTCAAGGAGGAGATGCAGACGAACTTCGTCTCCTATGTGAACAATCTGCGGGTGGAAATCGGAAAGAAACTCCTGCTGGATTCCTCGGTTCCCTTGCTGGAGGTGGCCGGCATGGTAGGCTTTGACGAACAAAGCTACTTCACGAAGGTGTTCAAGAAAATTACCGGCATCACCCCGGGCAAATTCCGCGAATCCCGCGGACTCAGCATTCCTCACCAAACATCATAGCATCCACGTAACGGTCGTTGAAATCACGCCGACCGGACAATTCGACAAACCGGATGTCCGCCGCAGCCTGACGGGCTGTTGCACGAACTTCCGTGGACAGCAGGCATTGGGATGCACCCGCCAAAGCCGCGTTGCCGACGGAACGGATGCGTCCCGCCAGAATGCGTGGGATCAGCCCGGTCTCAATGGCGCTTTCCGGATTCAGCCAGGTTCCCAGCCCACCGGCCAGGTACACATGCTCCACATCGGCCAGCGCTACTCCGGCCACATCGGCCAGCGTCTCGATGCCGGCCGCAATGGCAGCCTTCGCATTCTGAAATTCACGGATATCGCGCTGGGTGAGCAGAATATCCTGACCATGGGATGTCGTGTTTCCGGATGCCAGCAGAAAAGCGGGTTGGTCGTCCAGTTCCGTACAGCGGGCACGCAGCGCCGCGGGAACGGAAGGCGGCAGATCCTCCGCATCCTGCAGACGGCCTGTTTCATCGACAATCCCGTTTCTGACAAGGAGCGCGATGGCGTCCAGCAAACCTGTCCCGCACAGCCCCTCCGGTTTCCGATTGCCCAGGACGGAAAGCTGAAGATCCGTGTCCGGCTCTGAAACGGGTCCTGACAGAAACACACCGTCAATGGCACCATCCACGGCCCCCATGCCGAACCGGATGCCGGCGCCTTCGAAGGCCGGGCCGGCTGCCGTGGAGCAGGCCGTCATGCCGCCTGTGCTTCCGAGAACCAGTTCTCCGTTTGTGCCGAGGTCCACCACAAGGGCATTTTTCTCAGTCTGATGGATGCCGCAGGCAACAACGGCGGAAACCGTATCCGCTCCGACATAGGCTGAAACGCCGGGCAGCATGGTCACAACTGCATGGGCTGCGCCGAAGGGTCCGACATGGCGTACCGGAACGGAAAATTCCGTGACGCTGACAGGGATGAAAGGGGCTGCCGCGATGGCGCCTGCCGGCCAATTCATCAGCAGATGCCCCATGGTGGTGTTGCCGGTGAGGACCCACTCATCCACCTGTTCGAGGGTCAGGCCCGCCCGCTCGCACAATCTGACGCCCAGATGGGTCAGATCCTTCACGATGGTATCCCGCAGCTGGGAAGCACCCTCCTTATGTTCCATGGTGTGATGGATCCGGGCAATGACATCCGCACCGTACTTTCGCTGACCGTTCAGCAGCGTCTCGGTGGAAAGCTTTTCTCCCGTGCAAAGATTGAACAGGCAACCGGCGATGGTCGTCGTTCCGATGTCGCATGCGATGCCATACAGGCTGTGCTCCCGGTCTCCGGCCTGAATGCCCGCCAGTGCGTCGTGATGCAGAACCAATGTCACTTTGCCGTTTTCGGCACGCAGGGCTGCCGGAAGATCCCGCATCAGCGAAGCAGCATCCAGACAGGCGGGTATGAAGGCGCATGCCTGCAGTCTGGCCCAATCGGAGCGCTGATCGGACAGGGAGGGCACCGCCACGCTCAGACAGCTCTTTTCAACGGAAGGCAGCGGAGCCGGCATGAGGAAATCGGATTCGGCGGATATTTTGGCTTTTGTGCTTCGGATTTCAATCTTCAGCTCGACCGGGGCAAATACACGCATCATGCAGGCAAGACGATGCCCGCTTTCGATCAGTTCACGACCCAGAAGGACGGATTCCGATTCCTCGGGTTCGGAAACTGCCCCGGCTGAGGGTGCTTCCAGGATGACACGGCACTTGCCGCAGGTTCCATTGCCGCCGCAGGCATGACCGAAATTCGCGACGCGCTCCCGGATAGCCTGAAAAGGGCTGCTGCCCGATTCGACCATGACGGTTGTCTTGACTTCTCCTGTAAGGATGGACACCGGTATCATCATCTGTTTACCTCTTTCCGCACAACGCCTGCATCATAGGAAGGGACCACCTGTTCGCCCGCATGGATCACCAGTACTTCCGTGTCCATGAAAACACCATTGAGGATACGCCGCATGAGGGACGAATCTCCTGGAACCTCACGATAGGCCCATTTCAAAAAAGCAGCCGCTTTTTCCGTTTCCTCGCGGCCCCAGTCGATGCCATCGAGTTCCGGCCATGCGATGTAAATGGCCTGCTTGTATTCCTTGACCCAGTTCAATTCCATTTCCATCAGGTACTCGGCATTTTCCTCGCCGTAGTGTTCGGTGTAGCTTTCCAGCAGAATGCGATGCTTTTCTTCCGACGGCTGCCAGCCGCGTTCCAACCACCCAGGGGAATACCAGTAGGTACCCGGATTTTCTTCGAACAGCTTCCGATACGTGTCCTTTGACCCGAGCATCAGGGTGATGCAGTCATGCGCTCTTGGAAGCACCACGGGAATCCGGATGCTTGAAATGCCCGCCAAGCCGTTGCTGCAGAGGCCATACATCAGGATGATGGCATCATAGCCGGACTCGCGGCCCGAGTGATTGTAAGGAAATCCGGCTTCTTCCGTTTCCCGGATGGCCTTCATGACTTCTTCCCGAAGAATGTCCGGCGTATTGTGCAATCCCTGCGGCAAATACCGCACATCGAGGAAATGAGGCGTTGTCGCGGAAATGGCCGAGATTTCACGATTCAGCACATCGCAGGCGATCACCTTGAGTTTGAGTCTCCTGATCATGGTTGGCGCCTTTCCACGGAGCCCGGGTTTCGAACAGGGCCTCCGGCACTCACTTCCCCATTATAACGTTCGGTCCCTCCGCCCTGTAGGATTCTTTTTGGATTCGCTACGACAATTTCACATATTTTGCCGAACTTCATGAAACTGGACAAGAATCACTGGAATGACCGCATTTTTCCAAAAGGATTGACAGCCCCGTCAGGACCTGCTACCATTGTACCAATCTCATATGAAACAGACGCCGATGGGGAATACTAGATTCCTGCGGACATGGCCGGAACGGGTGCAGGCACTCGGAAAGGCGCCAGAAAGCCGTTGGTTGATGCGAAACGGCATGACGCGGAAGTTGAACTCACCCCGGAGTCTCCGGTTGAACCCGGTTCCTTTCCCTTTCACTTGCGTGAACGGCAAAAGGCCCGACAGTAGATTCGGACGGACGCTCACCGTTACAGGAGCAGGATATCGATTGTTCTGTATCCGTCGCAAAAGAGTGGTATATACCCTTCGTCTCTTGGCGAAGGGTATTTTTGCAGCATGCAGCCGGTATCCGCAGCAAGCGCACCGCCCCCCCGGCGGTGAAATGGAGTGGTACCGCGGAAAGCGCCCCTTTCGTCTCCAAAACTGACGAAAGGGGTATGTTTTTTTGAGAGGAGGCCCTCCATGAATCACCAGAAGTATCGTGCCTACCCACCGATGAATCTGACGGAACGCCAATGGCCGAACGCCGTCATCACGAAAGCGCCGGTCTGGAGCAGTGTCGACCTGCGCGACGGCAATCAGGCCCTGCCCGTCCCCATGGGCGTCGACCGGAAAATCGCCATGTTCAACATGCTCAAGGGGGTCGGATTCAAGGAGATCGAAGTGGCTTTCCCCTCCGCCTCCAATACGGATTTCTCCTTTGTCCGCACCCTGATCGAACGCGGCATGGCCGACGGCATCACCCTGCAGGTACTGACCCAGGCTCGCGAACACCTCATCCGGCGCACCTATGAATCCCTGATCGGATGCAAGTCCGCCATTCTGCATTTCTACAACTCCACCTCCGTGGCCCAGCGACGCATTGTCTTCCGTATGGAAAAGCCGGAAATCCTCAAAATCGCCGTCGATGGCGCCAAATTGGTCAAACAGCTGGCCTCCGAAACGGATTGCGACATCCGATACGAATATTCCCCGGAAAGCTTTACGGGAACGGAAATGGAATATGCCCGCGATGTGTGCGAGGCCGTTCTGGATGTGCTGCAGCCCACGG
This sequence comes from Clostridia bacterium, assembly GCA_020047785.1. GTDB lineage: Bacteria > Bacillota > Clostridia > DSM-8532 > DSM-8532 > JAEWSN01. Next base: position 5,520 of record JAIFNI010000079.1, read on the forward strand.
CGGACAGAAAAGTCATCATCAACCTGCCCGCCACGGTGGAGATGGCCACCCCGAACATTTATGCGGACCAGATCGAATGGTTTTGCCGCAATCTTTCCGGAAGGGACTCCGTGCTGATCAGCCTGCATGCCCACAACGACCGGGGTACTGCGGTGGCCGCTACGGAACTCGGCATGATGGCCGGCGCGGACCGGGTGGAGGGGACTCTGTTCGGCAACGGGGAACGCACGGGCAATGTGGATATCCTGACCCTTGCAATGAACCTGTATTCCCAGGGAATCGACCCGGGTCTGGTCATTCCGAACGTCGACGAACTCATCGCAACCTATGAAAACTGCACGGGCATGACTGTCCCGCAACGGCACCCCTGGGTCGGAGAACTCGTTTATACGGCATTTTCAGGCTCCCATCAGGATGCCATCAGCAAGGGGCTCAAGGACTTTTCCGACAAAAAACCGGATTTCTGGGAAGTCCCCTACCTCCCCATCGATCCGCAGGACATCGGCCGGCAGTACGAAGCGGTCATCCGCATCAACAGCCAGTCCGGCAAAGGCGGCGTGGCTTTCATCATGGAACAGGAATTCGGCTACCATCTTCCAAAAGCCATGCACCCGGAATTCGGCGCGATCATCAAGCTCAAATCCGATTCGACCGGGAAGGAATTGGCCGGCAGCGAAATTTTCGATGCCTTCCAGGAAACATACCTCGCGGCGGAAACACCGTATTCACTCGCCGGCTACCGGTTTGCAAGCCAGGACGGCACTGTCGCCATTGAAGCGGACATCCTGGCGGATGGCATCACAACCGGAATCGCAGGCAGTGGAAATGGACCCATTTCCGCCTTCTTCAACGGACTGAAGACTGCTTTCGGCATCGACGCCGGATTTGAGACCTACGAGGAACATGCACTCGGCAGTGGGGAAACCGCGGAAGCCGTCGCCTACATCGAGCTGGTCAGAGACGGCAAGGCATGGTTCGGTGTCGGCCGGGACCGCAATACCACGACGGCCTCCTATCGGGCAATCCTTTCCGCCCTGAACCGCATGAAAAAAGGAACCAGGAACTAAGTCGCCGGAAAGAAATCACCTGCTCCTTTTCAGGAAAGCATGGCAGGTCTGGCCATTGTCTTCTGAAATCACCTGCTCCAGCAAATCTTCACGGCACATAAAAAAGGAGCGACCGGCACGTGATGCGCCAGTCGCTCCTTTTTTATCTGTGGCCAAAGAGATAGGCATTGACCAGGGATAGGCATTGACCAGGGATAGGCATTGACCAGGGATATGCCA
>JAIFNI010000232.1:0-2601 GCA_020047785.1 Clostridia bacterium
TGTCCGTAAGGAATCAGATAGTTAAGATGAAATGCTGTCAGAATATACACCATCGCAACAATTTCAGAAAACGGAACGCGGGATGGATTCAAAGCAATTCGGCCAAATCGAACGACTCCCCGTGGTTCATGCGATATCCCTTGCGCCCGGCAGATGCAAGACCCTTCAGAAAAGGTTCAGGATCCGCCGTGTTTTCGGCGAACAGACCGTAATGGTTCGGAATGGCAAGGCGTGCGTTCACGCGTTCCGCCAATTGCAACGCTTCCGGAATGCCCATGTTGCCCCAGCGTCCGTTGATGCAGACGAACAGAATGTCGCAGGACAGGTCTTTTCCCACTTCTCCATCATATTCGGAGTCGCCGGTGAAATAAACGGTCAAACCATCCTTTTCAACGACAAGCCCGATGCTGTCTCTTGTATGCTTCGCATAGACGGCTTTGATGGTGAAATCGCCAAAAAACAGGATGCCGCCACGGTCCAGTTTTGTGATGGACCGCTCGGAAATTCCAAGTTCGATCAATTTGGCCATGCAGCTTTCGGGTGCTGCAAAGCGGACCTGGTCCTTGTTCATGACGGATATGGTATCGGAATCAAGGTGATCCATGTGGTCGTGCGTGATCAGGTACAGATCCGGATGGGCCTCTTCCGGGCGAATGGGTGAGGGGACCATTCGCTTGACCTTGTCGAAACGTTCAACCATGTCAGAAAGATAGGGATCGATCAGGATGGACGTCTGTCCATCCGTCAGTTCGAAACCACCCTGTCCGAGCCATTTTACAAAAAGTGCCATCCTTCTTCCTTCCATGCCCATTGGCCGAGGGCCACGCGCTTCCCGACTGTCTGCGGGAAATTCCTGAATGTTCGTCATACGCAACCGCTATCACCATCGAGCTGGCTCGCGGCAGTCCCTGTGCGGATTTCATCAGCATTGCGAAGCAAATGCCAGCAGATGGATGAAGTCATTCTCATCCGTGTTGCGGATGGCGTGGAGCTGGTTCTTCCCGATATAGATGATGTCGCCATCTCGTATCGGCTTCACTTCGTCATCAATGCGCATTTCGCCACGCCCGGCGATGATATAGTAGACTTCCTCGTGATCGTCATGGGTATGGCCATGATAAGCCTGGCCTGGCTGCAGCATGGCGAAGGCGACATACATCATGCCCTGCATGCAGGCTGTGGGGATGTTCGGATCCGCAAGGGCCTGTCCGCGAAGAAGCTGATAGTCGATCCCCACCTCATGGGCGATGCCGGGCTTGACTTCCCGCCAATTGAGCTTCACCATTTAAAAATCCTCCTGTCGTGCTGTTTTTCCAGGATGCAAAAGTCGATTTTCGACTTTTGCACGGGAATGCCCATGCCGCGCATGCGGCACACAAAAGAATGCAAAGATCGATTCTTCGTACCTGCATGCCAATCAATCATTGATCATGGCTCCTGATTCGGTTTTGCAGCCGGTTGTCTTGGATACTTCATGCGTCCCCAGCCGTAGCCCGCTTCCGGAGAAGCGTCTTCGGGCATACCCGGCAGAATGAGTCCGCCGTCGATTTTCAATGTGGTTCCGGTGATGTATCCAGCCTGCTCCGAACAGAGCCAGGCAACCGCATAGCCGTTTTCCCTCGGGGTACCGTACCGCCCGAGCGGGATTTTAGGTGCGAATCCGGAATGCAGGTCCTCATCCGACCCGTCACCGCGAACCCGCGTGGCACCCGGTGCGACGCAGTTCATGCGGATGCCGTGGGGTGCCAGTTCCGTTGCCATTGATTCGGTGGCACGCGTGAGTCCGGCCTTTGCGGCGCCGTACAGCGCGTCCTCCGGATAGCTGCGGAATGCACGAGTCGAGGTGATGTTGATGATGGAACCACGGATGCCGTTTTCACGCATATGCAGGGCAGCCTGCTTCGCACAGAGAATGGGGGCGCGGAAATCCAGCCCGTTGACAAAGTCCATCAGGTCCACTTCCGTCGTGAACAATGAATTGTGCTTGGTCTGTCCCGCATTGTTGACGAGAACATCCAGTCGGCGCAGGTCCGCGATTGCCTGCTTTGTCACCGCTTCCGGCACATCGGCTTTCTCCAGGTTCGCCTGATAGACGAAACAGCGTCTTCCAAATGCCTCGACGGATGTTTTTGTATCCATTGCCTCGTCAACGGCAGTTGCGTAGGTGATTGCAATATCATAGCCCTGTTCGGCCAGTACCAGTGCGATGCCTTTGCCGATACCGCGGCTGCCGCCCGTGACGAACGCGCATTTCGTGAAGATCCCTGACTCCATGGTGTTTCCTCCAGTTGTTCACTATGCATGTGAAGACCGGCCAACTTCGCTTTTATGGCTGATGTGCCGTGCCGTCGGGCAGACGCGTCTGGGTCCAGCGGGTCACACCGCCGTCGCAGGGGAATTTCGCAGCGAGTTTCTCATCAATGTCGATGCCGAGACCCGGCTTTCCATTCAAATAAACATATCCGCCCTTCAGTTCGGGACTGCCGGGGAAGACTTCCATCAGGATGTCGCTGATGCCGGACCATTCCTGAATGCCGAAATTCGGGCAGGCCAGGTCGAGGTGCACATTCGCGGCATGACCGACCGGAGAAACGTCTCCCG
>JAIFNI010000232.1:2620-9400 GCA_020047785.1 Clostridia bacterium
ATGCGGTGCGGATTCCATACGCTTCGCACTGCGCGGCCAGTTTGCGGGCCGGCGTGATGCCGCCGATCTGGCTGATGTGCACGCGGATGAAGTCGATGAGCCGGTCCGCGATGAGTCGTTCCCATTCATGCGGATTGTTGAACAGTTCACCCTGGGCGAGAGGGATGGCGCACTGGCCGCGCACCTGGCGGAACCATTCGCCCTGTTCGGGGGAAAGGATGTCTTCAAGAAAGAACAGACGGTAAGGTTCCAGTGCCTTGGCAAGCCGGACGGCTTCCGATGGCGCGATGCGTTCGTGCACGTCATGCAGCAGCTCGATCTCGTAGCCGAGTTCCTTGCGGAGGTATTCAAACAGGGTCACAGTGGAGCGGACGTATCCATCCGGATCATAATAGACACCGTCCTGCATGTCGACCGGTGCGAATTCCCGTACTTCCTTTCCGCCATATGCCCCTGAAAGCAGCGCTGGCTGCGTGTTCGGAACCGGTGCGAATTCACGGACCGGCTTTCCGCCGTAGCCGCCCCATTGAACCCGAATGTGCCGCAGGCCGTCCGCCATATAGGCCCGAACCTTGTCTGCGAGGCCCTCTAGCGTCGGCGCATCGGCATGGCGGTAGACCGCCGCGGCTTCACGACATTTTCCACCAAGCAAGTCATATACTGGCATGTTCGCCATTTTGCCCTTGATGTCCCAAAGCGCCATGTCGACGCCGGATATGGCGTTGTTCTCGACCGGCCCGTTGCGCCAGTAGGCATTGTGATTCATGGTCTGCCAGATGTCCTCGATGCGGGAGACATCCCGACCCACAAGGAGGGGCTTCAGATAATCATCGATGAGACAGGCGACCGCTTTGTGCCGATAGGCGAAGGTGGAGCATCCAAGTCCGTAAAGACCGGGTTCGGAGGTTTCCACTTTCACGACGATGAGGTTGATGCCGGCCGGTGCGGTGCAGATGGCTCGTACGTCACGGATGGTGATGGCCATGATGCGTTCCTCCTGTTTGCTGAGTGATTGTGCTGCTGCAAGTCGGCATCAGGACGGACATGCAGCCCTGATCCTGCCGACAACGCGCTTCCCGCTCTGCCGCAAGGACTTGCACGGGTAAGGTTGACCCCATTTTATGCCTGGCACTTTTGAATGTAAACAGGTGAAATGGCGTTTTTCACTCCTGTTTTTCACCAAATTGACTCTTGATTTTGATGATTGACTCCTTTTTTTCATGCAACAAGCAAGGACGTTCCATCATGCGGGATGGGAACGTCTTTTCCACGGCGGGTTCCGTATGTTTACTTCATTCGGTAGGAAACGAATGCGAGCCGCTTGCTATCCGGTGACCAGGAGTTCACGTTGAGCGTGCCCTGCCCGCCGAACAATTTGACGAGAGTTTGCGGGATGCCGCCTTCAGCGGGGAACAAGCGGATTTCCACATTCTTGTTCGGCGGATGGTCACCTGGCTGCACATCTCCCTTTGCATAGGTGATGCAGGCAATGGTCTTTCCATCGGGGGACACATGCGGAAACCAGGTGTTCGCATCGTCAAAAGTCATCTGCGTAGGATTCGACCCGTCGGCTTCCATGCGCCATGCCTGCATCAGGCCGCTGCGCACGGAATTGAACCAGATGAATTTTCCACAGGGGGAATACTCAGGACCGTCATCCAGCCCGGGTGTATGGGTCAGCTGTTTCTCCACACCACCCTTGAGCGGGATCGTATAAACATCGTATTGGCCGTTTCGTTCCGCGCAGTAAGCGAGGAGCTTGCCGTCGGGTGACCACCCGTGCAGATAACTGGGCGCGATGGGGGTCACAAGCCAGGGCTCTCCACCTCCGATGGGGAAAACGTAAATGCGGGACTGTGCGTCCTCTTTTGTATGGTGACTGACGGCGATGAGGGTTCCATCCGGTGACAGCACGTGGTCGTTGTTGCAATCATCCACATAATCGGCATCGATGGCCTTGCCCGTCCCCGTCGAGAGATCGAACGCGACGATGCGTCCATTGCTGTTGTAGACGAGGTGTTTTCCATCCGCTGTCCAGTTGGGCGCTTCGATCAGTTCGTCGAACTCACCCAGCAGGGTGCGCTCTCCTGTCGCAATGTCCACGATTTCCAGCATGCTGATGACTTTGCGGTCTTCCCGACCTCGTGGGGCTGTCAGTACATTCATTGCGACTCCTTGTGCGTTCACGCAGGGTGGCTTTCGGCTTCATGGACCGGCCCGCGCATCCGTGGGACCGCTTTCTTTCGGGAAGCAGGTTCCATTCCGCACCATCATAACGCTTCTACGGGATGATGGCAAGAAAAACACGTGTTTAAAAGGTTCGGAAGAGGGGGCGCTGCATTCGGGATGGAGACCCTTCGCTCTTTCAGCAAATATTGGCTGAAACACCCCGACTTCCGGCGTGAATATGCACGGACGGATTGGTAAACTGAAGGGGAAGCAGGAAATGAAACCAGAGGCGGATGCCGGTTTCGAAACAGCGGCAGAAGCCCGGTATCGGAACAGAGGCGGATGCCCGGTATCGAAAACAGAGACAGATGCCCGGTATCGAAAACAACGGGAGATGCCCGGTATCGAAAACAGCAAAAGATACCCGGCAACTGCAAGAAGGAGTGGACATGAAGGCAATCAGATGGATTTCTACCAACGAAAACGTGCAATGGGAGGAAATGGACCTCGCAGCGGTTCAGACGGAAGCGTGCGGCGATACCCTCGAAATGACCGGGACCACCGATCAGGTTGTGGATGGGTTCGGCGGCTGCTTCAATGAACTGGAATGGCGCGCGCTTTCCCATCTGACCCCGACGGATCGGGCGAATCTGTTCGAAGAGCTTTTCGATCCGGACAAGGGCTGCCGTTTCCGCATCTGCCGCCTGCCGGTCGGCGCCAACGACTATTCATTGGAATGGTACAGCCTGGATGAGCATCCGGATGACTATGCGATGGACCACTTTACCATCGATCGCGACAAGAATTGCCTGATCCCCTTCATCAAGGAAGCACTGGCCCATCAGCCTGATTTGAAGCTGTTCGCCTCTCCCTGGAGCCCGCCGACCTGGATGAAATTTCCACGTGCGCACAATCACGGCACAATGATTTGGACGAAGGAGATCAGGGACGCCTATGCGCTTTACTTCCTGAAATTTGTTCAATCCTATGCCGAAGAGGGTGTAAGGATCGACCAGATCCATGTGCAGAACGAACCGATGTCAGACCAGAAATTTCCGTCCTGCGTCTGGACCGGCGAGCAATTCCGCGTGTTCATCCGCGATCATATGGGGCCGCTGTTCGAGGCGAACGGCATCGATACGGATATCTGGCTTGGAACCATCAATGGGCCGGAGGTCGATCATCGCTTTCTTCATACCGGTTACGACCAGTATTCGAATCTTGTCCTGTCGGATCCGGCGGCGCGGAAGTACATCAAGGGTGTCGGGTATCAGTGGTGCGGCAAATATGCCATGCAGCAGACGCACATGGCCTGGCCGGAAATGAAGCTGATGCAGACCGAAAATGAATGCGGCGACGGCAGTAATTCCTGGGCCTATGCGCACTACATCTTCAATCTGTTCCGTCATTATCTCGTCAATGGCGCATCTGCTTACGTTTACTGGAACATGGTGCTTGAACCGGAAGGCAGAAGCACCTGGGGCTGGAAACAGAACGCGATGGTCACGGTGGAGCCGGAGACCGGCAGAATGATCTTCAATCCTGAATTCTACGTCATGAAGCATTTTTCTCACTTCATCGATGCCGGCGCTGTCCGGATGGAGGCAAAGGGTCATTGGGCGGGGAATGCGGTTGTGTTTCGGAATCCGGATGGAAATATCGTGGCGGTGGTCGGAAATGGACTCGATCGGGCGAGGGCCTTCTCCTTCAAGGCGGAAGGTGAGACCGTTTCGCTCGAACTGCCGCCCATGTCATGGAATACAATTGTATTCGAATGATGCAAAAGATATCAAACACTTTCATACAAAGAATTCCAGTAAGAAATGGTGTATTTTTTATACAATTTGCCGGCGACAATTGAAAAGAGATCAGGTATAATGGACAGGACATTGTCAAAACAATAACGGACTTTTCTGCCGCAAACGGAAAATCCGGTTAAGAGCCGCAATTGATCGACAGCATGGAGGGCGCATGAAGACAATCACAAACCAGAAACGCATCAAGGTCACGGTCAACAAACGGGAGCTGGAAGTCTATGAGGACCTGACGATTCTCCAGGCACTCCTCCAGGAAGATGTGCACATTCCCCATTTGTGTTACGACATTCGCCTCGAAAGAGCGAACGGCAATTGCGGTCTTTGCGTTGTGGAGCTGGTCGACGGCGATATTGTGCGCGAAGTGAAGGCTTGCCAGACTCCCATCAGGGCGGGCATGGTCATCAACACGCACACGCCGAAGCTTGAATCCTATCGCAAGGTGCGCCTGGAACAGATTCTGTCCGATCACAACGCGGACTGCGTCGCGCCCTGCGTGCAGACGTGCCCGGCAAACATCGATATCCAGATGTATCTGCGTCACGCAGGGAACGGGAACTTTGAAAATGCACTGCGTGTCATCAAGGACCGCAATCCTTTCCCGATTGTCTGCGGCCGCGTATGCCCCCATCCGTGCGAAGCACAGTGCCGCCGCAATCTGGTGGACACGCCGGTTGGCATCAATCATGTGAAGCGTTTTGTCGCAGACTGGGACATGGCCCGCGAAGAATCCTGGCTGCCCGCAAAGAAGGAGCCCAGCGGCAAGAAAATCGCAGTGGTCGGTGCCGGTCCTTCCGGCCTTTCCGCTGCCTACTACAGCGCCATCAATGGACATGACGTCACAGTCTTCGAACGTCAACCGCATGCCGGCGGCATGATGCGCTACGGCATTCCGGAATACCGGCTGCCCAAGGCCACACTCGACAAGGAAATCGACACCATGAAACGCCTGGGGGTGAAGATCCGGACCGGCAAGTCCCTCGGCACCCATATCCGGCTGGAAGATCTCCAGAACGATTTTGATGCCGTCTATCTCGCCATCGGTTCCTGGCGGGCCACGCCGCTGTCCATCGAAGGGGAAAACCTGCCCGGCGTCTGGCTGGGAATCCAATACCTCGAACAGGAAACGAAGGGCGTGAAGATTGATCTCGGCGAGAATGTCGTGGTCATCGGCGGCGGAAATACCGCCATCGACTGCGCGCGCGTCGCACTCCGCAAGGGCGCCAAATCCGTCAAACTCATCTACCGCCGCACCCGCGGGGAAATGCCGGCAGAACCTTATGAAGTGGAAGAAGCGCTGCATGAGGGTGTTGAAATGCTGTTCCTGATGGCGCCAAGCAGCATCACCCTGGAAGCGTGCAGGAAAAAGCTAAACTGCATCGAGATGAAACTCGGGGAACCGGATCGTTCCGGTCGTCGTCGTCCTGTGCCCGTCGAAGGGAGCAACATTGTCATCGATGCGGATACCGTCATCGGTGCCATCGGTCAGAGCACAAACACCCAGTTCCTGTACAACGACCTGCCTGTGAAACTCAACAAGTGGGGCGATGTCGAAATAAACGGCAAGACGTCACAGACCTCGGAGAGCAACATCTTTGCCGGCGGTGACTGTGTTACCGGTCCCGCTACCGTCATTCAGGCTGTCGGGGCCGGACGGCGGACGTCCGATGCCATCCACGAATACCTGATGAAGGGTTATGTGCATGAATCCGACGTGGATTACAGCTGCAGCCGCGGCACCATGGAAGATCTGCCGAAATGGGAATTCGAGATGATGCCCCGGTTTACCCGCGCGGAAATGCCCGCCATCTCCCAGGAAGCCCGCAGGAACAATTTTGATGAGGTGGAACTCGGGCTTGACGAGGAAGCGGCAAAGGCGGAAGCGCGCCGCTGTTTGCGCTGTGGATGCGGTTCCCGTTACGACTGCGACCTCCGACGGGAAGCGAGCGCCCATAAAATCGCCTACATGAAGCCGGTTCATGAGCGTCCGTTCGTACCGATTGTCGAAGATCATCCCTTCATCGTGCGCGACCACAACAAATGCATCTCCTGCGGACGCTGCATCGCGGCATGCGCCGAGGTCGAAGGGCCGGACGTCCTGAACTTCTACATGAAGCATGGGCGTCAGCTGGTCGGTACGAAGAGCGGGCTCCCGCTGGACAAGACCGATTGCGTCAGCTGCGGCCAGTGTGTCAACGCCTGTCCGTGCGGCGCGCTTTCCACCCGCAGTGAAAAGAGCAGGGTGTTCCGTGCCCTCAACGACCCGACGAAGCATGTGGTGGCTTTCGTCGCTCCTGCTGTCCGTTCCGTTGTATCTTCCAGTTACAACATTCCCTTTGACGGTGCTTCCAGCTATATGTCCGGCCTGCTGAAGGCACTTGGATTCGACCGCGTGTTCGACTTCTCGTTTGCGGCCGACCTGACCATCATGGAAGAGACCACCGAGTTCCTGACGCGTGTCGGCGAAGGCGGCGTGATGCCGCAGTTCACTTCGTGCTGTCCAGGCTGGGTCAATCTGGTGGAACGCCGATATCCGCAGCTCATTCCGCATCTGTCCACCTGCAAGTCCCCGCAGATGATGATGGGTGCCACCGTCAAGAACCATTACACCCAGGCCATGAAGGTTGACAAGAAGGACCTCTTTGTTGTCTCCATCGTACCTTGTATTGCGAAAAAATATGAAGCCGCACGTACCGAATTCGCGCCCGGCGGCCTCCGTGATGTGGATGCAGTCCTCACTTCCGCCGAAATGCTCGAAATGGTTGCGCTGACCCGGCTGGATACGGGCAACATCCAG
>JAIFNI010000113.1 GCA_020047785.1 Clostridia bacterium
GTCGTGGATGGCATCATAATTCAGCTGCTTGGCTTTTGTGGCTATCGCCTTTTTGCCTGCGCAGGCACCGAATTCAGCCTCGACCCGCATCTGCAGATTTTTTTTGGTATCCGCCACAACCACTTCTCCCAGCATCTCCGCGAAGCGAGCGGCATGTTCCGCCTCTTCGAACGCGATGCGCTTGTAGGCTTCAGCGATTTCCGGGTACCCTTCACGGTCTGCCTGACGGGACATGGCCAGATACATACCCACTTCCGTGCATTCACCTGTGAAATTCGCACGAAGTCCGTCCAGGATTTCCGCATCCACATCCTTGGCCACGCCAATGCGATGTTCATCCGCCCACTGAAGGGAAGCTTCCGCCTGCACGACAAATTTTTCGGCAGGAGCGCCGCACTGTGGACACTTTTCCGGTGCCTTGTCGCCAATATGGACATAACCGCAGATCGAACATACAAATCTCGTCATCTTGTCTTTCTCCTTGTTTCCTCGAATGTGATGTCCACATCGGACTCAAGTTTTATTTACCATCCCTTTCTCTTGATTGAAACAGAAAAAAAGGAAAGTTGTGAATTATTTAATTTCAATAAATAGAATGGAATGCCATCAGATGTGGTGATATTTAAAATCATGTCATTTTTTACCGGCACGACAGATTTTCTGTTACAAGGCAAGAACCGGGTGATATCATGAAAGCATCGGGACACCCCGTGTTTGGTTATCGCTGAGCATAACCGGACATCAAATGAATCACGGAGGGTTTTATATGGCAGTTTATCATCTGATGGGCATCCTGATCAGCAAGCGGCATGCAAACGCGACACAGGTACAGGAAATCCTGACCAAGTATGGTTGCCTCATCAAAGTGCGGCTTGGGTTGCACGAAACCGGCGATGTCTGTTCTGAAGAAGGGCTGATGATTCTCCAGCTGGCAGGTCCGGAAGATGAAATTGATGAGCTTTATGCTGAACTCAGTGTTCTGGATGGCGTTGTCGCCGAAAACATCAGACTTCAGGGAAACGGATGAGACGGAGGAGATGATTGCGGCATGGCATGGTCAGCCGCAAATTCCCTGTAGTCCTTCAGCATCTCCTTCAGAAGCTCCGGGGTATCCAGTCCGTATGGGCATTGGCGGATGCACTGCCCGCAATGCAGGCATCCGTCAATCATGTCCATTCTTTCCCGCCATTCCGGCGTCATGAAACCCTGCCAGGGCGCACGACGCAGCAAAAGGGACATTCTGGCCGCCATGGGAATCTGGATGCCTGCAGGACATGGCATGCAATATCCGCAACCCCTGCAGAACCCCCCTGCCAGTTCCTTCCGATCCCGTTCGATGATGACCCTCATGTTTTCATCCAGAACAGGCGGGCTTTCTTCCAGCGAAATGAACTCCTCGAGTTCTGCGAGCTGCTGGATTCCCCAGATTGGGACAATGTTCCCATACTGCCGCAGAAAGGCAAATGTGCTTGCCGCATTTGTTATCAAGCCACCGGACATGGCTTTCATGGCGATGAGGCCAACATCGTGTTTCCTGCTTAGGTCCGACAAGTCCAGGTCCGCATCCGATGAAAGAGAAGATAAGGGAAATTGAGCTGTTTCGTACAGATCCGATGTGATGGCTTCCTTCATGAGGTCCAGACGGTGGTTGGTGATGCCGATGTGTCGGATGAGTCCCTCCCGTTTCGCCTTCTGAAGTTCCTGATACAAATCGTCGGGGTCTTCCGGATTGGGCAGGCGTGACGGATTGTGGAGCTGATAAATGTCGATGTAGTCGGTTTTCAGTTTCTCCAGACTTTTTTCCAGCTGTTCCCGCATCGTCTTCGGGTCCGTTGCGCCGGATTTGGTGGCTATCACGATATCCTTTCTGACATCGGAAAGCGCCATGCCTATCTTTTCCTCACTGTCCGTGTAGCCACGGGCTGTATCGAAAAAATTGATTCCAGACTCGAATGCTTTCCGGAGTAGTGCTGCTGCCTCATCCGCGGACAGTCGCTGTATCGGCAATGCGCCAAACGCCGTGCGTGTCACCATCAGTTCTGTTTTCCCCAGTCTTGTTTTCTGCATGATTCCTCCCCGTACTGTCAGGATTGAAGAAACGGCTGGTTCCAGCAGTACTGGTTTCTGCCATTGCTTTTTGCACGATACATCGCCTGGTCCGCCAACCACTCCAGAAGGTTCGTCTGTTCCGTGTCGGTCGGCCAAAGGGCAATTCCCGCGCTGCAGGAAAGCGAAATCGCTTCCTCCCCGATGCGTCGCTGAATGCCCAATTTCCCGTAGAGGTCCTGCAGATATTCGATTGCCTCGGCTCTGCCTGCATGCGGCAGCAGGACAATGAATTCGTCACCGCTCTTGCGGATGGCTTGTCCGTAACGGGGAAGCGCATCCGACAAATCGTTTGCAAAACTCCGGAGAAGCATGTCGCCTGCCGAATGACCCCAAGTGTCATTCAACGTTTTCAGCTGGTCCACATCCAGAAACAGAAATGCGAAACGTGCACAGGCAGACGCATGCTGATTCAGACGTTCTTCCATGTTCCGATACGCGTAAAGACCTGTCAGCGCATCGCGCTCATAATCGCGGACAAGTTCCTGTCGCTCTCGTCGTAGCCGATCCAGACGGATCTGCAATTCGACGAAATTGCGGCGAAGCGCCTTGTTTCGCTGATCCGCCTCATGAAGGGTGTAAGAAAGTCTCTGCTGGACCGCCAAAGATTCGACGGGGCCGGACACCAGAAGCAGAAGTTTGCGGAGAGAACGGATTTCTACAAATCGATACCCACGGACACCACTGATTTCAGCCGATTCCCTGTAACATTCCACCGCTTTGTCCCGGTTGCCGTTCTTCAGCCATACATCTCCCATCGAAAGATAGGTGGATGAGATCCGGAATGGGTCATGCTGCTTCATGAAAAGGGACAGAGATTTCCGGTAGTGTCGCAGGGCGGCAGGCAGGTTTCCTGTCTGCTGCAGAACCCAACCGGCCACATCATGGACATTCGCACGGAGCGGCCATCCTTCGGCATGACGTCCTTCCCGCCAGACACGGACAATGCAGGACCACGCCTCCGGAAGCCGTCCCTGATGTACCCGAACAAATGCAAGATTCAACAGGACATCGGGTCTTTCGGTCCGCTCCGTCAACTTGCACGCTTCTTCCAGATATGGTGCCGCTTTTCCGATGTCATCCATTTCAACGAGCAGTTCGCCAAGATTGACCAACACGGAAGCGATGCGTGGCGTATTCCCGGATGACTCATAGGCAGCAAGGGATTTGCCCAGTTGTTCAATGGCTTGAAGCGGTTCACCGCAATTCATGAAAAAGACGCCATATGTGTTGCAGGCAGCGCCGATGTGATTGGCGTCTCCCGTCTGTTCGGCCAGCGCAAGGACACGGTGAATGCAGTCCATTGCTTCTTCAGCCTCAAATTTCGTTGTTGCCTGCCACGCCAGTTCATCAAGCAGTTTGAACTCCGAAAGCACATCCCCCTGGGCATGTGCCTGTTCAGCCGCCGCCAACAGCCGGATGCGGGCTTTTTCAGGATTCGTCGTGAAGTCAGGACCGACTTCCCGAATCAGGTCCAGAAACAGCTGCTCACTCTCCCTCATGCCACACCCCCGGCGCCTGCCCTGTCGGCAATGGCATACCGTGCTCTTCCTGCACGCTTCGCCTGGAGCATGGCCATATCCGCCATCTCGACAAGGACGGACGGCTCCGTGGAATTACAGGGATCGGCCGCAACGCCGATACTGCAGGACAGCGGTATCATCACGCCGCCGATGTCACGCTTCTGGGTAAGCGATTGCAAAAACAACTCAATTTGGCTTATCACATCAACAAGACGCGTATCAGGCAGAAAGACGACGAATTCATCTCCGGATTTTCTTGTCGCGATGCCCTGTTCCGGCATGGCACGCCTGATTTCTTTTGCAAATGCAATAATCAGCCTGTCACCGACCATGTGTCCGTACGTGTCGTTCACTGATTTCAAGTTGTCCAAGTCAAGAAACAGGAGGATGGAAGGAGCCGTCATCACATTCCTGGACTCCTGAATCTTTCGGGACAGAATTCTGTAGCTGTCCAGCCCGGTGAGCGGATCTATCGCCAGTTCCCGCTCGAGACGACGCCTGCTGCGTCCCATCTCCAGCAGGTCCAATTCCATTTCCACCCGCACACGCATCCGTTCGGCATCATAAGCTTCCCTTTCCGTCAGGAATTCCGCATATTCCCGGCAGGCATGCCAAAGGGATTCTCCGTCTCCGTTGACGCGCAGCCCAGCTATCAGGCTTTCATGCGCCAGAACTGTTTCATCCATCATGCCATGGGTCTTGCCGAATTGGATGACTTCCCGGCAGTACGCCATCATGTCCTCATGCTCGCCGGCATCCCGGCACATGGAGGCAAGTTCATAAGAGCAACGGACCATCTCTTCCGTCATATGGGCTTCCCGACATTTGACCGCAGCCCGTTCCAGTTGTCTTCTCGCAGAAAGGTTCCATGAACGTCTGCGCATGAGGACACCGGCAAAATAGGCGAAGCCGGCTCTCAGGTTTGTCCGGTCTTCCTGCGCGGCAGCTTTCTTTCCGGCACGAATGTGTACGGCGACCTTGTCGAGCTCTCCCAACAGAAGATGCACTTCAGCAAGATTGTAGTGTGCAATGGCAAGGGAAAGTCCCATGGCCTCCACATTTTCCAGCAAATGAATAAATATGGTCCTTGCCGCTTCATAATTGCCATTCATGTTGTGTATGACCGCTATGTTGTTTTCCGCCTGCCCCTCCAGCAGGGCATACCCCTCCCGAACAGAAATTTCACACACATCGAGAAAACAATGAAGCGCCTGATGATAGGCTTTCATCTGTACAAGCGCGACGCCGGCATTCTTTCTGACGCGGCATTCCCGTTGCAGATCCCCGGCAATTTCCGCATGCTGGAGGGCTGTCGCAAATGCCTGGCTTGACTCCAGATCGCGACCGGACAGGAGGAGCCATCTGCCCGACAGATCCCAGGCATCGCACAGCAAAAAATGGTTCTTCTCCGCCTCCAGAAAAGGAAACCATTCATCCAGGATTTGAATTGTTTTTTTCGGATCACGGTCCAGCTCAACCTCCGCCAGTTGCAGTGCGGAAGACGCCGCCCCCAGATCGGACATGGGACACCTCCAGAGCAAAGTTGCGCTTCATGGATCATTTTACCACATGTCTGCCAACAATCCCATGGTTGATTCTCGTGCAAAAAGTCGTTTTTCGACTTTTTCATGCAAGTTGCAATTCGCAACTTGCATGCCTACAGCGGCGATGCCGCTGTAGGGCACGGAATCACGTGATTCGGTGTGTAAATGACACCGTCGGTGTCATTTACATGCAGGATTCCAAAGGAATCCTGCATGACAACTCGCGAAAGCGAGTTGTTACACCAGAATCATGGTTCAGACGTCCGGGATCGCGAGATTCATGGTAAACCGGAATGCTGCACCGACGCCGAGACTGCCTGCAGCATGAATTTCCCCGCCCATCAGTGTGACAAGACTTCTGCATAAAGAAAGGCCGAGTCCGGTTCCGCCAAAATTCCGGCTGACGGATGCATCGACCTGTGAATAAGGAACAAAGAGCTTTTCCGCATCCTCCGCAGTGAGACCAATGCCGGTATCGGAAACCTGAACTGCAACCATTCCTGTCTCAAGGAGCAATTCCACCGATACGACAATCTCGCCTGTTTTCGTGAATTTCACCGAATTTCCCACAAGATTCCTCACAACCTGCCGGATGCGGGTTGGATCTCCCAGAAAACACCTTGGCATGTCAGACGGGAAATGGAACGATATGGGAACGCCTCTCGCTCCGGAAGGAATCTGAAACAGTTGAACGGCCTCCAGCACTGTATCATGAAGGTCAAAGGGAATCTGCTCCAGTTCAAGACGACCTGCTTCCATTTTAGACAAATCCAGCATGTCATTCACCACACCGAGCAGAGAGTGGGTCGACAAATCCATGAGACGGACATATTCCTTCTGCCTCTCGTCGAGTGTGGTATTTTGAAGCAGCGAGAAGAATCCGACAATTCCGTTCATCGGTGTCCGGATTTCGTGGGCAAGGTTGGCAAAGAATCTTGTTTTCTCCCGGTTTGCGGTTTCCGCCGCTTCCTTTGCCTTTCTAAGCGCCTCCTCGCTGGTTCTGCGCTCAAGTTCCCACGCCGCCCTCATGCTGACCACTTCAAGGATGAGTTCCGCCATTTTTGCTTTCCTGGCAGGTTTTCTGCTGATGGTCGCAATCAGCCCGATGGCTTCCCCGACCGTGTTGAAAAGGGTGGTGCCGATATAACTTTCCGCATTCATCTCCTGAAGCACATCATCCTTCGGGAACAGGCTTCGGACATCGCTCGGAAAGATGCAGATGCGTTTTCCAAGCAGAATGCCGCATGGCGTATCACGCAAAGTATAGGTCACATTGTCTTCAAATCGTCCATCATAATAAACCGCAACAGTTTCCGCACTCAGGTTGTCGCCGCGAAGCCGATCAATGCATACATAGTCCGTCTCGAGGATCTTGGCGAGGAATTTGGCCAGAGACAGAAAAAAATCTTCGCCACGTTCCAGATAGCCGGTTTCCGTCAGAAAAAGGAGTGTACTCTCCATCCGATCACGGTCCGAAACAATTTCCACGTTTTCAAGGGCAGGATGCGGCATGCTCTCCACGAACCACAAGACAAATTCATTTTCCCCCACGGGGTGGGCAAGAACATGAAACCAGTGCTGGACATG
>JAIFNI010000305.1 GCA_020047785.1 Clostridia bacterium
GGGACGGGTTGGTCTTTGAAGAAGCAGGAAATCAGCATTGAATCGATTTGAATATTTTCAAATAGATTTGAGCAGGTATGATAGAACGGTTTTCTTCCTTGAACTATCTGAACCGGCTCCCTGTGAACGTGCTGAAGATTGACAGGAGTTTTGTTCAGCAGAGTGTCATCTCCCAGAAAGGAACACGCATGATCCACTCGATCATGGACCTTGCCAGGAATTTCGACCTTCTGGTCATTGCCGAAGGGGTGGAAGACCAGGAGCAAATGGATACACTAACCCGCCTGGGATGCCGTTTGATCCAGGGGTTCCATTTCAGCAGGCCGCTGGATGAAGAAGCGGCAGTCGTATTTTTGGGAAAACATGATGACTGATGATACCGACTGATGATACCGACTGATGTTTCCGACTGATGTTTCCGACTGATGTTTCCGTCTGGTGTTCCGCCTGTCGGGCGAGTGACTGCGTCGGCGTAATCGATATTTCATTCCTTGCCAGGCTTCTGCCGTGGCGTTGCTTCGGATAAAAGTGAAGTCATTTCTTCAGCCGGAACCGGTCTTGAATAAAGATATCCCTGATGCACCCTGCAGCCTGCCTGAAGAATGCGCTCGGCCTGCGTCTGTGTCTCAACGCCTTCTGCCACAACCTGGCAATCCATGACCTTGGCGATGGCCATGATGGAGGTCAGGAGTGCATAAGCCTGCTCATCCACGGCGATGGGATCGATGAATGCCTTGTCGATCTTGATTTCATCGAAATGGATCGCTGTCAGGTATTTCAGGGATGAATATCCGCTGCCGAAGTCGTCAAGGGATATGCGAATGCCGTGGGAACGCAGATTCCCCGCTTTCAGGTTGATGGAGGACAATTCTGCTATCATGGCTTCCTCGGTGATTTCCAGTATGATTCGTTCCGGTGGGATATCCCGTTCATGCAGGGCATTCATGACAAACGTCTCGAATGTATCTTTCAGAAAAAATACCGGGGAAACATTCACGGAGAGAGATAACCGGTCCGGTATGCTGCTTCGCATGCTGTTGAAGACATCAAGCGTCAAATGGAAGATCATTTCGCAGAATTCATCCATCAGGGAGGTTTTTGACAGGATGGGGAGGAAGTCCGATGGAGAGACCTGGCCGAGAACAGGAGACCTCCAACGGCAAAGAGCCTCCATGCCGAAAGGTTCACTGCTTGCCGCATCCACTTTCGTTTGAAACACAAGAGTGAATTCACGATCACGCATGGCCTGCTCCAGGAGGGACTTGATGCGGACTTCCCTGTCGATTTCCTCTGTCATGCGGGGAATATAGGCGTTCAGTCCCGCATGATTGTTTTCTTTCGCGTGTCGGAGTGCAGTCGTTGCTTTCTGGTAACAGGCCTCCAAGGAATCCCCATCCTGCGGATAGCTGCTGGTTGCGAGATAAAACTGAATATCCGCATACAGACCATCCGCGCTTCCTTTATTCCGGCGGTGATCTGGTCCGATATCTCACGGGTGAAAAGATTTCTGTTTGGCAGTCCTGTCAACTGATCGTAGTAGGCGAGCCGTTGAATTTCCTCCCTTGTGGACTCCAGTTCCGAAACTTTGCCGCGCAGATTTGTGATGCTCTCTATCAGCAGTGTTCGAATATACCGGACCGAGAAATAGGCAATCACCGAAAACAATGTCAGCGCAATGATCTGCAGGAACCAGTCGAATGGATTTGCGATGCGTTGGACAATCCTGTTCGGAAATGTCAGCCATCCGAACATCAGGGCAAGCATCATGATGAATATGAGCAGCAGGGAAAGGGCAATAAAGGTGAGGGCAGGCAGTCTGTCAAGAAAGGAGGTGGCAATCATGACCAGCATGGCGAGAGCCAGCAGACCCTGACCCAGAAACCCGTTGGAGGAAAACGAATTGGCGCTGAAGACAAGTAGGAGGCATAGGGATGTGATGACCTTCCGATCAAGGGAAACATGCTTGCGGCGGATATAAAGAAAGAGACACATCAATGCGAAGAAGAAATCAAGACTCATGGCGACAGGACGTTCTGCCTCCAGAATCAGGAGAATTCCAGATACCAGCGTGACCACTGCGGTGATGAGGAGAATGACATTCTATAAATATCAAGCAACATTCTATAGATTTTAAGCAACATAGTATAGGCAATCCGCCGCGGGCATTTGCTATAATGACAGGGTCGGTGAATCCGGCATGGACCGGCGGATGCAGCCAAGGAGGAACTAACATGCCCGAATGGTACGAACTACCGCTCAAACTGGTTCAGAACCGTGTTTATCGCTCCTTTGCCGGGGGCCGGGAGCTGGACCGTTTCCGGGGCATTGAACCGTCTCTGGATGACGAATGTCCGGAGGCCTGGGTGGGCTCCACCACGTGGAATCGGATGAATCCCCTTCATCAGACCCAACCCGGCGCGAATGCGGATGAAAAATACGGCATCGCCCTTGTGGAGCTTGGGTCTGGCCGGCAGATGCACATGGATGATCTGGTGAAGAGCAATCCGGCAGCTTTTCTTGGCAAAAGGCATGCCGACATGTTCGGCAGCAATACGGGAATCCTCGTGAAACTTCTGGATGCGCGGGATCAGCTTCTGCTCGGTGCGCATCCGACCCGCGAGGTGGCACGGGCGCATTTCAGCTCCGATTTTGGGAAAGTGGAGTCCTGGTACATGCTGGACACCCGAAAGGATGGGCGGGAAAAACCTTATATCCTGCTTGGCTTCAAGGAAGGCATCACCCGGGAGTGGTTTGCGGAACTGTATGATCGTCAGGATATTCCGGCCATGGATGCCTGCTGCCACAAATTCGAGGTGTCTCCGGGGGAAATGTACTTCATCGCGGCCGGCTTGCCGCATGCGGTCGGAGATGGCTGCTTTCTGCTCGAGGTGCAGGAGCCGACCGACTTGAACGTCAGCGTGCGCAGATGGTGGAAGCCTGAAGATCCACGGGCTGAATTTCTGGAGAAGCGGACCATGGACTGCATCGATTTCACCGGCAGAAGCCGGGAGGAGACCCTGAAGAAATTCCGCATCGAACCGAAGTTGCTGTCCAACACCCCGGAAGGAACGGAGTCCCTGCTGCTGGGGAAAGACCAGACAACCTTCTTCAGTCTCTCCCGACTGGACATCACCGGTGTGTACCGGGATGTGAAGCGTGATTCCTTCAGCATCGCCATTGTCATTTCCGGCGAAGGAGACATGATGACGGAGGCCGGCATTGTGAAGCTGAAAAAAGGCGATGAACTGTTCCTGCCGGCTGGTATTCAGGAAACTGCATGGAAGGCGGGACCGAATGGCATGTCGGTTCTGAAGGCCTTTCCGGAGGGCGTGCTATGAAACCGGATGTGATTGGAATGGGTACCTGCTGCGTTGATCTGCTGGCGAGGGTGAAGGAGATTCCACCTTCCAACGGGTCGGTTCATCTGGATCAATACAGCTGGCAGGGTGGCGGCAAGGTGCCGACCGCGCTCGTGGCGATCGCAACCCTTGGTGCGTCCTGCGGATTCGCCGGACCTGTGGCGGGTGACCGGTTCGGCCGGTTCTGCCTTTCGGATTTTCATCATCATGGCATCGACACGTCAGGCGTTCTGATTCAGACGGACAGCAAGACGCCGTTCGCCATCGTGGTCGCGGAAACCGCAAAAAGCACCCGCACTTTTCTGAAGACCAACGGGGAGCTGGAACGCATGTCTCCATCCGCTCTGGAACCAGGTATTTTTTCTCAATGCCGGTTTCTGCATCTCGAGCATATGGGTGATCTTGAAATCAGGGCGGCGGAACTCGTCCGGAGCCGTGGCGGAAAAGTGGTGTTTGACGCGGACCGGTATTGGCCCGGCATGGAACGCGCAGTTCCCCATACGGATGTGTTCATCGCGTCCGAGGATTATTTTGAAAAGGCCTTCGAAACCGGTCGGCTGGAGGACAACATGCGGCTGGTGCAGGCGGAAGGCCCAGGAATCGTCGTGGTCACGCTGGGCGCAAAGGGGTGCGCGCTGCTGGACGGAGACCATTTTGCGGAGGTGCCCGGTTTTACTGTTCCTGTCGTCGATACGACCGGGGCCGGAGATGTCTTCCATGGCGCGTTCATTTATGGACTTCTTCAGAAATGGTCATGCGAACAGACCGCCCGTTTTGCCAATGCGGCGGCGGCCATCAAATGCATGCGGATGGGCGGGCGCGCCGGCATTCCCTCACGCGCGGTCGTCGATGCCTTCCTCGAGGACGGTCATATTGATTTCATGGAAATCGACAGGCGGGTGCGTTACTATGAAGATGCCCTGTTTCAGACGGACGAGGGATAACTGCACCAGAAGGAACCTCCTCAAAGGAGGATATTGCCAGTTATCCGACAAAACTGCCGTTCCATTTCCAGAGCCCGTATCTGATCGATGACTCGCTGCAGGACATCCTGGCCGCCTGTCATCTGGCAGGCATCCGCGTCATGGCACAGACGGATTTTCCAAGGTGCGCCACCGGATTTATGAAACACATCCCGAAAGGGCTAACCGGGATACGGATTGCATCTTCGTTAACATGTGAGGCTATGTCACAACAGACTACAGCGGTGTAAACCATGGCATTAGCCAGTTTGCAGGCTATCAGAGCCGTTTTGGGGAGATATACGGGTTGGCGCTCCCAAAGAAGGCACGGTCACTCCTTGGCAGCAGGAACTGCGCGTATCAGTATCTCACCAACACCGGTTCGCTGGACTATTACCAGATCGGCGACTCGATAGTCATTCTGACCGCACCGGTCTTTCCGGGGATCCGGAACGTCTTTCGGTTCCATAAGGACAACGAAGCGTATTATCGGGACAGCCACGCAGACTGTGACGCGGTCGTTCTGGTCGGCGAACATTGGGGTGGCCAAGGCAAAGGGTACATGTTAGAATTTTCCGGTTTGTACCGGGTGCTTACGGAAACGCATCAATTCTTTGACGGCATGGTGCTGCCCCGTGTGAAGGAACTTGGTATGGCCAAATACAGACACGCCATCCTGCCCAACCTGGCCGAACTGGACGGTGAAACTGCGCTGATTTTGGACGAGTTCGTCGTAAGCGGCAATACCTTGCTGGTGACGGGAACCCCTCCCCGAAGGGAGCGGAGGGCGTGGAACGGTACAAAGATATCGACGAGGAGACCGTTCAGGGAGATTTCACCGCCACCGGCAGACGAGATGATGAATCATGTCTCTAGTGCCTGGGCATCCGAACCGTGAACAACGTACAAGACAAACGGGGCGCTTATTTCGCCGTTTCAGGCAAAGAGACGTTTTCCCGTTTTCGTGATATCGACCTGATTGCCCTGGATGGCGATTATCTGGAAACAACTTATAGCGATGAGACGGAATCGTTCCTGAAACTGCTGCCTTCCGTGGAAGCCACCCTGCTGAAAAGAGGGAACGGTACTTTCCTCCTGTTTCATCTTGTGAACAACGGGCATTTCGGCAACATTTTTTTGAACCGACTGCACTGCACGGGCTGGAATATTCCGCTTGATAGACACATATATGTTCTTTGCGATACAATACGACTGAAAAAAGGAAACTCTTTCCTCATCAAGTCGGTGATGTTCTGACGAAATTTCCATGGGAAAAAATCACTAATAAGTCAGTTTTCATCATGCCTAATAATTGCCGATACTCGATATCCAGCATCAGATAAATGAAAACAAGTGAAAAGGGAGAAGACAATGTCATCACAAACGCATCAGCAAACCGCCAATTTCATCTGGAGCATATGCAATTTGCTCCGAGGACCCTATAAACGGAACGAATACAGGAAAGTCATTCTCCCGTTGACCATTTTGCGGCGTTTCGATTGCATCCTCGAACCGACCAAGGCAAAGGTTCTCGAAGAATTCGATAAGTTCAAGGGAAAATCCGAGAATATCATCAGTGCACAGCTGAAGAAAACCACCAATGTTCCTTTCTATAACCTTTCCAAACTGACTTTCAGGAAGTTACTGGATGATCCAAATCAAATTGCGCCGAATCTGAATAGCTACATCAATGCCTTTTCACCGAATGTACGGCAAATATTCGAGCGGCTTGAATTCGGTGTCCAGGTTAATAAAATGAGCGAAAAAAACCTGCTGTTCAATGTCGTTAAAAAATTCGCGTCCGATGAAGTGGATCTTTCACCCGCCAATATTGACAACCTGCAAATGGGCTATGTGTTCGAGGAGCTGATCCGGATCGGTGCTGAGCAATCGAACGAAGAAGCGGGGGAGCATTTCACTCCTCGTGAAGTCATCAAATTGATGGTCAACCTGCTTCTTTCACCGGAAACCGACTTGCGGAAAAGCCATGTTGTGAAGACGATTTATGACCCGGCCTGCGGAACCGGCGGTATGCTTTCAGTGGCGGAAGACTATATACGAAAATTGAACAGTGAAGCCCAACCTCACCTTTTTGGTCAGGACTGGAACGATGAGGCGTATGGCATTTGCAGAGCGGATATGCTCATCAAGGGTGAGGATTCCGACAATATCAAACCGGACTGCACCTTTGAAAAAGATGGGTTTCCAAAAGAGCGGTTCGACTACATGCTGGCCAATCCGCCTTTTGGCGTGGAATGGAAACAACAGCAGAAAACAATCGAAAATGAAGCTAGGACTCTTGGTTATGATGGCCGCTTTGGTGCGGGTACCCCGCGCATCAATGATGGTTCGCTTCTGTTCCTTCAGCACATGATTTCAAAAATGCGCAGCCCGGAAGAAGGCGGAAGCCGTATTGGGATTGTCTT
>JAIFNI010000295.1 GCA_020047785.1 Clostridia bacterium
AGGGTAGACTCTTGATGCTTCGCTTTGAATCACCAGGAAGCCCTGTAAATACGCCGATATTCATGCAATTATGTAGTGTGATCAGCGCATTTACAGGATAGAAGGCCGTTCATTGGGGGAGAGTCTTTCACAGCCCCGGAACTTTCATCGATTCACGGACAAGGTCCGCGCGGGTCGTGTCGCGGTCGTCGGGTCGAAGCGCACGGCCTGCCTTCTGCTGGATGTTTCCGGGCTGTATGTCCAGCATCAGCGTGTTCAATTTGGTTTCGTCCAGTCCGGGCAGGAGGCCGAGGTTCACGCCGAGGCGCACATCGGAAAGCTTCTGCAGCGTTTCCTCCGCGGATATGATGCGCGCGGTCCGGAGCACGCCGTATGCGCGGGAAATCCGGTCCTCCAGCCGGATGCCGTTCTGCTTGATGAGTTCCTGTCTCAAGCCGCGTTCCTGCTCCACGATCTGATTCGCAAGGCTGCGCACGCCCGTGATGATGTCATTTTCACTGCGGCCAAGCGTTACCTGATTCGATATCTGAAAGATATTGCCTGTCGCGTCCGTATTCTCGCCGAACATTCCCCGAACAGCCACACCAAGTTTGGTGACCGACTCAAGAATGCCCTTGATGTAGCCCGTCATGACCAGTGCCGGCAAATGCAGCATGGCTGAGGCACGCACCGCCGTGCCGATGTTCGTCGGGCAGCAGGTGAGATAGCCGAATTTGGCGTCATAGGCAAAATCGATGGTATCCGCGAGTTGATTGTCCAGCTTGTCCGCCAGCGTCCAGAGTTCGTCCAGCTGCAGGCCGGCACCCAGAACCTGGATGCGGAGATGATCCTCCTCGTTGAGCATGATGCTGATGTTCTCGCTGGCGCTGATGACGGCTCCGCATTCAATTCTGCTGTCCGCGAGTTCCTTGCTTACCAGATGCTTCTCCACGAGAACCTGCCGTTCCACGGCAGGCAGCTTCGTGAAGTCGATGAACCGGAATTCCTGGGACATGACCCCGCTCCCGTGCAGGATCGCTTCCACAGTCCGGTCCATCACCCGGCGACGGACTTCAGGGGTGCTGCGGTGCGGGTATGGGTATTCCGTGAAATTCCGCGCCAGCCGGACCCGGCAACTCAATACAACATCCGATTCCGGTCCTTTGTCTATATACCATTTCGTCATGTGGCCACCTTGTCCTTCTCAGGCTTTCACTTCCCGATGCTTCTCCAGTTCCCGGATGCGATCCCGCAATTCCGCCGCCTTTTCATAGGCTTCTTCCCGAATGGCGTCGGCAAGCTCTTTCTTCATTCGCTCCACTTCAGGAAGGATGGCCCATTCGCCGCCTCCCGGCCTGGAAAGCCCGGGGTGCTTGCCACTGTGCCGGACATGTCCGTGGATGCGGTTGAGCAGGTGCTCCATCGGTTCCGCAAAAGTCGTGTAGCATTGGCTGCAGCCCATTCGTCCTGTCTGATTGAATTCCTCGAGTGTCATGCCGCAGCCGGGACATTCCTCGACATTTTTGACTTCTTCCTCATCCTGCGCGTGTGTAAATGCTGCAAGACCTGCAAGCAGGTTGTTGAGATCAATCTTCACAATTCCGCTTTCAGCGGCGCACTGGCGACATACGGAGATCTGCGATTTCTGTCCGTTCAGGGTTCTTGTGATGAAAAGGGTCGCCTCGCGTTGGCTGCATATCTGGCAAATCGGCATGATGCCCACCTCCCGTGTCTGTTCAAACTGCCGGTTTCTTCCTGCTCCTACAGAACCGTCAGGCTCATGAGCATGTTTTTCATGATGCTGGCTCTGACATTGTCCCGTTTTTCCATCGGGACATCGACCAGCGCCTTATCCGAAAGAGCCGCCCGCATCAGAGATGCTTCGCGGACATCAATCATTTCATAATCGAAAAAATTGTTGATGAAGACTTCGCAGGTATGCTGCGACAAACTGTCCCCGATGGCCGAAATGATGTGCATCAGGTAGTCTCCGGCACAGTCGATGTTGAAGCGCCTGATGCTGATGCTTCCACCACCGCCCCTGCGGCTCTCCACATAGTAGCCCTTGTCGTTGGTGAACCGTGTCGAGATGACATAGTTGATCTGCGAGGGTACGCAATTGAAGCGGTTGGCAAGCTCATTCCGCTGGATTTCCACAGTTCCGTGCATGTCATTGAGCATTTCCTTGAGGAAGGTCTCAATGATGTCACTCAGTCTTGCCATGATTTCACCCCTTTGTTCGGGAAGTATCCCATTCTGTTCCGGGAAGCCGGCAAAACGCCTTGTCCGGGCGGCTTGCGGCTTGGGTCGGCCTTCCGGCCTGTTCCTGTCTGTCACATATGTCTATACATGATTGTTCCCACCACGGTCCGATCTTGTACCGGAAACCTGCATCGTTGTCTGACTATCTCTGACTATCATTATACAAGGACGACCGGTTGAATGCAACCGGTTCGCAGAATGCTTCCGATCAGAATCATCTTATCTTCAAACAAGGCACTGTGTTATATTTGAAGAATGACTCGCGTGCCCGGTTTCCGTCGAAAGGAGCCGACCATGATCGGAAAAGCTGATATCCTCAAAGCATTGGACTCCCTCGGACTCGCCGACTCCATCCTCTGCGTGCATGGATCACTCAAGTCCTTCGGCCCCGTCGAGGGCGGTGCGGCGACACTGATTGACGCATTGGCTGATAAAGGAGGAACTGTCGTCGTCCCGACCTTCTATTATCAATCCATCGTCCGTCCGCCGGAAGGCATCCGCATCCGGCAGAATGGACTTGATGCGCAGAGCTTCGCCATTCCGGGCAACCCTTGGCTCGTACCGTACAATCCCGCGGATCCGACTCACATCGATTCGAGTATGGGCATCATTCCAGCCACGCTGCTTGCCCGGCCGGACCGGGTGCGCGGAGACCATCCGTTGAATTCATTCTGCGCAATCGGCCCGAAAGCGACCGAACTCATGGCCGCCCAAACACCGATGAATGCGTATGGCCCCTATCGCCTGATCAACCAGGATGAAAATGCCCGGATCATTCTCATGGGGGTCGGATTGAACCGCTGCACCCCGATTCATTATGGAGAAGTACTCGCCGGTCGTCGTCTTTTCCATTCCTGGGCACAATATGCGGACGGACGTATTGTGGAAACGAGAGTGGGAAGCTGTTCGGACGGATTCCCCCGACTGGACCCGCATGTGCGGGATATCGAGTCCCGCATTGTGGTGGGAGACAGCATCTGGCGTATATTCCGGTTTCATGAGTTCGTGCATCGCATCGCGAATGTCGTGAAAGCGCAGCCGGATATCACGCATTGCGCCAATCCGGACTGCACCCGGTGCCATGATATGCTGGCAGGCGGGCCGTTGGTGGATTGATTGATCCAAATTGTCGGAGACGGCGGATTCGTATGAAAAAAGACCGGCATGGTTTCCCACCCGGTCCATTTCATTCTTCAGCCGTTACTTTGCGCCCAACCGGACCAGGTAATCCCTGTACATGAAATCTGTCGATATGATGTGATTGAATATCCAATTTCGAGCAGTTTCATATGCTGCTTGTCGACGGACGGGATCCCGGACTGCTTCGAATCAGGCTTGGTCGAGTTTGGCTTTTCTGAAGATGATGATCATTTTCACAATCCCCCAGGCAAGCAGGGCATATACGACCATTCCGATCAGCGTGCCAGGTTCCAGAACAGCCTTCGTTTCAATCCCCTCTGTGGAAGGCGCGCTGAAAATGCTGATAAACGGAATCAAAAATACATTCGAGCCCGCATAGATGAACCGGACGAATCCGCTTTCCGGGTTTGCGCCCATCAGCCGGAAGATCAGGCGAAAGGCGAACAGTACTTCCAGAACGCCAAGAATCCAATAAATGGCTCTCCTGGCTGTAAATCTTTCCATGTCAGGCCTCCTGACGATTGGTTCACTCATTCTCTTGTTTCCTTTCATTGGGAAGGTTCCTGGACAGGATCAGCCAATTTTCCGTCCCTGTATCAAGCGCACCAGGACCACGATAATGGCGATGACAAGAAGAATATGTATGAATCCGTTCATGGTGAAGGATGTGACCAGTCCGAGCACCCAAAGTATAATCAGAACTACAGCTATCGTCCAAAGCATTTTTTCTCCTCCTTTCTGTTTCCCTTGCATTTTTTTCGGTGGATTTATGAAATGCATCCGTTTTCATTGAATCTCCCAGTCTTCATGTTTTCGACCACACCCTCAATCTATGCTGATTTGCACAATAAGTCAAGGCTTTATTCTAATTTTTATTCTTATTTTGATTCATATAATAATAATCATCCGAATGGAGGCACATTCTCACCGCTTGCTTCCTGAAGATGAAGCCGACACGGAAGCAAACCGGTTCCTGGGATTCGACAAAAAAAATCAGGCGCGACAGCCCATTATTTCGGGCTGCTGCACCTGAATCAGAGAAAACATGTTCTGTGGAATTCCATAATGCGTCATATTCGGATCGGCCTTCGCCCAAAGAATTCAGCGAATCAATATTTTGATTGTATCCCAGATTTCATGATTCGTTTTCACGACCATGTGAATACTGACATACCCTTTGGGTGCTCTCTTTGAAATGCGCAGCAGGCCATTCTGATCGAGGGTCACACCTGCATGCCAGATTGGCAGCGACCATATGCCTGCAATTCCGGGGATTGTGTTTCCGGACTTGTCGACCGCCACCACGGCAAGCGGCAGCGTGATGTTCGAGCGAACCGTCACATTGGAAGGCGCACTTATCCAGGCATCCTCTATGCCGACAGCAGGAGGGGCAGCCGGCGGGACAATCGGCATCGGGGACGGCGGTGCGATTGGCATCGGTGATGGCGGGACAACCGGTGAAGCAATAGGGGACGAAGCAGGTGGGGACGAAGCAGGTGGGGACGACGCAGGAGGGGACGATGGCGGGTCAACCGGTGTCGGCGGTGATGGAGACACGGCCATGACCGCAACGGTCCCAAGCAGGTACCGGTTGGCCGCAGTCTTCTCGGCCATCGGCATCAGAACGCCGGGCTTTCCGGTATCGGGATCCAGAATGGCAATCGCGAGACGGTAGCTGCCGGCCGCCAAAGAGGCGGGGACCGGTATGGATGCTGAAACGGATGTGTCGCCGGGCAGCCAGGAACGGATGTCGACAGCCAGAAGCGTGGATGCCGCCACGGCTCCGGTACTGTTCACAAGGGATACCTCTGCTTTCCATGGATAATAGAAGGGCGCAACACCCAGGTTTGCCAGGGTCAGCTCCGCACCCAGGACTGTTCCGGCTGTGACGGTTGCAGCATGGGTCTCGGTGCGGACGGCGAACCGGTACCCCATGGTATTGAGCAGCCTGTTGATGTTGGCCTGCATGGCGCCGGTGTAATAAACCGGTCCGTTCGGTCCCAGCCAGCTCACATGGGTCTGGACAGCCTGGGTCAGGGTTTCTGCGATGTTCGCGTCGGAGAAGTACTGGATGCAGGCGCTGCCGTTGCCCATCTCCCCCCCGGATGGCGCAGTTTTCCAATACTCCGGCATGGCCGGCATCCATTCCTTCGTCAGCCAGGACTGATAGCCATTGTCGACCCATGACAGAAAACCCGGAATGGTGGACGCATGGTCGCCGAACATGTCGTTGAACAGTCCCATGCCATAGGTCACGGCATTCGGATCCGGACGACGCATCAGCAGTTTTTTGTCCGGAAAAGACGAAACATAGTGGCCGACATATTTGTCGGTCGTCGCAAGCTTCGGAAAGGGAATGCTGCAGGTGCTGATCTGCAGGGTATGCCATTCTCCCCAGTGTCCGATGCTGCCGAGTTCAATGAACGCAATCCGGCTGTCCTTGTTGTACCGGGCGCCGAGGGCGGAAATCAGCTTCTGGTGGTAGGCCAGGAGCGTGGCATTTTCGTAGTCGGGACTGTAGCCCTTTCCATATACGGAATCATACACAGTGCCGGCGCCACCGATCTCGTTGTAAAGCCAATCCGGAACATCTCTGTGGGCCGTGGAGCCAGGTACGTCCAGCAGAATGCGCAGAACCGCCTTTTTGCCGGATGCCGCCCAGGTTGCCAACTGGTTGGTGGACTCCACCGCCGCAAAATCGAACGTGCCCTTGGTCGGTTCAAGTTCCCGCCAGGTCACACCCATGTACACGAGGGAAATGTTCTGTGTGAACCCGCTTGTGCGGGCATTTGGCGCAAATCCGACATATGGGTTGTTGAGAACGTCATTCGTGATGGTCGGAGTGAAGGTGGCAGTTTCATCGGATGCGGCATACGCCGGGACGAAGGAAAACATGATTGCTGCCATCAGCACCATGGTCATCAGCAGGTGAACCGAAGGGTATTTGTTTTTTCGGTACATGAAAAGGCCTCCATTCAACGTTGAAATGATGAAAAGAGACCAACTTGGCAACCCGACCATCCTGGCAGCAACCGCTGCGGTAGATTCGTGGCTTTGCGCCCCAGCATTTCCACTGGTTTGCCTTTTTTCAAGCATTTCCATCCTAGTGTAAGCGCATCATCCGGCACAGGCAATGGGACCGTGGTCCTATCTTTGCCTTAATTGTAAATTAACAACAATATTGCCATTTTTGGTTATTCACCCAGTTTACACATGAGCTTATCCACACGATCGTACATATGGGCAATACTGGTTCCCATCCCTTGAATTTCTACCCTGTAAATGCGCTGATCACACTACATAATTGCATGAATATCGGCGTATTTACAGGGC
>JAIFNI010000207.1 GCA_020047785.1 Clostridia bacterium
GCGTCCACCTGCTTTGTAATTTGGAACAGTATTCCGAACAGCACTTGAAAAGGTCAGCCGGATCCCAAACAGGAAGGGGAAAACATAGTGTCTGAAACCTCACAAAACAACATCGCTCCCCCTAATATGACAAAAAAGTCCCGCTGGGTCGCCATCCGGAAAGAGATATGGTTTTACCGTTACATCTATGTGATGCTTGCCTTGCCGATTGCTTTCTTCATCATCTTCCGTTATATCCCGATGTACGGGGTGCAGCTGGCGTTCAAGGAATATTCCCTCCGCGGCATCGCCGCCAGTCCGTGGATAGGTTTCGGCCATTTCGAGCGGATGATGATCGAGACGGATTTTTTCAGAGCCCTCATCAACACGCTCATCATTTCCTTCCAGAAAATCGTATTCGGGTTTCCTTTCCCGATCATTCTCGCCGTCATGCTCAACGAAATATACATGCCGAAATACAAGGGCATTCTGCAGACGGTTTTCACGTTTCCGCATTTCCTCTCCTGGATCGTCGTTGCTGGAATATGCCTGAACCTGTTCGGCGATGCGGGTGCCATGAAGAAAATCATTGAAGTCATGAGCCCGGAAATGGCGAAGAACTGGGATTTTCTTTACAACGACAGTACATTCCGGGGGTTTCTTGTAGGGACGGATATCTGGAAGGAGGCAGGCTGGGGCACCATCATCTATCTGGCCTGCATCGCCGGCATTGACCCGGCGCTATATGAAGCAGCCACCATAGACGGATGCAGTCGCTGGCAGAAGATCCTCTACATCACCATGCCGGGTCTCGTCAGCATGATCGTCATCCAGCTCCTGCTCCGTATCGGCGGCGTCATGGACGGCAGCTTCGACCAAATCTTCAACATGTACAGTCCCCCGGTATACCCTGTTGCCGATACCATCGACACCTTCATCTACCGCATCACCTTCCAGCGGGAAGTCGCGGTGGACATGGGCTTCCCGACCGCTGTCGGCCTGTTCAAGAACGTCATCAACTTCGCCTTGCTGATTTCGGCCAACAAGTTCGCGCGTGCCTTCGGCAATGACGGCATCATATAGGAAAGGGGGAAGGTCATCATGAGCGCCATCGCAAATTCAGAAAAAAACGGGAACAGTCAGGAGAAAATTGTCCTCCTGAAATCAAACCGCATCCAGAAATTCACGCTCACGGACGCCATCCTCATATTCATCCTCTCGCTGTTCGCGCTGACAATCCTGTATCCCTTCTACAACGCGGTTCTGGTTTCTCTCGTTCCCCAACAGCTTTATGTCAGATCCAGGTTCATGCTCTGGCCGCCCGAGATCATTCTGGACAGTTATAAATTCGTCTTCAAGTCCAGACTTATCTGGACCAGCCTTTTCAATTCAACCATCATCACATTCTTCGGAACCGCTTACAACATGATTCTGACAGTTCTTTGCGCCTATGCGCTGACCAAGCCCATTCCCGGCCGCCGGTTCTTCCGCTTCCTGATCATCTTCACCATGTACTTCTCCGGCGGCATCATCCCGTATTATCTGCTCATCAAGGATCTCAAGCTGATGAACACCCTGGCGGTCATGATCATTCCAACCGGCATTGCCATCATGTACATGCTGATCATTTCGAACTATTTCAAGTCCCTGCCGCCTTCCCTGGAGGAATCGGCAAAGCTGGATGGCGCCTCCGACATCACCATCCTCATCCGCATCATCCTGCCGCTTTCGTTGCCATTGCTCGCGACCTTCACCCTGTACTATGTGGTGGATCGGTGGAACGAGTGGTTCAGCGCCATGATGTTCATCCGCACCACGACCAAGTGGCCACTTCAGCTGACTTTGCGGAAAATCATCCAGGATGCGAACTTTGCCAATACGACCCTCGTTCCCGGACAGGTCAAGCCCGACACCTATGGGGACAGCATCAAAATGGCATCCATCGTGGTGACCATGTTCCCGATGATGATGCTGTATCCGTTCCTGCAGAAGTATTTCCTTTCCGGTATGATGCTGGGTGCTGTCAAGGAGTAGTCGCTGCATGCTTCACCTCGAATAACTGGCAAATCCCTCTCTGCAAGAGCCGGTTGATGGTCGATAGGCTTCCACCCTTGTTTTTTGTTGCCTTTTATCATGTGCGTCACGAAGAAATGGACATCAATGGAACGGATATCAACGGCATCAGCCGTCGATACATAAAATGAAACGGAGGGCTACTTACATGTCAAGAAAGAAAACACTTGCACTGCTTCTGGCCATCGTCATGGTCGTCGGCTTGCTGGCCGCCTGTGGCGGAACCGCAGCCCCAGCCGCGTCGTCATCGGCCGCTTCCTCTGTCGCAGCTTCAGCTGACGCTGCCGCACCCAGCGAAAAGCCGAAGGATGTCATCAAGGTTTCCATGAACGTCATGGACGCCGAGAAATGCGGCAACAATCCGAAGTCAGACTTCATCAAGGAGAACTATGGTGTGGAGTTCGAGTACGTTCCCGTCTCATGGGGCGACTGGGGTGAAAAAATCCGCACCTGGGTTTCCGCCAATGACATGCCAGACCTTGTCTGGTGGGACCTGAAGGGTGCAAGCTCCCAGGAATACAAGACCTGGGCGAAGCAGGGCGCTTTCGCCGAAATCCCGATGAGTAAAATCCAGGAACAGCCCGAGCTGAACCGTCTCGCTTCCGGCATGAAATCCATCGAAGCCATGAAGGTGGACGGCAAGCTGTACGCATGGCCCGCCAATCGAAATAATCCTGAAGTCGCGCAAAACACCTATGCCTCCCATTGGGTCTATCGTCGTGACATCGCCAAGGAACTGGGGATGTACAAGGAAGGCGATGTATATACCTATGATGAATGGGTAGCGCTCGTAAAGGCTGCCATGGCAAAAGATCCGAACATGGCCGGTCTGGTCATGTCTCCTTGGGCGTTCCCACATGCTCCGGTCCTCTTCGTTGGTCCTGTTCCTGCGGAAGGCAATGAAACATGTTCCTATATCAAGGTTGGCAACGAGTATGTCTGGCCTCCGTCCACCCCGGAGTACAAGCAAGGGGTAAAGATGACGTATGACCTGTTCCAGAGCGGCGTCATCTTTAAGGACAACATCCAGTTCAAGGGCAGCGAAGACGGCGATATGTTCGATGCATCCCGAGCCTTTGCCCGTTATGGTGGATGGAATTTCACAGCAAGCGCCTCCAAGTTGATCAAGGCCGGACTTGCCAAGGATCTTGAAGCAGTTGGCCCCGCCATCATTACATTCGACGGGAAGTTCTGGATGACCCAGACCGAAGATTACTGGTCAGTCACCGCCTTCTCCAACAAGGTCGACGAAGCCAAGATGGATCGTGTGCTCGCCATGTGGAATTACCTGCAGAGCGATGAAGGCATGCTCTTTCAGTGGCTCGGTTTTGAAGGCAAGGACTACACCAAAGAATCTGACGGCAAAATCAAGGTTCTTTGGGAAAAGGACGCTGCCACCAATCAGTTTATCAACCCTTATTCCGAAATGCGATTTGGGGAATTTACACCTGCAGGGCTTGCCCGTCCCGGCAATCCTGCCGATGACCCGTATGAAGCAGCCTGCAGACAACAGGTATGGGACTACATGGGCAAGGGTTCCGTTGGCATCAAGGGCTTCGACTATGCGGTATCCTTCATGAGCGCGCCGAACAAGGACAAGTACGGCACGTACGGCGCCGATGTGAAGGCCAAGATGATCGAGCTGCTGCAATCCTCCAAGGACATCGAGGGAGATTGGGACGCGTTTGTCACTTCCATGATGCCGAAGGTGCAGCCTGTGCTTGACGAAATCAATGCTGCATTAAAGTAAATCACATCATAAAGTTTTCTTGTCCAGGAAACCCTTCCCTACAGTAAAACAAGAACATACACCGGAAGTCACAAGGGGGCGGTCTCAAACTTCATGGTTTGAGACCGCCCCCTTTTCTTGCATCGACCCATGCTTTCCTGGAATCGGAAGCGTTTTACAAATCATCCAGCACTGCACCGGCCTTTGTATATGCTGACGGTTTCGCCTCGAAAAAATCCGTCTTCATCATGTTCGCGTTGGCATATTCCCGCACCCATGTCATGGAGGCCGGCTCTTCCCGATGGGCGGGATACAGGACCCCCAGGCCAAGCCCTTCACTGCGCAGGTTTCCGAGATAGCGCACATAATCTTCCACCATGCCGGAAGTCAGCCCGGAAATCTGTTCTCCGATGACATGACGCCCCCAGGAAATTTCCTGTTCGACCCCTTCCTTCACCATATCCCGATATACAGCCTGACGTTCCTCCGTGAACAAGCCGGGTTCCTCCTTGCGCAGTTCGAGGATCATCTCCCGGAAAAGCCAGAGGTGCGTATTTTCATCTCGGTTGATGTAACGGATTTCCTGCACGGATCCGGGCATTTTGCCGTGCCGTCCGAGATTGTAGAAAAACATGAAACCGGAATAGAAATAGATACCTTCCAGAATATAGTTTGCAATCATGGTCTTCACCAGATTGAACGCATCAGGTGACTGTTGAAACTCCCCGTACAGATCCCCGATGAACCGGTTTCGTGCCAGGAGCTGCGGGTCGTCCTTCCACTGGTACAGGATTTGCTGCCGTTCCTCGGGCGAGCAGATCGTGTCCAGCATATATCCGTAGCTTTGGGAATGAACGGCTTCCTGGAAGGCATGGATCGTCAGGCAGAGGTTCACTTCGTTGGCCGTGACATATCCGCCGATATTGGGCAGATTCGCAGTCTGGATGCTGTCAAGAAAAATCAGGAACGAAAGAATCTTGTCATAGGCCGTACGCTCCGCCGGCTCAAGTCCGCGGTATTCCTTCACGTCCTGTGTCAGGTTGATTTCCTCCGGAATCCAGAAATTGTTCATCGCCTGCCGGTACCAGTCGCTGACCCAGGCATACTTGATGTTGTTGAAATCGTTCAGGTTTGTTGTATTGCCATTGATGAGGCGCCTTTTACCGACTTCAATATCTCCGGTTTCGTTGAACAAAGGTTTTCGATTCAACTGGTCCATGATGCTTTCTCCTTGTTTATGATGAGTCTTTTCATTCAGGACAGACAACGCCATTTCATCCCAAGCGTACACCAGCTGCTTCATGCCGTGCATGCAGCATCGCTTCATGCAGAACAGACATCGCAGTCTTCCACCTCGAGGGACTGGCTCCGAACGTAATAAATGGTCTTCACGCCCTTCTCCCAGGCGCGGACATACAGTGCCAGAACCTGCCGCATGGTGAATTCCGGAGTGATGAAAAGGTTGACGGATTGCGCCTGATCGATATGTCGCTGGCGAATGGCTGCGGCATCCACCACCCAGTTCTGATCGATGGTGTGCGCACTTTTATAAAGCCAGAAGGTATTCGGGTTGAGGTCCGGTGCGACACGCGGAACGATCATCCCCTTCTTCTCCTCGAGGAAATACCGGTTCATGATTGGGTCCACGGCGGCAGTGGTTCCCGCTATCACGCTGGTGGTGCCGGTTGGCGCGATGGCCATCAGATAACCGTTTCGCAGACCCTTTTCAGCCACATCCCGACGAAGGGAATTCCAAACGGAGGATTGATACCCACGTTTCTCGAAATAGGCCCCCGTCTGCCAGTCGGACCCTTCAAACAATGGATAGGCGCTTTTTTCTACAGCCAGATCGCAGCTTGCACGTATGGCGAGTCGATTGATGCGTTCATACAATTCGTCCGCAAAAAGGAGATGCTCCTGTGATTCCCATTTGATGCCGTTCTTGGCCAGCAGATGGTGATAACCGCTTGAACCAAGGCCGATGGGTCGATACCGCTGGTTCGTGATGCGTGCATACGGAACCGGATAGTAATTCAGTTCCAATACATTGTCGAGTGCGCGGACAACCGCCGGAATGATCGTGGCCAACTCACCGTCGGAAACCTGATTCTGCATAACGGACCCGACATCGATGTTGCCAAGTACCAGAGACGCGAGGTTGCAGACAACAAAATCACCGGCTTTCGTCCGTGTCACGACGACGGTCTCTCCATCCGTTTCCACCGTCTCCTGGGAAATGCTTTCAATGGGTGCCATGTTTTGAGCAATTTCCGTACAGAGATTGGATGCATAGATCATACCCGCGTGGGCATTCGGATTGGCCCGGTTGACTGCATCCCGGTTGAACGCAAAAGGTGTGCCGGTCTCCACGACGGATTTGATGATGAGGCGTACCAGATCCTTCACGGAGATGTCGCGTTTGGTGATGCTCGGATCGGCCACGCATGCGTGATATCGCCGCTCCCATTCCTCTCCCCAGAAATCCTCCAGAGAGTACCCGCGCGCCTTTTGAATTTCATGCGGGCACATCAGATGCCAGACCGCATCCATGTCGTCTCGCACGAGCTTCCAGAAAAGATCCGGATAGCAGATCGCCGGGAAAACATCATGGGCCTTCATGCGGTCGTCCCCATTGTTGGTCTTCATCTGCAGGAACTCCGGCAAATCACGGTGCCAGGCATCCAGATAGACGGCCACCGCACCCTGTCGCACACCGAGCTGATCCACCGCCACGGCGGTATCGTTCGCCAGTTTGATCCAGCGCATCACACCGCCGGCCGCTCCTTTGAACCCCCTGATGTCGGACCCGACCGCGCGGACTTTGCCGAAATACAAGCCCATGCCCCCACCGAACTTCGACACCTGGGAGAAATTCGAAATGGAGCGGTAGAT
>JAIFNI010000136.1 GCA_020047785.1 Clostridia bacterium
GAAATATACGGTATGGATTGATTCGTTTTCTTTCAGCCCCTCCTTATTCATGGAGCGTTGAGCCGAGAAAGGATTCATTCCAAATATTGAATAAGGAGGTATATTCACAATGGCTGACAAGACACTTACCTGCAAGGACTGCAACAACGAGTTCATCTTCACAGAAGGCGAACAGGCTTTCTACAAGGAAAAGGGATTCGAAAACGAACCCCAGCGTTGCCCCGATTGCCGCCGCGCCCGCAAGGCACAGCGCAACAACAACAACTACGGTGGCGGCAGCCGCTGGTAATCATCGGATGATGCCCTTTCCGGGCATCACTCATGTACCGGCAATTGCAAAGGCGAAAGGAGAGCGAAAGCTCTCCTTTTCTTTTTGTTTTCTTTTTGCGCCGAAGCAACGGAAAACTGTTTCCGGATCATCCCATTTCAAAATTCAAGTGCAGGATGGACGCTGACAATCAGCACCCATATGGCAATCGTGACTGATGGGACTGCAACCGTTCATTCAGACAAACCGATTGCGGCACAAGCTTTCAGGGAAGCCGGAACATCGATCAGCCTTTGGTTGGCGGAACCTCGGAATCGCAGAAGCAGATCCCTCTGGGAAAGCATGAAGGGTCCATCCACCAGTATGTCCAGCTGAACGAGAAGTTCCTTCCATCCGGATGGTCCCGCCTCGGTCCGGTCCTTCATGGAGACGGCCAGCAGATCCTCGAACAGATATCCGGTGTAGGCCATGACATGGAGACCTGCCGCTTTGGCAGACCTCGCAAGCGCCGCACATGCCACCGCCTGCTGGAATGGCTCGCCTCCGCTGAGCGTGATGCCGTCCAGCAAAGGATTGGCCCTGGCCTGCGCCATGATTTCCGCCACAGTCATGCAAGTGCCGCCTTCAAACGGCTGAAGAGGCTGATTGTGGCATCCGGGACAGTTGTGCGTGCAACCCTGGGTGAACACCGTCATCCGGATACCCGGCCCGTCCACAATGGACTCGCGGACGATGCCGCCAATCTGCAGCGATATCCCGCCATCATCCAGGGTCTGGTCTTCCAGATTCATTCTTTCACCTTTCTCCATCACACCCCTGTGGCTGAACAGGATTCCTTCCGCAGATTGAAATGCTTGACCCGATCGCTTTCCTCGGCACGCTTTCCATTGTTGAAATGATCGAGGGAGCCTACAAGATATCCGGTGATGCGGCGAATCCGGACAAATTTCCGTTCGCCCTCCTCACGCCCGCAGGATGGGCACGTGTTTCCGATGATACCGGAATATCCGCAGACCGGATCCCTGTCAACCGGATGATTGATGGACCCATACCCCATACCGGCTTCCTTCATGGCCCGGACGATTTTTTCGAAGGCTTCCAGGTTCTGGCTCGGGTCGCCGTCCAGTTCCACATAACTGATGTGTCCGGCATTGGTCATTTCATGGTAAGGTGCCTCGATGCGGATCTTGTCGAACGCGCCAATCGGAAAATAGACGGGAACATGAAAACTGTTTGTATAGTATTCGCGGTCCGTCACACCGGAGATGGACCCGAACAGCGCACTGTCATACTTCACGAAACGTCCGGAGGTTCCCTCCGCCGGTGTTGCTATCAAGGAGAAATTCAATGTATGCTTCTTCGAGGCGTCATCCATGCGCTTGCGCATGTAGCCGACGATTTCCAGACCGAGATTCTGCGACTCGGCCGATTCGCCATGATGCCTGCCCGTCAGGGATTTGAGGCATTCCGCCAATCCGATGAAGCCCATCGTGAGGGTTCCGTGCTTGATGACCTCCCGGATCTCATCATCCCAACCGAGTTTCTCGGAATCCAGCCAGATTCCCTGGCCCATGAGGAACGGGAAGTTCTTCACCTTTTTCCGGGCCTGAATCTCAAATCTTTCCAGCAGCTGGCTGATGACCAGATCGATTTTCTTGTCCAGTTCCTCGAAGAAGATGGTGATGTTCCGGTTGCTGCGCATGGCGATACGCGGGAGATTCACCGTGGTGAAACTGAGATTTCCACGGCCGAAGATGGTTTCCCGCTCCGGATCATGCACATTTCCGATGACGCGCGTGCGACAGCCCATGTAGGCGATTTCCGTTTCGGGACGTCCCTCGCGCCAATATCTGAGGTTGAATGGCGCATCCTGAAACGAGAAGTTCGGGAACAGCCGTTTGGCGCTGACCCTGCAGGCCAGCTTGAACAGGTCATAGTTCGGGTCGCCGGGATTGTAGTTGACGCCTTCCTTCACACGGAAGATGTGGATCGGAAATATGGCGGTTTCGCCGTTCCCCATGCCCGCTTCCGTGGCAAGGAGCACATTCCTCACGACCATGCGTCCCTCGGGTGTCGTATCCGTCCCGTAATTGATGGAACTGAAGGGTATCTGCGCGCCTGCGCGGCTGTGCATCGTATTCAGGTTGTGCACGAAGGCTTCCATGGCCTGGAAGGTGTTCCGCTCCGTTTCCACCGGTGCTTTGCGATCGGCAAATCTTCGTGCGCGCTGCAGCAGACTTTCTCCGAGGATGGGGAGAAGGATAGCGGTTTCCGCTGCATAATAGGAGTCCGGTGTATGCAGAGCCGGCATGAAACCTTGTTCCGACAATTCCCCGAATGCCTCGGTTACGGCCGGGAGCATTTCTTCGAGGCGATCTTCCTCCTCGCAGAGAAGCTCCACCGCTTTCAGGAAATTCTGGCGGTACAGCCTTGCATACGTCTTGACGACGCCTTTTGCCATGCCGTGATCAAAATTCGGGATGCTCTGTCCGCCGTGCTGATCATTCTGGTTGCATTGGATGGCGATGCAGGCCAGTGCCGAGTAGCTGTGGATGTCGTTCGGCTCGCGCAGCACACCGTGACCGGTGCTGAAGCCGCCTTCGAGCAGTCTTTCGATGTCAATCTGGCAGCAGGTGGTGGTCAAGGAAAGAAAATCCATGTCATGGATGTGTATGTCCGCATCCTTGTGTGCCTTTGCGTGTTCCGGCTTGAGAACGAACATTTCATAGAACTGCTTGGCCCCTTCGGAGCCGTATTTCAACATGGTGCCCATCGCGGTGTTGCCGTCGATGTTGGCGTTTTCCCGTTTCAGATCGTTGTCCGCGGCATCCTGATACGTCAGATCCTCGTACACCTTCATGAGACGCGTGTTCATTTCGCGGACACGGGTGCGCTCGGAACGATACAGGATGAATTCTTTCGCCGTGCGCGCATGGCCGGTTTCAATCAGAATTTTTTCAACGGCATCCTGAATTTCTTCCACCGTCGGGATGTGGCCAGCATACCGGGCATCCACATAATCAGCCACCTGTCCCGCCAAATTGAGGGATTTCTGATAATCCTTCCCTCCCGTCACACTGGCTGACTTGAATATGGCGTTAGCGATCTTTTCCACGGTAAACGGCACCTCACGGCCATCCCGTTTTCTGATCATGGTGATCATGCTTTGAACCCCTTTCGTACATTTCCATCCGCTTTGGTTTCTCTGTTCCCCGGGGGTTGTCCATCGCATTCCGTGCAGGCTGCAGGGTACACACCAGAAACCCTCTTCCATATTGTAAAGGCTTTCAGGAAGCCCACAACATCTTAGGTTTTCTGATCATAACATATACAATATATAGCGTCAACGCAGGAAATGGTCAGGTCTTCGTCTTCTCCTTCGAGCGCTTGATGACTTTCAGACGCGCAAACTCTTCCCTGTCTTTTTCCTCCAGGGCATTGGCGATATCGGACACGATTTCCTCGTATTTCGGAATCATGATGTTGCGCAAGGCATTGGCACGCTTCTGCGTACGACGGATATTGGTGGCGAGTCGATAGATGGCATTCTCAATTTCCGCGATTTCACAGGTCAGCCGCTTCACCTTGTTGAACCGGTCACGGGCAAGGTCCAGCGCAATGCTTGTGCGAAGAAACCCATACGTCGGTTCCAAGGGGGATTCCGCCAGGGTCACGACAGGGATGTCCACGCCCATGATGCTGTGCTCGCGGATTTCAACCCCATTTTCCTCCGGCACGCCGAATCCGATCTGGTCCACTTCCGATATGCCGATGGTGATGTTGGCGGTCTGCAGTGCCGCGTAGGCATCCGTGAACGTGTTCAGGATTTCACGCTGGATGGCCTTGGCCCTGTCCACGAGCATCATCATCTCACGCACCAGGATGTTGCGTTTCTTGTCGAGAAGCTCATACCCCTGTTTCGAGAGGGCAAGCGTCCCCTTGGCAGTAATCAGGTTCCCCTTGGTGGGGAACAGGGTCATGTCCATTCCGCCCACCTGCCTTCACCGGGCGAGATTTCCACATAATATTTGTCGAGCATTTCAGGCGAAACGCGGTCCAGCTCCTCGCGCGGCAACAGACCGAGCAGTTCCCAGCCGAGATCCAGCGTGTCGTTCATATCACGGTTTTCATCCGGTTCCTGCGAAACGAAGCGGGCCTCGAACACACGACCGAATTTCATGTATTTCTTGTCGATTTCAGCCAGTTCATCCTCCCCGATGACGGAAGCCAGCGCCCGGACATCCTGCACTTTCGCATACGAGGCAAAAAGCTGATTCGCCACCTGCGGGTGATCCACACGGGTGAACCCTTCCCCGATGCCGTCCTTCATGAGGCGCGACAGGGACGGCAGCACGATAATCGGTGGATAGATGCCCTTCTGGTGAAGGGAGCGATCGAGCACGATCTGGCCTTCCGTGATATAGCCGGTGAGGTCGGGAATCGGGTGGGTGATGTCATCGTTGGGCATTGTCAGAATCGGGATTTGCGTAATGGAACCCTTTTTGCCGCGAATCATGCCGGCGCGCTCGTACATGGAGGCAAGATCCGAATACAGATAGCCCGGAAAACCTTTTCTTGAAGGGATTTCGCCCTTTGAGGATGAAATTTCACGCAAGGCTTCCGCATAAGCCGTCATGTCAGTCAGGATGACCAGGACGTGCATGTCATGCTCGAAGGCAAGGTACTCTGCCGCCGTGAGTGCGCAGCGGGGTGTGACAATCCGTTCCACCACCGGGTCATTCGCAAGATTCAGGAACATGGTGACCCGGTCGAGGACACCACTTTTCTGGAAACTGCTGCGGAAGTATTCGGCCACATCGTATTTGACCCCCATCGCCGCAAACACCACGGCAAAGTTGTCGCCGCCGGCGCCGGATATCTTGGCCTGCTTGACAATCTGAACGGCAAGTTTGTCGTGCGGGAGACCGGAACCGGAGAATACGGGCAGTTTCTGTCCACGGATGAGGGTTGTCAGACCATCAATCGAGGAGATGCCGGTTTGGATGAAGTTGCGGGGATACTCGCGTTCCACCGGATTGATGGGCATGCCGTTGACATCCCAGCTCTTGTCCGGGCAAATCGGTCCAAGTCCGTCCGTGGGGCGTCCCAAACCATCGAACACGCGTCCGAGGATTTCCTTGGAAAGCGGCAGTTCAAGCGGTTTCCCCTGAAGCAGGGTACGGGTGTTCTCCAGAGATATGCCCTTGGTGCCTTCAAAAACCTGTACGACGCACCGTTGACCCGAGATTTGTATGATGCGGCCCAGGCGTTTCTGCTGCCCGACGGAAATGGTGACCATTTCCTCGTAGGAAGCATTTTCCACGCCATCCAGCACAATCAGCGGGCCGGTGATTTCCTTCAGGCCCATGTACTCCATGCTCATGCCAGCCCCTTCCTTTCCTTGCCCGCATAACTGCCGCCGATGG
The DNA here is from genome assembly GCA_020047785.1 of Clostridia bacterium. Classification (GTDB taxonomy): domain Bacteria; phylum Bacillota; class Clostridia; order DSM-8532; family DSM-8532; genus JAEWSN01. The sequence goes on from JAIFNI010000136.1 coordinate 5,695, forward strand.
ACGTCAGGGTCTGCGTGATGCTCTCGTCCAGCTTGTCGAATCCGGCAGGATCGTCATTGGAGATGGTGTATTTGATGCGGATGATATCCTCGAAAACGCCTGCCTTGCGGATGACGGAGACGGGAACGCCTCCGGTGACCAGTTTCGTCGACTGGTCCACCATGCCGAGGAGGGATTTCATCATGCGATACTGCTTCCAGATCGGCACGTAGGTGTCGTCCTGGTGATAGGCATTCTGCTGCAGGAAACCCTGACGGATGCATTTTGCCGCTTCGAGCACCAGCTTCTGCTCATCCGGCAGAATGTCCGACCCGATGAGCTTGACAATTTCGAGCAGTTTGCTTTCTTCCTGAAGCAGGCGGCTGATGCGGGTGCGTGCATCCAGAAAATCCGGCGCGGCATTCAATTTGTACCATTCTTCCAGGTCAGGCGTATATTCGCTGTAGCTGTTGATCCAGTTGATGGCCGGGTAATGGCGTGTATAGGCCAGGGATTTGTCCAGCGCCCAGAAACAGCGGATGAAACGCTTCGTATTCTGTGTGACGGGTTCCGAAAAATCTCCGCCCTGCGGGGAAACGGCTCCGATGATGGAAACGGAACCTTGTCCGCCGCCAAGTGGCTCCACCATGCCGCCGCGTTCGTAGAACTCGGAAAGCCGTGATGGCAGATAGGCCGGGAATCCTTCTTCCGCAGGCATTTCCTCGAGTCGTCCGGAGATCTCGCGCAGCGCTTCAGCCCAACGGGAGGTGGAGTCGGCCATGATGGCCACGTCGTAACCCATGTCCCGGTAGTATTCCGCCAGCGTGATGCCGGTGTAGATGGACGCTTCTCGGGCCGCAACCGGCATATTGGAAGTATTGGCAATCAGCACCGTCCGGTTCATGAGGGCCTGTCCGCTGCGCGGGTCGATGAGCTTCGGAAATTCCTCGAGCACTTCGGTGATTTCATTGCCCCGCTCGCCGCAGCCGAT
>JAIFNI010000296.1 GCA_020047785.1 Clostridia bacterium
CGTGGAACCCACCAGGATGATCGACGAACTGAAGGAAACCCGCGGCTATATGGCGGACTACGCCTGCATCCGGGACCTCCCGCTGCATATCACGGAGTTCAACAGCTCCTATGTGCCGAATTGCCCGCTGCACGACACGGATTTCCACGCGCCATACATCGCCCGCATCCTCAGCGAGGCCGGCGACTATGCGGATTCCTATTCCTACTGGACGTTCGGGGATGTGTTCGAGGAATTCGATGTCCCGAAAGCGCCCTTCCATGGAATCACGTGATTCGGTGCCATGCAGCGGCTTTTGCCGCATCCAGCCATTACCCCGCTGCATCGCGTCATGCTTCCAGAACGTTTTTTTTCCTGTCCGCAGCGATTTGAAAGACCCAGGTGACAACCACTACGACGAGAACACCAAAGATCGTGGATACAAACCTGAACAGGCCATATCCGAACCGATCCAGTCCGCCAAAGGTGGATGTGACCAGAATAAAGGTGACACCGCCGATTCTGGCATGGATGTAGGCCACCTTCGCTTTCTTGCACAAAAACAAGGTCAACAGAATCCCCGGCATCATCATCACAGCCATGATCCAATCATTCCCGATCAGGTTGTCGAAGAGGATGACCCCCATGCCCACCAATCCACCAATCGCGGTGATGAGCAGGCGGGTAACCCCGGAAGAAAAACTGACCCTCACATTGTCCTGACAGCACAGAAGACAGGCGATGCACGCAGTCATTTTCTGGATCACCTCAAATTGCATCCCGCCATTTGCATACCGCAACCCAAGTCGATTCAACAGCGTTGAGGTCAGGCAGCAGATGAGCACGGCAACGCCAATCCTGATATCCAAACCGCTGATGCCGATTTTGTCATCAATCCGATCCACTTTCATATCCATATTCCTCAATTTCCGCATTAGATTTCACGCACCCGACAGCACGAAACAAAATGATTGGGTTCAATCTCTTCCAGCCGCTGTGGCTCCTGACATTTTTCCATCGCGTAGGGACATCTTGAAGCAAAACGGCATCCCGGTTTCGGATTGATTGGCGATGTGATCTCCCCTCTCAATCGGATTTGCTGCATGGGTTTATGGATATCCACGGAAGGAATGGCTGAAAGCAATGCCTTGGTGTACGGATGCAGCGTACGCATGAACAGCTCTTCTGTCGGGCTTTTTTCCACCAGTTGTCCCAGGTACATGACACAGATGTGGTCAGAAATATGTCGGACCACTGACAAGTCATGGGTGACAAACAGATAGGCCATGCCCATGTCTTCCTGCAGTTTCATCAGCAGATTCAGAACGGAGGCCTGAATCGAAACATCCAAGGCGGAAACAGGCTCATCGCATACAATAAAATCCGGATTCAGCGCCAGGGCCCGTGCAATGCAGACGCGCTGGCGACGTCCCCCGTCAAGTTCATGCGGATAGCTCTGCTGCAGCCGTTGGTCAATCCCCACGAGTGCCATCAGTCTTTTTGCTTCTTCCTGCAATTGGGATTTATTGTCGAATCTGCCAGAACGCTTCAATGGTTCGGTGATGGTAGACGCGATCCGGTGCCTTGGATTCAGGGAAGAATAAGGATCCTGGAATACGATCTGAACCTGTTCCCTTACGCGTTTCAATTCCTTGCCCCTGACATGCGTGATATCCTTTCCATTCAGACAGATGTGCCCGTCCGTCGGTTCCTGCAACCGGATGACGCATCTTCCCAAGGTCGACTTGCCGCAGCCGGATTCCCCGACAACGCCAAGTGTTTCACCCTTGCCGATGGTGAAGGAAACCCCATCAACCGCATGATTCATTCCCGATGGAACCTTGAAGAATTTCTTGAGATTGCGCACTTCCATCAAGGGTGCATCTGACATGTCCTCACCTCCATCCATTTCGTGCAGCGACAAAAATGTCCGGTTCCGATTTCAATGCAATCCGGTTCAGCCAGTGCACATTCCTTTGACGCATATGGACATCTTGGATGAAAGGAGCAACCGTCCGGCAAATCGGTCGGATCCGGCGGCATCCCTTCGATGGGTTTCAACCATTTTTCCGCAGCGGTCAATCTGGGAAGCGATTGAAACAATCCGATTGTGTATGGATGTGCCGGTCTGTCAAAAATGTCCTCCTTGCTGCCCGACTCAATGATCTGTCCGGCATAGATGACCGCCACTTTGTCACAGATCTCCGCGACGACACCCAAATCATGGGTAATCAGAATCATGGCTGTATTCAGCTTTTCGCGCAGCCCTTTGATCAGTTCGAGCACCTGCGCCTGGATCGTGACATCCAGCGCGGTTGTCGGTTCATCCGCCAGCAGCAGTTCAGGATCACAGGCCAATGCCATGGCAATGACAACCCGCTGTTTCATGCCGCCGGAAAACTGATGCGGATATTCAACATGGCGTGCCGCCGGGATGCCGACCAATTCCAGCATCTGTCCGGCGCGCTTCAGTCCTTCGTGTCTGCTGACCGCATTGTGAAGTTCGATCACCTCCAGAATCTGTTCACCGATAGTCTGCAGTGGATTCAAGGCGGTCATCGGGTCCTGAAAAACCATCGCGATTTTCTTGCCGCGAATCCGCAGCATTTTCTCTTTCGGAATCTCAAGGATGTTCTCCGCATCCAGCCAGATTTCTCCGTTCAGTATCCGGGCTGGCGGAGTTGGCAGGATGCCCATGCAGGCTTTGGCTATGGTTGTTTTTCCGGCACCGGTTTCTCCGACAAGTCCCAGGGTTTGACCCCGGTCCAGTTGAAACGAAACATGATTCACCGCACGAACGGTCCGTTTGTTCTGTGTGTAGATCACTTCCAGATTTTTCACATCCAGAAAGGCAACATGCTTCATCGTTTTCGCTTCCGGAAAAGTATCGCTCTTCATCGTTTTCGCTTCCGGAAAAGTATCGCTCTTCATCGTTTCCACCTCCTGTCAATTTCTCATTTTGGGGTCCAATGCATCCCTGAGTCCATCACCAAGCAGATTCAGCGATATGACCGTGAGTGCGATTGAAATCCCGGGAAAGGTGATCAGATGAGGGAATTCCCGGATGTAGTTTCGCCCGTCCGCCAGCATGGCGCCCCATTCAGGAGTTGGCGGCTGTATGCCCAGTCCGATGTAGCTGAGAGCGGAAGCCATGATGATCGTGCTGCCGATTCCCATGGTTGTGATGATGATCATCGGTTGTATGACATTCGGAAGCAAATGGTGGAACATGATGCTCATTTTCGAACAATTGATGGATTCGGCCGCTTCGATATATTCTTTTTTTCTCTCGACCAGGATTTGTCCCCGCACCATCCGCACGCCGCCAGGCACGCTGCCGATGCTGAGTGCCAGCACGGTCGGGAAGAATCCCGCTCCCATGACAATGGATACCAATATACAGAGAAGCATGCCCGGGATCGCACTCCAGACATCCATGAGCCGCATCAGAAGAGATTCGGTGATTCCTCCGAAATAACCGGCAATGCACCCGATGAACGTGCCGATCAGCGCACCGAACATGGAGGCTGCAAATCCCAGCAGGAGCGAGTATCTTCCACCATGCAGAAGTCTTGTCAGCAAATCCCTCCCCATGGAATCACATCCGAATGGGTGTGATGCGGAAGGTTTCCCCAAAATCTGCGTCAAATCCATCTGATTGACGCCATATGGCGATATGACCGGCCCCAGGACAATGGCAACCAGGACAAAAAGCAATATCGCGACGCCCAGCCGTGCACTCCATGCCGCAAGGATACGGGCAAAAAACTCGGCCTGCAAAGAGGTTGGGGGAGGATTCAGATTCCGCTTCACCTGTTTCATTTTCATCCTAGCCCACCTTCTTTGCCGCGTATTGCGCTTTGATGCGTGGATCCAGAAACGCATAGCACAGATCCATCAGCAGGATTGCAACGGATGTGAATACGGCAAAAAACACGACGCACGCCAGCACAATCGGACGATCCCTCAGATTGATCCCAACCAGCAGATACGCACCAACTCCCGGGATGGAAAAGACGCTTTCCATGATCGGAGATCCGGCCACCACCATGGCGAGTCCGCCCCCGACACCCGTGATGATGGGCATCATGGCGTTCGGCAGCATGTGTTTCCTGACAATCACGCTTTCCTTTTGACCCTTTGCTCTGGCTGTTGAAATGAAATCCGCATGGATCACCTCGAGCATGGACGATCGTCCCTGTCTTGCATTGATGGCGATCCCCGCCACAGCGCTGGACAGGATGGGCAGAACATAGCTCAGCGGACCATCAATGCCATAAGCAGGCAGCCAGCCGAGATTGATCGAAAAGAACAGCACGCACATAAGCGCCAGCCAGAAGTCAGGGACGGAAATGAACACCATGGCAATGACCATTGTCAGGGAATCCTGCCATTTCCCTCTATGGGTGGCCGCAAACACGCCCAACCAGGTTCCCAGAAGAACATTCAGCACCATGGCGCTGACCCCGATGAACAAGGTGCGTGGCAGCCTGACGAGCAGCTCCTGCATGACCGGAACGCCATATGACCAGGAATAGCCAAAATCAAATCTGACAAATGCATGGTACATAAAACTTGCAAGCTGTTCCACATAGGAAGCATCAAGTCCCAATTCCGCTCTTTTTGCCAGGATGGTGCTTTCCGTCGCGTCATTTCCGAGCAGAATCTTTGCAGGATCTCCCGGCATCATGTACATCAGTGTAAAAACGATGAACCCGGCAATCCAGATGATGACGAACATTTGCAGCACGCGTTGAATAACATATTTTCCCATATGTTCTCCTTGAAAACTTCAGCCCTCTTCGGGTGTCGGCGTGTAAACCAGTTCACCTGTTTCAAGGTCTCTGTGCCATTGTTTCATCCAGTTCCAGACAAGAGAAGCATGACAGCCTGTCGTGATATGGGGAACCCCATCTCCGCATATGAAAAGCGAGACCGGTCTCATGCGTGAATCATCATATTCACCGTACAACCAATCCCGGCCTTCAAAATGTTCAATCCATGTATGATGAAAATCAACACCGATTGCCTTCTTGACCCTATCTTCGGTTTCTTGAATCAGGATTCTGGAATCCTCGAAACTGATTGGCTGATATTCCCTGACTTTGCAGATCTTTTCCATCCAGATATTGAAGTTCTCATAGCACTCCCGATCGGGAAATGGATATCTGTCACCAAAATCCATTGTTCCGCCCACACACAACAGAGGGACCTGATAGGCTTTGCATTTTTCATAAGCCTCCTCCGTCATTCTGCACAGGCTGTTGTACATGGCATTGCTTCCGGGACATGGCGCCGCCGCCGCAATCAGTTCCGGCCAGATTGTGGCAATCGACTCCGTTGCATCCGACCCGGAAGAATAGCCTGATACATACACCCGGCTCCAATCAACCGGATATTTTTTCACCTTCAGCACTTCCAGTATCCTCAGGAATTCAGAAGGAGCCTCTTCGTTTGAAAAACCGCCATTGAAAGGATAAACAGCCATAAACTGTTCCTTGGCGATCAACAGGGAGAACCCTGCTGTTTCCGCCTGATAGGGAGTCCCTGCGCCTCCGTGCGAATAGTAGACCAACGGGTATTTCTTGCCTGCATCCAGATTCAGGGGCGTGTGTATGGAATACTTCCCCTTCCCGTCGTTCACCTCGGCATCAAACAGTTCCTTCCTGACCCCATGGGACTCCCAATAGGCAAGAACTCCAGGATCCATCTCATCACGGAATTCAGTAAGGATTACACGGTTCCGTGCCGCGGAAAGGGCGGATTCGGATTTCTCGAAAGCCGCGCGGTCAAACCCTTCCATATCCGGTTCCCTGAAGTCTTTATCTCTCGGACCGTCCTGTTTCCCTTGCCGGTCCATGAAAGCCAGCCGCGACCTGTGTCCTTTTTTCATCGTGAACATGGAAACCTCCCGCCACATTATTTTTACAAATAAAGTATGGCAGGAGGCAAAACCGGAATCCATGGCAGATATCAGATTATGTTTTTTTTGCAAGCAAGATCTGCATGAATCATCTTTATGTTTCTGGTGTCACAACGCGATTTGCCGAATTGTCATGCAGGACTCCATGGCAAAAAGTCGTTGTTGGCGACAGATGCCACCGAAAGCAAAATCTTTCACCTGGTTCCATACTTCATCGCAAAATCCACAAAGAGTCTTCCCGCCTCGGACAGTGCCTTGTCCTTTTTCCATCGGATTGTGATGGGGAATTTCACCTGAGGCTCCAGATCAACAATGGCAACCTGGTCCGCCATGGTGGAAACATTGCTGTTCTTATACAGCAAAGCGATTCCCATACCCTCTGAAACGAGCCTTGCAACCTCTGTTCCCGTTGGCGCCGTCATCACCACCCTCGGTTTGAACTGCTTGGATTGACAGTACTTCAATGCCTCATCCGAATCATCCGCATCTCCCCGCATGGAAGAGACAACGATGAATTTTTCCCCCCGCAGCTGTTCCAGCCGAATGGCGCTCCGACCGGCCAATGCGTGGTTTTTCGGCAGGACAACCGCAAGCTGTTCCTCCTTGAAGAGGACTGATTCAAACTCTTCCTCCAGCTTGATCGACAATTCGCAGCACACCAGAAGCTCGCAATCCGATTTCAGCAGAATATCAGTTCCACCCTGAATCAATTGCAGCAGGTATCGATTGGGATAGGCCTCATAAAAATCCCTGACAAG